>CAZJDL010000011.1:0-44232 GCA_964544755.1 uncultured Pseudomonadales bacterium | reverse complement strand
GCAAACTGCCTGTTTTTAATAAAGATATATTTACATCATGTCGTAGCTACACCCTGTTGACAACCACTCCCTCATCAAACTCCATCATAAGCGCTGCATTTTTGTTGCGCCGCCAATAATCGATCAATTTATGATGCGCTATCTGAAACAGATAGGTTTTAAAGGCGGCCGTCGCTTGATAACTTGCAACGCGGCGGATGATCGAGGTCCAGGCGTCGTGCGCCAGCTCTTCGGCAATCGAGTGTTGCGGGCAGCTGCGGTATAAAAAACCAAACAAGGCGTCTTTGTGGCGCATATACAATGCTTCAAAGGCGGTCGAGTCGCCGCGCTGGTAGGCAAGCATCAGCGACTCGTCGCTTTTGAGCTTGTTGAGAATTGCGCCCATTCAGTCTTTTGCCATCAGCCCCTTAAGGTCGTGAATCGCTGTGTGCGATATCTGGCGTCGCCAGGCTTTTTGCTAACTCTAGCAGACCGATCAGCTCACCTCGATAGCCGTGCGGGTCTTTGCTTTTCGCATTGCGCGCGAGTTGTAGCGCGTCGTCGAAGCTCCATTGGTCGATAAACTTGCCGCCGCGCAGCAATTGACCAAAGCCGGCCACACTGGCGGCAAAGCGCAGGTTGTCAGATGCCGAGGTCAAGCTGGCCTGTATCTCGTGACGGGTAACGGCTTTGTTGAACTCCACGCTGTGTTTCGCGTCAGGTTTTTTGTAGCGCAGCCGCACAAAGGCAATTTCATTGGGTTTTCCGGTGCTCGTTATGGCGCGCTTGCCCCCATAACGTTGCGCGGGAATCATTTCGGCGCCGCTGCCGACCAGGCTGATCTCGTACAGCGCTGTTACCGTATGGCCCGCGCCTATATCGCCGGCATCGACTTTGTCGTTGCGAAAGTCCTCCCTGTTCAGCAGCCGGTTTTCGTAACCGATCAAGCGATATTCGGCGACCACCTCGGGGTTGAATTCAATATGAATTTTGACATCTTTGGCGATGGTTAACAGGGTCGATTGCATTTCCGTCACCAGCACTTTTTGTGCTTCTTGCAGCGTGTCGATATAAGCGGCATTGCCATTACCCACGTCAGCAAGCTGTTCCATCAAGGCATAGTTGTAATTGCCGGTGCCGAAACCCAGCGTCGTCAGCGCGATGCCGCTTTTGCGTTTTTCTTCGATCAAGCTTTTTAAGGCTGCCAAACTCGCCGTGCCGACATTCATGTCGCCGTCGCTGGCGATCAGCACGCGGTTAATGCCGTCTTTGAAGAAGTGTTGTTGCGCCAGATTGTAAGCCAGGCGAATGCCTGCGCCGCCGTTGGTGCTGCCGCCGGCCTGCAAGCCGTCGATCGCAGCCATTATTTTCGCTTTTTGATCGGCCGTGGTGGAATCCAGCACCATACCTGCCGCACCGGCATAGACGGCGATGGCGATGCGATCCTGCGCTTGCATCTGGTTGACCAATAAGCGCAGCGATTTTTTAACCAACCCAAGTTTCTCTTGCGCCTGCATGCTGCCAGACACATCGATCAGAAAAACCAAATTTGCCGTGCGACGTTGTGCGGCGGCCGGCTCAAACCCCTTCAGGCCGACTTGCAGCAAATGACGTTTAGCGTTCCACGGCGCTGGCGCAATTTCAGTGTGTACGGCGAACGGCCGGGCCGGCGAGTCCGGTGCCGGGTAGTCGTAGCTGAAATAATTGATCATTTCTTCGACCTTGACGGCGTCTTTAGGGGGCAAGCGACCTTCGCGCGCCAGCATACGGCGAATGTTGCTATATGCCGCCGTATCGACATCTATGCTGAAGGTCGAAACCGGCTGTTCCAGCACGGATTTAACGCTATTCTCGGTAAAGCTCAGATAATTTTCGCGATCCAACGGTTCGCTCGCGCTGGGCCGTGGTGCGAAACGGGGAGCGACCGTATCATTTGACCAATATTCGCTAACCCCCGTTACGCCCGTTGGCATTGCCTTGCGAGTGCGCAGTTCATTTGTTCGCCCTGCCTTGCTGTTTGCCGGGTTGGTTGCGAGCGCTTCTGCAGGCAGCGCTTGGGTCGCTGGTTTGGCTTCCGTGGTGTCTACATCCTGGTGAATTTCTGTTTCACTGTTGACCCGGCCTGCGTCGTTTTTCGGTTGTTGATCGCTGCAGGCGCTAACGATGAGCGCCAAGCCGATTGCGGTTGCTAGCTTAGGTTGATACATGCTGTCGTGCTCCTTTTGTGAATCCTTCTACTTAAACGCGCGCTGTCCATAAAAGGGGTTAGCCACCGTGCGCATTAATTCCTTTGCTTTTAGGTCTTCCAGGTCAGGCATGGCGAATACCGACTTCTTTGTTTGCTGAGTGTGCAGCCCTGAAGCGTATATATGTGTATGATTCACTGGCACAGTTGATTCGTTTTATTGCAGCGACTTGAGTCGCCAAGCAGGCTTCTTCCACACGCCGTGACCACACCCGCACTCTATACCTTTCGACGCTGTCCCTATGCCATACGCGCGCGCCTCGCGCTCGCGTATGCGGGCATTCGCATCGAACTTCGTGAAATTTTATTGAAAGATAAACCGCCAGCGATGCTGGCGCTGTCCAGTAAAGCGACGGTTCCCGTTCTACACCTAACCGATGGCACCGTGCTGGATGAAAGCCTGGATATCATGCGCTGGGCCTTGCAGCGCAGCGATAGCGACCGCTGGCTGCCGCAAAACGATGCGGAAGAGCAGCTTGCCGCGCAACTTATCACGACGAACGATGGTTCCTTCAAACAGGCGCTGGACCGCTATAAATACTGGACGCGTTTTTTAGAGCACACGCAGCAGGAATATCGCAGTCAGGCACAAGCGTTTTTGCTGCAACTGGAACGCTTGTTAGCGCAACGGCCATTCCTGCTTGGCGCCCACAGTCGCTTGCCCGACCAGGCGATTTTTCCATTTATCCGGCAGTTTGCCAATGTCGACAGGGCCTGGTTTGATGGCGCGCCGTATCCTGGCCTGCGGCGTTGGTTGCAGCAGCATGTAAGTAGCCGGTTGTTCGAATCGGTGATGCACAAATACCCGCCGTGGCAAGCGCACAGTGAGGCTAGGCTAATGCAATTTGGCGAGAACACAGCGTGAGCAAAGAAATCACGCCTGCGGGCTGGTTTGTTTACATCATCGAATCCAGCGATGACTCGCTATACACCGGCATAACAACCGACGTTGCGCGCCGGTTGCAGCAGCATTGCACGGGCAAAGGCGGCGCCAAATACTTTCGTGGTCGTGAACCATTGCGCGTCGTTTACCAGGAAGACGGGCACGACCGCAGCTCGGCGACCCGTCGTGAGGCCGAGCTAAAGCAATTGACGCGCGAGCAGAAGCTGCAATTGATTCGGCAAGCAGGCGCAGCGTGATAGTCACGACTTTAGTCGTGAACCCGCGTGTCTGGTCGTGGCGAAGATTCAGCTTTCAATTGCGCCGTGCTAAGCTGCCCACACTCATTCATTTTCCGGCACAGCGGAGCTATACCTATACCATGAACAACGAAAAAAGCGCCACCCTTTCTAAATTCTATAGCATAATCATGTTGTTATGCCTCGCGTTGATGGGTTCTATCACAGTGGGTTGCACTACCGCCCAGGCCGAAGGCGGCTGGTTGGACAAGGGCAAAGAAATGCTGGATAAAGGCAAGGATGATGGCGCTGCCAGTGGCGCCCTCAGTGTCGGCGATATCAGCGCAGGCTTAAAAGACGCCTTGAAAGTCGGCACCGAAAAAGTCGTCGGCCAACTGGGCAAGGCGGACGGTTTCAACACCGACAGCGCGATTCATATTCCGCTGCCGGAAAAGATGGTTAGCGCAAAGAAATGGTTGGACAAAGCCGGCATGGGCGACAGCCTGGATGACCTGGAGCTGCAACTCAACCGCGCGGCCGAGGCGGCCACTCCAAAAGCCAAACAATTGTTCATGACGGCGATTACCGAAATGAGCATAGACGACGCGAAAAAGATCTATAGCGGCTCGGAAAACTCGGCGACCGAATATTTCAAGTCAAAGATGACCGCCCCGCTGCAAGAAGAAATGCGCCCGGTGGTCAGTGCCAGCCTGGCCGAAGTCGGCGCGGTGAAAAACTACGACAATATTATGGGCAAGTACAAGTCGATTCCGTTTGCCCCCGATATTAAAGGCAACCTGACCGACTATGCGGTTGAAAAAGGCATGGACGGCATCTTTTATTATCTTGCCAAGGAAGAAGCCGCAATTCGTGCTAACCCCGCCGCACGGACAACCGACTTGCTGAAACAAGTGTTTGGCGCGAAGCAATGAGCAAACCGTTTTCACAAGCCTGTGAAAACAACAAGCGGCCAATCCTCGGAATTTTAACTGAAGCGTTTGCCGATCGCGGGCGCGTTCTGGAGATTGGCAGTGGCACCGGTCAGCATGCGGCCTTCTTCGCTGCACACTTGCGGCACTTACAATGGCAACCCAGCGACGTAAAACAGCACCTCGCAGGCATTGAACAATGGTGCGCTGATGCCGGGCTGGATAACCTGCTGCCAGCCGTCGAGTTCGACGTCAATACCCAAACCTGGCCGTGCGCGAATGTCGACGCAGTTTTTTCGGCCAACACGTTGCATATTATGAGCTGGGCGGAAGTTGAAACCACGTTTCGATTATTGGCAGCTAATCTCGGTGCCGGTAGCAAGCTCTGCATCTACGGCCCCTTCAATTACGATAGGCAGTACACCAGCGCCAGCAACGCGCGTTTCGATGAATGGTTGCGTGGCCGTGATCCGGCAAGCAGTATACGCGACTTCGAGAGCGTGGATGCCTTAGCGGTGGCGGCCGGTTTTAGTTTGCTGAATGATCATGCGTTGCCCGCAAACAATCGCTTGTTGTGCTGGCACAAGTCGTCCTAACCACCCTCAATCAATGCCCTAACCGCCAGGTTTTCACGATACTGAGCATTAAACGGCAATAACGTGCATGCCTCGCGACGGTAAGATTCCACGCCCTGCGTTTCGTCGTGCAGAAACTGCGCAATGGCGTCGCTAAATTCCGGCTGCGCAATCCAGTGATTTGACCAGGTTTTTAGCGGAATAAAGCCGCGTTGAATTTTGTGCTCGCCCTGCGCGCCCGGGTCGAAGCGTTGCAGGCCATGCGCGATGCAGTAATCGATACCCTGATAGTAACAGGCTTCAAAATGCAGGCAGTCGTATTCCTCACGGCAGCCCCAATAGCGACCGAATAGGGTTGAGTCGTTCTTGAAACACAGGGCGCTGCCCACCGGCTTGCCGTGCAGTGTCGCCATGACCATCATCAGGTTTTCCGGCATGCTGGCGGCAATCTGTAAAAAAAAAGCCTTATTCAAATAACCTTGTTGGCCGCGCTTGTAGTAGGTGAATTGGTAAAACTGGTAAAACGCTTCCCATAGCGCCTCGTTAATTTCCGTCCCCGTATAGCTCACGAGCTTTATTTCCTGTTCTCGCACTCGCCGCCGTTCGCGTTTCAGACGCTTGCGTTTACGCGCGGCAAAGCTTTGCAAAAAATCGTCGAAGCCGGTAAAACCGTCGTTAAACCAGTGGAACTGGCATCCCAGGCGGGTCAGCATGCCGGCGCTTTGCCAAGCCTGACATTCCTGCTTGTCAGGAAATAGAATATGCCACGATGACGCGCCGGTCTCGCTGGCCAGTTTTTGCACGGCCGTAAAAACCGCGGTGCTGATCGCTTTCTTATCGCCGTGTGGGTCGACCAGCAGGCGTGATCCGGTGGCCGGCGTGAACGGTATACTACTCATAAATTTGGGGTAGTATTCCAATCCGGTGCGCGCATAGGCGTGCGCCCAGCTCCAGTCGAACACATACTCACCGTAGGAATTGTCTTTGATATACAGTGGCATGACTGCCAGCAGCGATTGCTCGGTGGAACGAACGGTGATGTGGCATGGTTGCCAGCCGGTCTCGGCGCCGACGCTGCCACTGGCTTCCAGTGCGTGTAAAAATTCATAGCGCAAAAATGGTTCGTTGCCGGCGGCCAGCCGGTTCCATTCAGCGGCGCCGACGGTATCTATGTGATGAACAAACTCGATGTGCAAGGGTTTCACGGCAGCACATAAGCCAGCACAGTGGCGGAAAACCAGGTGAAACCGACCCAGTTGTTATGCAGAAACGCTTTGAAGCAAGCGTCACGTTGTCTATTTGCAATCAAGCGTTGCTGATAAATAAACATAAGCGCGCTAACGAAAAGACCGACGTAAAAAGCCCAGTGTAACTGGAAAACCTGAGCTGCCAGCACTAACAGCAGCAAACACAGTGTTTGCAATACGGCGGTAATGAGACGGTCCGAGTCACCAAATAAAATGGCGGTGGATTTCAAGCCGATGCGCAGGTCATCTTCGCGATCGACCATGGCGTAAAACGTATCGTAGGCGATGGTCCACACAACGTTGACCGCGACCAGCAACCACACCGCAGGCGGAACCTGGTTGGTTTCGGCGGCAAACGCCATCGGTATGCCGAACGAAAATGCAACGCCCAGCACCAACTGTGGCAGGTAAGTGACGCGCTTCATAAAAGGGTATACGACAGCCACGGCGAGACCTGCAAAAGACAGCGCAATAGTTAATGTGTTAGTTAGTAGCACAAGGCCAAACGCCAATGCGCACAGCAGCCCGCACAACAGCAGCGCTTCGGCTGGCGCAACTGAACCGGTGGCCAGTGGCCGGCCGCGGGTGCGATCCACATGCGGGTCGAAATTACGGTCGGCGAAATCATTTATTACACAACCGGCCGAGCGCATAAGAAAGGTGCCGAGCACAAAAATAATGATGTTCTTTAGCGCGGGGTGGCCGGCGCCGGCAATCCACAGAGCGATCAGTGTCGGCCATAACAGCAACAATACGCCGATGGGCTTTTCGATTCGCATTAACCGCGAGTAGGCGCTGAGCTTTGCCGCGTTCAACATGGTCAAGCCCTGAAGGCCGGGAGAAAGATCTCGCTGACCATCAGCGGCTTGTTCTGCAGGATAAAACGCGAGCGGCGGCCCCATATCCAGTCATCGTCGGCGTAAACGGCTTTGGGCACCTGAAACAGTGTAGCCGGAGCGCGAGCCAGTTCGAAGTCGCCGCGCTGCAAATCAGGGTCGGCGTACAGCAGGCTGCCGAGTGAGCGATTGCCGAAGCGGCGCAGGTGCCGTAACGCGCCGCTCAAGCTGTCAGCTGGCATAACACTGCGCGCGAATACGACCGGCTCGCCGTCACACAGCAGTGCAACCTCGCGAATCAGCGCGCAGCGGCGCGTGTCCAGGTGTAATAATCGGCGCTCTGATGGCCGCGGGAAATCCCAGTATTGTCGTTGTACTACGACTTCGAAATGTTCGCATGCCGCCACCAGGCGTGCTGTCAGGGAGCCGCTATCGAGTAGTGAGCGTTGCAGCGCGGGTCGCAACTGCACGTTAGTGAAGCGGCGCTGGTTCTTCCAGTTTGGCTCCTTGGGCTGGCACTGCTGGGGCATAAAAGCGTAAAATCGATGGCGATAAACAGATTGCGGCTGCGCAATCATAAACCATAGGGACAGTTCACCCAAAACCGGGTGGCACGACACGAGAAAGGCTCGAGATTTATGCGTCAGTGGGAATGTATTGTCTGCGGTTGGATTTATGACGAAGCCAAAGGCTGGCCGGAAGATGGCATCGCGCCGGGCACAAAATGGGAAGACGTGCCGGAAGACTGGTTGTGCCCCGATTGCGGCGTCGGTAAAGAAGATTTCGAAATGATCGAAATAGAGCCGACTCCGGATGCACCGCATCACGAAGAGGAAGAGCCGGCCGATAGCGAACACCCTGTGGTGATTATTGGCACGGGTTTGGCGGGCTACAATGTCGCCAAGGAATTTCGCAAGCACGATCAGGATACACAACTGATTATTATCACGGCGGACGACGGTCGCTCGTATTCCAAGCCGATGCTGTCCACCGGCTTCACCAAAAACACGACGGCCGATGATCTGGCGATGGCCGATGCCGGCAAAATGGCGCAGCAACTCAAGGCCAGCGTGTGGACGTTTAAACATGTTACCGCGATTGATACGGCCAGGCAGGAGCTCAAAGTCGGCGCGGCGACCACGGTTGCCTACAGCAAACTGGTACTCGCCTGGGGCGCCGATGTGATCAAGCCGCCACTGGAAGGCGATGGCCATGAGTTGGTGTATTCGATCAACGATCTACTCGACTACGCCGACTTCAGAACGGCGGTGGAGAAAAACGGCACGAAAAAACTGCTGATCATTGGCAGCGGTCTGATCGGTAGCGAGTTCACCAACGACTTATGCAACGGTGGTTTTGACATCGAGGCCGTCGACCCGCTGGCTTACAGCTTGCCAACGCTATTGCCTGAGGTGGCAGGCAAGGCGGTGCAAAAGGCACTGGAGGGTATGGGCGCCAAATTTCATTTTGGCCGCCTGGTCACCGCGGTGAATAAGAACCCGGCTGGCAAGGGGGTGGTTGCGACGCTGGACGACGGTTCCACCATCAGCGCCGACCTGGTCGTTTGTGCGGTGGGCGTTCGGCCGCGCATTCAATTGGCGCAAGACAGTGGTATTGAATGCAAGCGCGGCATCGTCACCAACCGGTTGCTGGCCACCAGCGCCAGCAACGTCTATGCCCTGGGAGACTGCGCCGAAGTCGAAGGCTATGTGCTGTACTATGTGGCGCCGCTGATGGCCGCGGGCCGCGCCCTGGGTAAAACCCTGGCCGGCTCCGCTACCGAAGTGGTATACCCCGCCATGCCGGTCACTATTAAAACGCCGATCTGCCCGGTGGTGGTCGCGCCTCCGCCGCCGCATGCGGCGGGTGAATGGCACATAGATGCTAACGGTTCTGATGTGGTGGCAGAGTTTAAAGACAGTAGCGGCGATTTGTTGGGCTTTGCCCTTACCGGCGAGCAAGGCACCAAGGAAAAACTGCGCTTGCAGAAATTGTTGCCGCCGCTTATTGGCTAGTAGAGTACCTCGTTCGCATGATAAGCACAGGTTTAGTGCCCGCCTATTGTAATAACGCTGGTTGTAATAACACTGGATTTAAGGTGCCCCGGCCATGAGCTTAACCGCCAGAATACTGATCGCCATGTTGACCGGTTTTGTCATCGGTGTGGCTTACCACTATTTGGCAAAATCGGCGCTGCTTGCCCCTGACGTGCGCGAGTTTTTCGATGTCTATCTGATCCAGGGCTTGTTCGATATTGTCGGCAAGGTATTTATCGCCTCCTTGAAAGTGTTGGTAGTGCCGCTGGTATTCGTATCTTTGGTCTGTGGCAGTAGCGGCCTCGGCGGCGATAATTCGCGTATGGGGTCAATCGCCGGCAAAGCCATGCTGTTGTACCTGACCACCACCGCGTTGGCGATCAGCATTGCGCTGTCCGTGGCGTTGCTGGTGCAGCCGGGCACCGGCATTGAATTGACCAGCAGCAGCGATTATGTCGCCTCCGAACCCCCTGCGCTGAAGCAAGTGCTTATCAATATCTTCCCCAGCAATCCCGTCAAGGCGATGGCAGAGGGCAATATGCTGCAAATTATCGTCTTCGCGTTGCTGTTTGGTCTGGCGATCAGTAAGGCGGGCGAGCATGGCGTCAGAGTGCGAACGTTCTTTGATGATCTGAATGAAGTAATCATGCAGATGGTACACATTCTGATGGACTTGGCGCCGTACGGTGTGTTTTGCCTTCTAGCTGCGCTGTTTGCCGATATCGGACTCGACGTACTGGGTAGCTTGGCCAGTTATTTCTTTGCCGTGGTCGCCGTGCTGCTGATCCATGCGGTCGTTGTGTACGGTAGTTTGCTGGTATTTTTGGGGCGCTTGAACCCGCTGGTGTTTCTCAAGAAGATGCGCCCGGTGCAGTTGTTTGCCTTTAGCACGTCTTCCAGTAACGCCACGCTGCCGGTAACCCTGGACGTGGTCGAACATCGTTTGGGTGTCGATAATTCGGTGGCTGCCTTCACCGTGCCCCTGGGCGCGACCATTAATATGGACGGTACCGCTATCATGCAGGGCGTGGCGACGGTGTTTATTGCCCAGGCTTACGGGGTTGATATTGGTTTAAGCGGTTACCTGACCGTTATCGCCACGGCGACGCTGGCGTCGATTGGCACGGCGGGCGTGCCTGGCGTGGGTTTGATTATGCTGGCCATGGTGTTGCAGCAAGTGCAGCTGCCGGTAGAGGGCATCGCTCTTATTATCGGCGTTGACCGCCTGCTCGATATGCTGCGCACCGCGGTGAATGTTACCGGGGATGCGACCGTATCCTGTCTCGTGGCCAAATCGGAGAACGCGCTAAACGAGGATATCTATGCGCGCCCGATCGAGCAAATGCTGGCCGATGAAGCCGCTACCGAAGCGGGCTAACATTTAGTTTATGTTGCAGCGTGGCTTTGTTTTCCTGCTAATCTTGCTGCTAGCGCCGCTAGCGGGCGCTCAACTCTCGGCCGCTCAACAAAAAGTGTTAGATAGCGCGCTGGTACTGACGGGCGTCGATATCGCAGTCGGGCAGATCGATCTGGCTTACCGGCACAGTCTGGCGGTAAGCAAGCCTGGTTACAAGCTCGATGACGCGCAGCGTGCAGCACTAAAGCGGGTGCTTGCTCCGTTTAACGCCGCGGCGATACGGAAAAAGCTGCGTAGTTACCTCTTGCAAAAGTATCAAGAACGCCCCATGCAGTCGGTGCTGGGCCTACAGAATAATCGTATAGCGAAAAAATTTCGCAGCTATGAACGCATTGCCGGCGCGCCTCAGCAGCGAGGTAAACTCGACGAATACCTGGCGACGATGGATCAGCATCCGGTCAGCGATAGCCGTGTGGAGTTACTGCGCGCGACCAGTGCGGCAAGCTACACCGTCGCGTTGGCGGCGCTTATTCAGGCGCACGCCGATGTTGATACAGCAGTGGCGCTGGATTTTATCAGCGCCGACAATATTAGCCGCAACGACAGTCAGGGCGTCAGCCTGTGGCAACGCAAACTGGAGAAGAGCTACCGCAAACAATTCGGCCAGCTCGGCGACGGTTATTTGATTTTCGCCTACCGCTTTCTTAACGACCAGCAGTTAACCCAATATATCGAGCTCTGGCAAGACAAAAACATACAGTGGTTTATGGAAGCCGTGGTGGCGGGGCTGCGTGAAGTTTTGCGCGAACAGCACAAGCAGTTGGTCGAAGATCTTGCACCCTAAGCATTCCCATACTCACTGCGCCGTGGCAGCCAGCGTTGTATCAGCGGGCCGGCACATTCCGGTTGCTGTCGCAGCAGCTTTTGCGCAGCGTTTTTCACGGCCTCCAGCAATTCGGCATCGCGGTTTAAGTCGGCAATACGAAATTGCAGCATACCGGTTTGGCGCGTGCCTAACACCTCGCCCGGTCCGCGCAGTTTGAGGTCCTGTTCGGCGATATGAAAACCGTCGCTGCTGGCGCGCAAGGTTTGCAGTCGCTGTTTGCCGTTGGCGCTTAACGGCCGCTGGTACATTAACACGCAATGACTTGCCACCGCGCCGCGCCCGACCCTGCCGCGCAATTGGTGAATTTGCGCTAAACCCAGCCGCTCCGCGTTCTCGATAATCATCAGGCTGGCGTTTGGCACGTCAACCCCCACCTCGATCACCGTGGTGGAGACCAGCAAGTCGATGTTGCCATCTTTGAAGCGCGCCATAATGGCGGCTTTTTCAGCCGCTTTCATCCGCCCGTGCAACAAGGCAATGCCCAGTTCCGGCAGTGCCTGTTGTAGCTCCAGCGCGGTATTCTCGGCGGCCTGGCACTGCAACGCGTCTGATTCTTCGATTAAAGTACATACCCAATACGCCTGTCGTCCCTTTTTGCAAGCCTGGTGCACGCGCTGTACGACCTGCGCGCGGCGTTGATTGTCGACAACGCTGGTAGTTACGGCGCTGCGCCCGGGTGGTAGTTCATCGACTATCGATACGTCCAGATCGGCGTACGCCGTCATCGCCAGTGTGCGTGGAATCGGGGTAGCGGTCATAATGATTTGATGCGGGCAAACACCCGACTGTATTGCCTTTTGGCGCAGCGTCAAACGCTGGTGTACACCGAAGCGGTGTTGCTCGTCGATAACAATTAAGCCCAGCTGCGCGAACTGCACGCTTTCCTCGATAAGGGCGTGCGTGCCCATAATCATCTGCGCCGCGCCGCTGGCGATTGCGTCCAGCACGGGTTGGCGTTGTTTCGTGGTCATCTGGCCCGACAGTCGCACGCAGTGAATGCCCAGCTTTTCGAACCATTGCGCGAACGCCAGGAAATGTTGCTCGGTCAGTATTTCGGTCGGCGCCATCAACGCCGCCTGATAACCGCTGCCAATGGCTTGCAGCGCCGCCAGCGCGGCGATAACCGTCTTGCCGCAGCCCACATCACCTTGCACCAGCCGCAGTGTAGGCAAGTTGCGGTTCAAGTCATGCTGCAGCTCTTGCGTTACGCGCTGTTGTGCATTCGTTAGGGTAAAGCCCAGGTCTTGAATAAAGCGCTCAACTAAATTGCTATCCACCTGGAGTGTCGGTGCCTGCAACAATTGAATGCGATGGCGTAACTGCAACAGACTCAAGTGGTGCGCAACCAGTTCCTCGAAGGCCAGCCGCTGCTGATACTTTTTTAAATCATGCGCGTGGTTTGCCTGCGGGGCGTGTAAAAAACGGATCGCTGCCGCAAGTGATATCGGGCTTGGGCTGTACTTCAACGGCAGGTAATCCTGCACGGGGTATTGTTGCAAGCCCCGAAAAGCTTGCCGCACCAGTTTTCGAAAGCTTGCCTGTTGCAAGCCTTCGGTACTCGGGTAAACAGGGGTCAGCTGCTGTGCTAGCGGCGTTGTATCGTTATCGTCAATCACCTGATATTCGGGATGAATGCATTCCAGCCCTTGCGGGCCTGGTCGAATCTCACCGAAGCATCGAACGCGAACGCCCACCGCCAGGGTGTTTTTTTGCGCCACGGAAAAATGAAACAGCCTGATGTTAATAAGCCCGCTGCCGTCTTGTACGCGACACAGCAAACTGCGCCGCCTGCCGCTGCCCATGCCGCTGGCGCGCACTTCGCCCTCGAATAGAGCACGCTGACGAATGTACAGGCTGCCAATGGGAATAATACGGGTGCGGTCTTCATAACGAATCGGCAGATGAAATAGCAGGTCCTGCACGTTTGCAACACCAATGCGCTCTAACCGTTCCAGGGTTTTGGGGCCCACACCGCGCAGAGTGGAAACGGCTATTGAAGCCAAGGTGTCGGTGTTGGGCATGACCACAATGAAACGATTGATGAGACAATGCATAATGCTGCAATGAAAGCGCATAGTATCCTAATTATTGGCTGTGGTGATATTGGTGTCGAGCTGGGCCGGCGGCTACATCAGCGTGGTCATACGATCTATGGTGTACGCCGGCGACCGCAGAATTTGCCGCGCTTTATGCACGCTATTGGCGCAGACTTTATGAATGCGGCAGAGTTGAAGAATCAGCTCGCGCCGGTGGTGGCCGATTATGTGATCGTCACCTTGACGCCAACGGCCTTCACGGCTGACGCTTACCAGCGGTGTTTTGGCGTCGGCACGCGCAATATACTGGCGGCGTTAGGCGCCGCGCCAAAACGCTTGCTATTTGTTTCCAGTACCGGCGTCTACCACCAATCGGATGGTGAATGGGTAGGCGAACACTCGGCGACAGAACCACGGCAATTCAGCGGCAAGAATATGCTGCTGGCGGAAGAGGCAGTATTGAGTAGTCGCTGGCCGGCGACTGTGGTGCGCTTTGGCGGTATTTATGGCCCCGGCCGTTTACGCTTGATCAGGCAATTGCAGCAGGGTGGGTTGCTCACCGCGTCACAGAACTTCAGTAACCGTATTCATCGCAACGATTGTGCAAAGCTCCTCGAGCATTTGTTGCTGCTGGATGTGCAAGGCGCAGATGTTGCAGACTGTTATCTCGGCGTCGATAGTGAACCGGCGTCGTTACAGGAGGTGCAACGCTACCTGGCGCGGTGCATGGGGCTGGCGCCGGGAGTGGCGGTGGAGGATGCAAGACAGCGCGGTGGCAACAAGCGTTGTTCAAACAGGCGGATTGTGGCTAGTGGTTTCGAGTTTGACTATCCGAATTACCGCGTTGGCTATCAAATGGTACTGCAAGCCGAAGGACTTACAAAACCATAATTGCTTCGACCTCGATCGCCGCGCCTTTCGGCAGCGCGGCAACGCCAACGCAGGCGCGTGCGGGGTAGGGCTCGTCCAGGTAGCGGCTCATGACTTCGTTGACCGTGCCGAAATCATTCAAATCGGTCAGTGAGATATTCAGCTTAACGGTTGCGTTCAGGCTGCCGCCGGCGGCCTCTGCCACGGCGCGCAGGTTGTCAAACACCTGCGCCGCCTGCGCTTCAATACCGCCTTGTACCAGTTCCATCGTGTCAGGATCGAGCGGTATCTGACCGGAAAGGTAGACCGTATTGTTGGCCCTCACCGCCTGCGAATAGGGCCCAAGGGCCTGCGGAGCGTGCGTGGTATGGATAATGGCTTTATTGCTCATAGGCCCTCTGTTACTCGTGTGCGATGCTGCTTCGGGGGTCAGGCTTTGACCCGAATAACCCGGGTAACCGCTTTAATACTGCGAATGCGGCGCATAATGCGCGCCAGGTGGATGCGATTTTTTACGCCGAGTTCCAGGTACACGATGCTAAAACTGGCATCCCGATCCTCGGTGCTGATTTTATCAATTTGCACGTCTAGGTTGCTGACTTTATTTGCCAGTTCGGCAATGATGCCGCGCTGGTTTTCGACTTCAACCCGCAGCTCGACGGTAAAATCGCCTTGCACGTTGTCGGCCCAGCGCAGCGCTACGCATTTTTCCGGATTATCGCGTAACTCCGCGATCACGATGTTGTGGCAGCTATCGATATGCACCACCATGCCTCGCCCGGCGCTGATATGGCCAACAATATGGTCACCCGGAATGGCTCGGCAGCATTTTCCAAAGTTGATCATCATGCCTTCCGAGCCATGAATGGCCAACGGTTTGGCGGGTTTTTTGCTGTTTGGCGGAGGCTTGCCTTCTTCTGTGTGTTGGTCTTCGCCAAGCAGGCGGCGCGCGGTCAGAAAAGCCACCCGGTTGCCGAGACCAATATCTTCTAGAATGTGATCAAGATCGGTGTGGTTCGTGTCGTGTAGCAGTTGCTCAATTTGGGAGTCAGTTAGCTTGGCGATGCTGAAGCCCATATTGTTAAGCGTTTTTTCCAGCAGGCGCCGACCCAACTCTATCGATTCGCTGTGACGCTGGTTTTTTAGAAAATGGCGGATATTACTGCATGCCTTGCCACTAACGACAAAGTTAAGCCATGCCGGGTTAGGTTGTGCGCCCGGTGCGGTAATAATTTCTACCGTTTGGCCGCTTTGCAAGCGCTCGCTAAGCGGGGCCAGGCGCCGATTGATGCGGCAGGCGACACAGCTGTTACCCACATCCGTATGCACCGCGTAAGCGAAGTCCACCGCTGTTGATCCTCTTGGCAATTCCAGGATCGCGCCTTTGGGGGTGAACAGATACACTTCGTCGGGGAACAGGTCGGTTTTGACGTGCTCAATAAACTCCTGCGAACTGCCGGCACGCTGTTGCAGTTCCAGCAGGCCTTGCACCCATTGGCGCGCGCGAATATGGCTGCCGCTGCCTGATTCTTCATCGGTTGATTTATACAGCCAATGAGCGGCAATGCCGTTGTTGGCCATATCTTCCATATCTTTGGTGCGGATCTGAATTTCTACCGGTACGCCGTGCATGCCGAACAGTATCGTATGCAAGGATTGGTAGCCGTTGGCTTTTGGAATGGCGATGTAATCTTTGAAATGGCCAGCGACCGGTTTGTACAGGTTGTGCATGGCGCCGAGCACCCGATAACAGCTGTCGACGTTGTCGACAATAATGCGAAATGCATAGACATCCATGATTTCAGAAAACGATTTTCTTTTGTCGCGCATTTTTTCGTAGATGCTATACAGGTGTTTTTCTCTGCCCAGCACCCGCGTCTTGTGCCCCTCGCGCTCGAGTCGCGTTTCAATCGCTTCCTTGATCTGGTTGATGATCTCCTTGCGGTTGCCGCGCGCATTGCGTACAGCGGCGGCAATACGATTACTGCGCATGGGGTAGAGCGCGGCAAAGCCCAGGTCTTCAAATTCCACCCGTACGGTGTTCATGCCGAGGCGGCTGGCGATAGGGGCGTAGATATCCAGCGTTTCGCTGGCAATACGGCGGCGTTTTTCCAGGCTTAATGCGCCCAATGTACGCATATTGTGCAGCCGATCGGCCAGCTTCACCAGAATCACGCGGATGTCGCGTGACATCGCCAGCGCCATTTTTTGAAAGTTTTCGGCCTGTGCCTCGGCGCGCGTACTAAAGTCTATTTTGGCGAGTTTACTGACCCCGTCGACCAATTGCGCGACCGTATCACCGAATTGATCGCTGAGAGCCTCCTTGCTGATTCCGGTGTCTTCGATCACATCATGCAGCATGGCTGCAATGAGACTCTGTGAGTCCATGTGCATGTCGGCCAGAATGTTGGCGACTGCCAGCGGGTGCGTAACGTAGGGTTCGCCCGTACGACGCGACTGCCCGTCATGCGCTTGCTCGGCATAAAGATAGGCGCGTTTAACCTGGTTTATCTGAGCGGGGGGCAGATAATCTGCAAGTGCGGTCGATAAGTTTTCTATGTTCTGCAATCTAATTTACTCGATCGTGCGGTACGGCCTCGCGATTACAGCGGTGGGGGTGGCTCTTCCGTGTTTTTGTTTTCGATTTTGCCGTCGGTGGTTTCAATAGTCGCTACGGTTTCGACAGCAGCAGTGATTGCAGGAGTCGCTACGGTTGCGCTGATAAACTCCAGGCTGATGCCGGTGTCGTCTTGCAGTTCTTCGCGCAAGGCTTGCTCGGCGCGCTCGGCTTCGATAAGAATATCGGCGTTGATAAGGTTTTCTTCTATTTCGCGCAGCGCCAAAACCGTGGGTTTGTCGCCATCTTCCTTGACCAGCGGCTCTTTGCCGCCAGTCGCAATTTGACGCGCCCGTTTACTGGCGATCATCGCCAGTTCGAAGCGATTATTGACGTTCTTAAGACAGTCTTCAACGGTAACTCGTGCCATGCGATACTCTCAATGCCATATGTTTGCCAGCCCAGTATTATAATGTTAATAGACTGAATTTGATAGCAATTGTGCGAGTAAGTTGGCGTGGCGCGGCTGTTGCACGTCAAGGCGCAGCTGGCTGCAGCGCATAATTGCCCGCAAGTCGACCAATGCCGTGGCAAAGTCATCGTTAATGACGAGAAAGTCGGCGGCGTCATAGTGCGAAATTTCATCGACCGCCGCTTGCATGCGTTGCGCAATAATGTCTGGGTCGTCCTGCCCGCGCTGCGTGAGACGTTGCTTCAGCGCCTGCAGTGATGGAGGCGCGATGAAAATGGCAACCGTGTCCGGCAGCTGGGCTTTAATCTGTTGCGCGCCCTGCCAGTCGATTTCCAGAATCACGTCCTGACCGCCGCCGAGTAACTTGTCGATCTCGGCGTGTGCCGTGCCGTACCAGTTGGTGAATACGCGCGCATGTTCCGCAAAGGCATTTTGCGCCAACATGGCCGCAAAGGTATCGGCGCTGACGAAGTGGTAGTTGACGCCATCCTGCTCGCCCTGCCGCTGTGGCCGCGTCGTATGTGAGACGGAAACTTTAAGTCGTGTGTCGGCGTCTACCAGCGCCTTGACCAAGCTGGTTTTGCCGGCGCCGGACGGCGCGGATACGGTGAAAAGAAGGCCCTTATTCACTACACGGTTACTCACTCAATATTCTGAATCTGCTCGCGCATCTGCTCGACCAGCACTTTCAGCTCGATGGCCGCCTGACTGATTGAACTGGCGACCGCTTTAGACGCCAGGGTGTTCGCTTCGCGGTTAAATTCCTGCATTAAAAAGTCCAGCCGCCGACCACACACGCCGCCTCTTGTCAGCGCGCGGCGCGTTTCTTTAATATGGGTTTCGAGGCGGTCGCATTCTTCGCTGATATCCGCTTTTTGCGCAATGATAAGCAGTTCCTGCTCCAGCCTTGCCGGTTCGACGTTGGCTTGCAGCTGCGCCACCCGGTCGCGCAATTTTTGCTGCTGCGCGGCCAGCAGTTCGGGCATATTGTCACGCAGTTGCTGCAACACCGCTTCGATGCGATCGAGCCGTTGCAGAACAAATTTTCCCAACTCCTCACCCTCGCGCGTGCGCGTGGCCAGCAGGTCTTGCATGCTATGTTCGAACAGCGTGATGGCCGTGCTGTGTTGCGCCTGCTGGTCAAAACCTTCGGCTTGCAACACGCCCGGCCAGGTGAGTAGCTCCAGCGTGGTTGGGGCGTTACTGGCAGCGGATTGTTGCTGGATAATTTCTAACGTCGCGAGCAATTGCTGCAATCGGTCTTGATCGATGCGCGCCGCCTGGCCCGCTTCCGCTCCGGGGGTAAAACGCAACTGGGCATCGATTTTACCGCGCTGCGCGCTGCCGCGCAGAATGTCGCGCAGGCGCGGCTCTATGCTTCGAAAGGTATCTGGCAATTTAAAACTGGGTTCAAGGTAACGGTGATTAACCGCCCTGACTTCCCAGCTCAAGGTACCCCATCGACCGGTTCGTTGTTGCTGGGAAAAGGCGGTCATACTGTGCAGCATGCGGGGTCCAAAAGTCACTCGTTGAGCGTTATTCTAGCGCCAAAAGCAGGCTAGCAACACCGGGCCGGTCAACCAGTTGCGTAAAACCACGCGTGTAAAACCACTACCGCGCTGCGTGTCGCGGACAATGCTGTGTATAATGCCGCTCGCGTTCAAACCTCCAACCGATAAAACACAACAGGTGAATCCATGCAGCGACCGAGCGGCCGTCGAGTCGATCAACTACGGGCCGTGAAAATTACGCGCCAGTACACCCGTCACGCCGAGGGTTCGGTGTTAATCGAATGCGGTGCTACCAAAGTGCTCTGCACTGCCAGTATCGAGAAAGGCGTGCCGCGCTTTTTGCGCGGCCAGAATCGTGGCTGGCTGACGGCCGAATACGGCATGTTGCCGCGCTCGACCAATACGCGCATGGCGCGCGAAGCGACGCGTGGCAAACAAGGCGGCCGAACGGTTGAAATTCAGCGCCTGATTGGCCGCTCGCTGCGGGCGGCGCTCGATTTTAGCAAGTTGGGTGAATACACGGTGCTGATCGACTGCGATGTGTTGCAGGCAGACGGCGGTACGCGCGTGGCGTCAATCACCGGCGCCAGCGTTGCCCTGGTCGACGCCGTGCGGGTGATGCAAGACAAAAGACAATTGAAAGCCGACCCCTTATGCGGACTGGTGGCAGCCGTATCGGTGGGTGTTTATCAGGATGAGCCGGTGCTCGACCTGGATTATGCCGAAGACTCGGTAGCCGATACCGATATGAACATTGTGATGCTGGAGCAACAAGGTTTCATTGAAGTGCAGGGCAGTGCCGAAGGCGCACCGTTTGGCGACGCACATCTACAAAGCATGCTGGAGCTCGCTAAAAAAGGCCTTGCCGACCTGCATCGTGTGCAGAAGATGGCGCTCGCGCAAGCGCTTTAAGGAAAGCACCCTTCCCTTGGCAGGAGCTTATACCTCCTGCTCGTAGTCCATAATAACCGGGGCGTGACTCGAGAAGACCTGGTTTTTATAAATTGAGCCATACTCCACGCTATTGCGCAGGCCTTGCGATATCACTTGCGTGTCGACCCGCCAGCCATTACTGCTGCGATCTGCGGCTTCTGGCCACCAGGTAAACTCATCGTCGTCGCTGCAGACAATGCGAAACGCGTCGTCATATTCCAGTTCGTTATACAGCTGGTCGAGAAGTGCGCGTTCTTGCGGCAGGAAGCCGCTGCTGTCGGCTTGCGCCGCGTGTGCCTGCACGTCGTGTTCTTGGTGCGCGATGTTCCAGTTGCCAGCAATGATAAATTCGCGGCGCTTGTTGCGCACTTTGTTGAGATGCGCAAGAAACTGTTCATAGAATGCCATTTTCCTGGCTTGTGCGCCGGCGTCACCCGCGGCGGCGGCAGGCGCGAGAAAAGAGGCAACGCTGACGCTTTCAAAATCGGCTTGCAGATAGAGTCCCTGCATATCGAATTCGGCAAATCCCAGCCCGGTAATTATCGCCTTGGGTAATTCACGGCAATAAATCGCGACGCCGTTGCTGTTTTTTTCGACTGCGTCAAAGAAATAGGCGTTGTATCCGGCCGGGAAGAACACATCATCCTTGAGGTCGTACTCATGCGCTCTCAAATCTTGCACGCAGATAAAGTCAGCATCCTGATCGCAAACCCATTCAAAAAACCCGTTATTGGCTGCTTCGCGAATGCCTTCCGCACAAAAGTTGATAATTCTCATGTTCATACCTTGCTCAGTGAAGGTGTATCATAGTTGCATTAATTTGTTTTGTTAATCGCTAAACGCAATTAACTTCGCAACGGTTCACCGGCTACGCTGGCGACACGCTGGTTCGAATTGGAATACGCATGCAAACTTATAAAAAAGACTTTATTGATCTAGCGCTGCGCGAGCGCGTCTTGAGTTTCGGTGAATTCAAATTGAAGTCCGGTCGGGTGAGCCCGTATTTTTTTAATGCGGGGAATATTAGTTCAGGTTCTGCACTGGCCCAGGCCGGTTGTGCGTATGCTGCGGCCATTCGATACGCGGATAACGAATTTGATATGTTGTTTGGCCCAGCTTACAAGGGCATTCCTTTAGTGGTATCCACCGCGATAGCTTACGCACGATTATACGATAAAGACATGGCGTTTGCTTATAATCGCAAAGAAACAAAAACGCACGGCGAGCGTGGCCAGTTGGTAGGCGCGCCTTTAGCCGGAAGAGTGCTCATAGTTGACGATGTGATGACCGCTGGTACCGCCGTGCGTGAGGTGATTCAGTTAATTCAGGCCAGCGGCGCCGAGTTGGCCGGCGTTGTAGTCGGCCTCGACAGGCAGGAGCGTGGTCAGGCGGGCCTGTCGGCAATCCAGGAAATTGAGCGCGATTTCGCGGTGCCGGTTATCGGCATCATCACGCTTGACGATTTGCTGCAATATCTTGGTTTCAGCACCGAATATGGCGAACAAATGGCTAAAATCGCAGTCTACAGAGACCGTTATGGCGTTTAGAGCTGGCTTCAATAAAGAGGCAGCGCCTTGACGAGAGCCGTGTTGGCGTATTTTTGTTCAGGCCAAGTTCAGTTGTTTTGTCTACAATTAGAGGATATGAATAGAACAAAATCGCTTGTTCAACTTGTCTGCCATTGGTGTGCAATACTCACCCAGCGCGCTCTTGTCGGTGTCCTATTGGCGCTGGCGGTCATCAGTGTTGCGCAGGCGGAAGAGTTTTTCCGCTACAAGAATGAGCAGGGCGTGCTGGTCATTGGGCATACTATCCCTCCGCAATTTGTTCCCGGTGGTTACAGCATCGTCAATGAACACGGTATGGTTATAAAAACTGTGGAGCCCGCACCGACGGCGGCGGATCTCAAAACGCGCGCCGCTAAAAGAAAAAAATGGGAAGAGCAGGAACGTATTCGCAAGCAGGATGAATTGCTGGTAACACGTTACAGCAGCGTCGAGGATATTGTCGCCTCACAAAACCGTGTGCTGGACGAAATCGATGTGCGTTTATCCATTCTGCGCGGCAATTTGCGCACTCTGAAATCGCAAATAGAGAAACAGCGGGAACGGGCCGCCAACATTGAACGACGCGGCCGTACCGTGCCGGAAAATGTGACCGAGAATATTACGACCATGCAGTTGGAAGTTGATGATACGCGCGCCAGCATCAAGCAACGCAAGGCGGAGAAGCAACTGGTCGTAAAACAGTTCGCAGCGGATATAGCACGTTTCGAGTTTTTGCAAGAACGGCGTTTTGGATTCAAGAAATAAATAAGCGCTCGGTCTTGGGCGTCGATACGCCCGTCTTTTTAATCAGCTCTAGTAGCTTCTCGCCGCTTGTTCGGCCATTTGCGCAGGTCGTAGTTGCGCCTCAGAGAATATCTGCGCACTCAGTAATGCCCATTGACTGGGCCAATAATCAGTGGGGTTTTTCTTAAACTCGCTGCGCACGAACTGGGCGATGCGTCCTTCCACCACCGAGAGCATCAGGTTGGCCGAGATGGCGACCGGCACGATCGGTCGCAAACCTTCACGCAACTCGGCTTCGCGTAGAATTTGTTTTAGCTGCGTGTCCACGCGTTCATAAAACTGCGCCACACGGCGGCGTAACACACGGGTTTCACCCAAAAGGGCGTCGCCGGTAAGCAGCCGGGTGATGCCAGGATTACGTTCCGCAAATTGTAACAGCAGCACAATGGTGGCCTCGCAGCGTCTTGCAGCGGCCGGTTCTTCGGCTAACACTCTGCGTATGCGGCTAAAAATGGTGTCTTCTATAAAAGTGATCAGGCCTTCAAACATTTTCGCCTTGCTGGGAAAGTGTCGATAAAGCGCCGCCTCCGATACACCAACATGCTTGGCAAGGCCGGCCGTTGTTATGCGCTCGCCGGGACTTTCTTCGAGCATTTGTGCGAGCGCTTGCAAAATCTGTTGCCGGCGAGAATGTTTGCGCGAGCTATTTATCATGTGCTACCCACTTGGCCGTGCTATCGACAGGGATGCTATCCATATTGCCGCCGGGAAACAATACACGACAAGAAGATAACGCTTTTTATTGCGTGATTAAAGTTCCTACGCCCTGATCGGTGAATATTTCCAGCAGCACGGCATGCGGTACGCGCCCATCAATAATGTGCGCCGCGTTAACGCCGCGTTTTACCGCATCCAGAGCGCAGTCAATTTTCGGCAACATACCGCCATGTATTGTGCCGTCGGCAATCAGTTTTGCAACCGCATTAGCATTGAGGCCGGTCAGGGTGGTGCCGTTTTTATCGAGTAAACCTGGCACATTGCTTAATAAAATGAGCTTTTCGGCGCGTAGCACTTCGGCAATCTTGCCCGCCACCAGATCGGCGTTAATGTTGTAAGACTCGCCATTTTTACCCACGCCAATAGGTGCGATAACCGGAATAAAGTGGCTGTTGAGCATGACCTCAAGCACTTCCGTATTGATGGCCGTCACCTTCCCAACGTGGCCAATATCGATGATTTCCGGTTGTTGCACGTCGGGACTCACACGGGTCACTTCGAGTTTTTGCGCTTCGATTAATTTACCGTCTTTGCCGGTTAGGCCAACCGCCTTGCCGCCGTGTTGCTGAATGCTGTTGACGATACTCTTGTTGATTGATGCACCCAGCACCATTTCGACCACGTCCATGGTTTCGCTGTCGGTAACACGCATGCCGTCGACAAAATGTGACTGAATATTCAACCGTTCTAGCAGTGCGCCGATTTGCGGGCCGCCACCATGTACAACAATCGGATCCATGCCCACCAGTTTCATCAGCACAACATCGCGTGCAAAGCTGGCTTGTAGCGCGGTATCGGTCATGGCATTACCACCGTACTTCACCACCAACGTTTTGCCGGTGAATTTTTGGATATATGGCAAGGCTTCGGTGAGTACCTTGGCAATGTTCAGCGCCGAGCCTGGCGTAAGAGACATAACTCAAAACCCTGCAAAAAGAATGAGCGTGAATTTTAACGGCAAAGGCATGCCAGCAGGTGTTTACGCTTGTATTATTTTACTGCTGGTCGCGGCGCGCGTTATTAAAAGGCGCTGGCCAATTGCGGATTGATGATGCCCAGCTGTTCGCGAAATACGTTCTGAATGCGCTCCAGGGCTTCATCCGAGTCGGCCTCGAAACGCAGTGTGAGCGCGGGCACGGTATTCGAAGCGCGCACCAGGCCCCAGCCATCCGGGTAGTCAACCCGAATGCCGTCCAGCGTTGTTATTTTGCCGGAGCCAAATTGAGCGTTTTCGGTGAGTGCTTCGACCAGCGCAAATTTCTGGCTGTCGCCGGTTTGCAGAATAATTTCCGGTGTGGAAACACTGCTCGGGAACTCTGCCAGCAACTCTTCAAGAGTGAGGCCGGAGGTGGTGATAATTTCAATCAGGCGTGCGGCGCTGTATATGCCGTCGTCGAAGCCAAACCAGCGTTCTTTAAAGGATATGTGACCCGTGTACTCGCCACCCAGCAGAGCGCCTGTTTCCAGCATTTTTTCCTTGATCAGGGGGTGGCCCGATTTCCACATAATGGGCCGACCGCCAAATTTGCTGATAACGGCGTTCAAGTGGCGCGTGCATTTGACGTCGTAAATAATGTCGGCGCCTGGGTTGCGCGACACTATGTCTTGTGCGAATAACATAAGCAGGCGGTCGGGCTCGACAAACGTGCCGTCGCTGGTTACCACGCCGATGCGATCACCGTCGCCATCGAATGCAACGCCCAGGTCGGCGTTATAGCTTGTCACAGCGGTCGCCAGATCTTGCATGTTTTCAGCGCGGCTGGGGTCAGGCTCATGATTGGGGAAGTTGCCATCGACGTCACAGAACAGCGGTACTACCTCGCAGCCCAAGGCTTCGAGCAACAATGGCGCAATTTCGCCAGCCACGCCATTGCCAGCATCGACCACTACTTTTAACGATTGGGCGACGGCAATATCGTCGCGAATTAGCTCCACGTAAGGCGCCGTAACGCTACCTTCGCGATAGCTGCCTTCGCCGCGTTGAAAGTCGTTATTCGCAATCCGCTCGCGAATGCGCTGAATATGCTCGCCTGACAGTGTTCGACCTTCGAGTACCAGCTTCAGGCCATTGTAATCGGCCGTATTGTGGCTACCGGTGACGATCACGCCCGCATGGGTCTCCAAGTGGTGGGTAGCGAAATACATTAGCGGCGTTGGCGCCTGGCCGATATCAATAATGTTCTGACCACTGTGCATGAGCGCGTCGGTCAGGCGCTGTTTAATGCGCGGGCTGGAAAGGCGGCCATCGGCCGCGATCACCATGGTTTGATGGCCGCGTGCCGCTGCTTCGCTACCAATGGCCATGCCGATGGCATAGACTACATCATCGCCAAGATCGCGGTCGGCAATGCCACGAATATCGTAGGCGCGGAAGATGTTTTCCGGTATTTTCACGTTGCTCAATGCAGCGTCAGCATCGGTAATTTCCAAGGCATCCTGCGGTGCGCTTTTGTCTTCAGTGTCCTTTTCCTCAGCATCTGTGTGTAGCACTTTGCGCGCTGCGGGCGGTTTAATCTGGCCGATTATGACGGCCAGATGGTTAAAGCGATCATCGTCAAACTCGGGTGGCTTGGGTCGCGTGCCTTCGACCAATTTCTGCACGTACTCGGTGAGCCGACGCAGGTGGTCGACGCTTTTATGGGCTTCTCTGCGCAAATTATTCAGCAGCCACAGTGTGCCGAGCAGAAAGGGAACGGCCAGCGTCATCCAAACCGGCAAACGCGGGATCGCAGCGCTGGCAATCACGTCCTGGCCTGGCGCGAAACGCACCAGCCAGGTGCTGTCTTCCAGCCTTGCGTCTGCCACCGGCGCGCTGTCTTTGTAAGGCTTGCCACTTTGCGCCAACAGCAGTTCGCGCGTTTGAAACGTTTGTACCAGTTGCGTGCGGCCGCTTTCGGCGTTTAGGTTGCCGAGCACGGTTTGCAGAAAATCCACCGGCAAGCGCAGCAAAATGGCGCCGCGCACCGTATCCTGTTCGGTGCCCGGGATGGCCTCCAACAGGCTGAGATGGTAGCCGTCTTCGAACTTATAAGCTTCCAGCTCAATCGACTCGCCGTTTTCAAGCCTGGTGATCAAGGTGGCTTCAATATTGTTACGCAACTTTATGCCGTAGCGCCGCAGGCCGGTAATGCCGAGCTGATCGAGTGGTATGATCTGTACGTCTTCGGCTTCTGGAAATTTTTCGGTCAGGTCCGCATTCAGCGGCTGCAAGGCTTGTGCGTCTGGCTGGGCCACGCTTTGCTGCAGCACCGGTCTGCGCGCATACGCTTCGAGCCGGGCGTGCAGTTGTGCAATGGTCAGGCTGATCAGTGCCACTTGCTGCTCGGCCAGGCGTTGGCTTTGCTGCCGGGTATTCGCTGCTTCCTGGTGCGGCAGTATCAAAAATTCGAAAAAGGCAATACAGGCCAGGCCCATCAGCAGAATGACTAACGGCGCGATGTAATTGGGGCGCGCACGCCATTGCTCGGTGTAGTCCGCTACCGTCTCTTGCGGTTCTTCTGCGTCTGCTTCTGTGCGTGCGCGTTTTTTGAATATCGCCATAGATTGCCGGTCCGATCGGCGCGTTGTGTCTAATTATTGGGCAGTCAGCATACGGAGGTGAGGTTATGTTTCGTCCTGATCAAGGTAACGTTGGCTTATTATCTCTACTAACAGTTTAGCCAAATTTCGCTTGGAAGTTTGTTTAATTGCAACGCTGTCGTTCGCGCTTAATATGGTAACGGCATTTTCATCGCTCTGAAAGCCGATGTCGGCTTGTGAAACGTCGTTGGCAATAATCATATCCAGATTTTTTGAACGTAGTTTCTGCCGCGCGTAATCGACAACGTCGTTCGTTTCCGCGGCGAAGCCGACGCTGAAAGGCCTGTGCTCATGGGCGCTGATACGGGACAGAATGTCCTCCGTGCGACGCAGGGCGAGGGTCATTTCCGGTTGTTGCTTCTTGATCTTGCGGTCGGCAACGCTGACGGGAGTATAGTCCGCCACGGCGGCTGTACCGATGAAAATATCGCATTCCGGCGCCGCAGCCAGCGCCGCTTCCAGCATTTGTGCCGCGCTGATCACATTCACGCGCTGGATGGTATCAGCGCATTGCTGCGCGCACGGTCCAGCGATAATCGTGGTGCTGGCGCCGGCCTCCAGCGCTGCCTGAGCAAGAGCGAAGCCCATTTTGCCTGAACTGTGGTTAGACAAATAACGCACCGGGTCGATAGCTTCCACGGTCGGGCCGGCGGTTATCACGACGCGAACGCCGTCGAGCGCGCGGTTGCTGAATTGCTGCGCCGCGAGTTGGGCGATGGCGTCGGGTTCCAGCATACGGCCCGGGCCGACATCGCCGCAGGCCTGGCCGCCCTCGGCCGGGCCCAGCAAGCGAATGCCATTGGCCTCCAAAGTCTGCCGGTTCGCCTGGGTTGCTGCGTTGCGCCACATCGCCTGATTCATCGCCGGCGCCAGCGTGATGGGCGCGGCCGTGGCGAGGCACAGCGTGCTGAGCAGGTCGTCGGCCTGGCCGGTGGCGAGTTTCGCCATAAAATCGGCGCTGGCGGGCGCAATCAACACTAGATCGGCCCAGCGCGCCAATTCGATATGGCCCATGGCGGCCTCTGCTTCTGTGTCGAGCAGGTCGAGATGCACCGCCTTGCCGGACAAGGCCTGCAACGTCAGTGGCGTGATAAATTCAGTGGCTGCCGCAGTCATCACAACCCGAACATTGGCCTGCTGTTCGTGCAGCCGGCGCACTAATTCGGCGCCCTTGTACGCCGCGATACCGCCGGTGATGCCGAGTATGATGTTGCGATTCGTCAATTGCCGCATGGCTGGCCGCCCTTTAAAGCGTGGTAAGATACCATCCTCAGGCGCTATTTCGTAGCCTGCGATTCAACGGTCGACTTGCCGCCATAGGGAATGGCGGCCACAGGGAAGGCCACACCCATTGTACAGGGAGGTACGAATGGCTATTAGTGATTGGCCGTTGGCCGAGCGGCCGCGGGAAAAACTACTTTGCAAGGGCGCTGGTGCGTTATCGGACGCCGAACTACTCGCTATTTTCTTACGCACCGGGGTGCGCGGCAAGACCGCTGTCGACCTGGCGCGCGACGTGCTGCACGCGGCGGGTGGGTTGCGCGCGCTGCTGGGCACTGATCAGGCAGGATTCTGCCAAATGAAAGGGTTGGGGGTCGCCAAGTTTGTGCAGTTGCAGGCCGTGCTGGAAATAGCGCGTCGCTATCTGCTTGAAAACCTGCAGCGCGACACGGTATTAAGTTCTCCCCGGGCTACGCGCGACTATCTTGCGTTGCAGCTCACTGGCTTGCAGCGCGAAGTGTTTGCCTGCTTGTTCGTCGACGCGCAGAACCAATTACTGGCATACGAGGAATTGTTTCGCGGAACATTGGACGGCGCCAGCGTTTACCCGCGCGAAGTGCTCAAACGCGTTCTTTACCACAATGCGGCGGCGGTCATTTTCGCGCACAACCACCCGTCTGGCATAGCGGAGCCGAGCCAGGCTGACCATCGCATTACCGAGCGTTTGAAGCAATCTTTGGGCTTGATCGATGTGAAGGTGCTGGATCACGTGGTTGTTGCCGGTGGCGACACGGTATCTTTTGCGGAAAGAGGGTGGTTGTGAGTGGTCTGGCCGCGATTGACAGTGTGCTTTTCAATTCATTGAATTTTAAGGGCTTACTTTTCAATTGTCGAGTTATTGCCGTGCTGATTCGGACACACCGGGCACCAGCTACCGCGTAAGACCTCGCCGAGTCGCTCTTGCCATTCATGGCCGTGCCTGCAGCGCCAGCTGAGCTGATCGTCTGCACTGGAACATACATTGGAAAGGCATTCGCCGCCCTGCGAATAGGCGCGTACTTGCGCCTTAGCTAAGTAGTAGGGGTTGTTACCGGGTGCAATCATCGTCGGGCTCCGTGCCAGTTGAAACAACAGTGTGACCTGCGTCACATAAAGATTGAGCATAGAGCACGCTGGGCATTAATTAACCTATTTTATTAAAATAGCGACGAATGGTTCGATTATGGCGGGCTGGGGTTGCTGCGGCATAAGCACGAAAATGGCTGTTAGCATTGCTAATCTGCGCTGTTTTTGGTATAAAGCGGCGCTCTTTTTTACTGTCTTTGGATCGGTGTCGTGGGTAGGAGTAGATCATGTCGAGAATATGTCAGGTAACGGGTAAAAAGCCGCTGTCAGGCAACAACGTGTCGCATGCGAAGAATCGCACCAGGCGGCGTTTTTTGCCGAACTTGCACACCCATCGTTTTTGGATCGAGTCCGAGAAGCGTTTTGTGAAGTTGCGGGTTTCTAATAAGGGGTTGCGAATTATCGACAAACTGGGTATTCAACAAGTGTTGGCCGATATTCGCGGCCGCGGCGAGCAGGTTTAGGAGAACGCTATGCGAGAGAAGATACGATTGGTTTCATCGGCCGGTACAGGCCACTTCTATACCACCGACAAAAACAAACGGACGATGCCTGACAAGATGAAGATCAAAAAGTACGATCCGGTGGTTCGCAAGCATGTAGTCTACAAAGAAGCCAAAATAAAATAACGCTTGCAGTGATCGAAAAAACCCGGCACGTGTTGCCGGGTTTTTTATGGGTTCAAAACACCTGCTGCGGCCAAAATTACCGCGCTGATTACGTTTTACGGTTCATCTGGGCGTTGAGCCAAGCAGCCATGCCGAGTCGTTGCGTAAGAAAATGCCGCGTGGCTGCTGATTTACACCATGCATTGGTATTACCATGTTGCTCCTTGGTTATTCTTGCCTGCGACCCGTCACACTATGCCCGAACTGCCCGAAGTAGAAACCACTTGCCGTGGTATCGCGCCGCACATAGAGCAGCACGTCGTCACTGCTGTGCAGGTGCGCGAGCATCGTTTGCGCTGGCCGGTGCCTGCCAGACTGAACGCGACACTGCGAGGCCAGCGTCTGCACAGCGTGCGCCGCCGTGCCAAATACTTGTTGTTGGAGTTTGACGCTGGTTGGCTGCTGCTGCATCTGGGCATGTCGGGCAGTTTGCGGGTCGTCGATGAGGTGCATCCCATCGGTAAACACGATCATATTGATATTGCATTTGAAAACAGAAAAATTTTGCGTCTGTGCGACCCGCGTCGATTTGGCTCGGTACACTGGCAAACCTCGGCGCTGGCCGAGCATCCGCTGTTACAAAATTTAGGGCCGGAACCGCTGGACGCCGCCTTTAACGCGCCGCATTTGTATGCGCGATCGCGCAAAAAAGTCGTGGCGGTGAAAAACTTTATTATGAACAGCGCTATTGTGGTCGGGGTGGGCAATATTTACGCTACCGAAGCGCTATATCGTGCCGGTCTGCGCCCAACGCGCGCGGCCGGGCGCATCGCCTTGCCTCGCTACGAGCGACTGGTGCATGAAATTAAGGCGGTGTTGCAAGAGGCCATCGCCGAAGGAGGCACCACGCTGCGCGATTTCGTTGGCGGTGATGGCCAGGCGGGTTATTTTCGGGTCGCCTTGCAGGCCTATGGTCGAGGTGGCGAAGCCTGTCTAAAGTGCTCCGCGCCACTGAAGAGTATTCGGCTGGGCCAACGTGCGACGGTTTTTTGCGTGAAATGTCAGACATAAGACGCATTTTCCCGCTCCCAATTGGGCAAACATACGAAAGTAGGGCTATGCTTGTCATAATTAACCATTATATTTGCGTCATTACTGATCAGCGAACAAGAGCAATCCATTGGAGATGATTATGCAGCCCTCGTCACGGCAACCTTCCAAAGCCACCCGTTTGGCAACACTTATGTTAAGCATGGTCTTGATGCTGCCCGGTGTCAGTTTTGCACAAGCGATAGATGAAGATCCGGCAGCGTTCGCCATGGCTGCTGACCTGGTGGTAGCGCGACCGCTGTTGCTGGTCACAACTGTAGCAGGGGCGGCGGTTTATCTTGTTAGCTTGCCGTTTACGCTGAGCGGCGGCAATGCCAAGCAAGCGGGTAATACGCTGGTTGTTAAACCAGCCATGGCGACCTTTGTGCGCTGCCTGGGCTGTGTGCGGTCGGGTTACCAGCAAGAAGTCAAATAAGCTCTGCTATTTCCTTTCGGCGCCAGCCTTTGCCGGGTGCTCTTTCAATCATTGAATCTAGATTCAATGATTGACCGCTAGCGCGCGGCAAGCTCGTTGTTTTGCCGGTTATTTAGCGAAGCGTCGAAGCAGAGTTTCGTTAACCACTTGCGGCACAAATTGGCTGACGTCGCCCCCTAGTGAGGCGATTTCTTTCACCAATGACGATGAAATATAAGAAAGGTGATCGGCGGGAGTGAGGAACACGGTTTCCACATCGGGGCAGATCGCACGGTTCATGTTGGCAAGCTGAAATTCGTATTCAAAGTCAGACACCGCGCGTAGCCCGCGCAGTATGGTGGCATTGCGCTGGCGCGCAAAATCCACCAGCAGCACCGCGAAACCGCATACCTCGACGCCCTTTATACCCACCAGCGCCTGTTGACACAGGCCTACACGCTCGTCGAGGGTAAACATCGGTGATTTTTTTTCGCTTCGCGCGATCGCGATAATCACTTTATCGAACAGTTTGGCGGCGCGTTCGACCAGATCGATATGGCCATTGGTGACCGGGTCAAAGGTGCCCGCGTAAATAACAGTTTTCATAGACGACGTGTTCTGATGAAAGTTTGCGCATTATAGCGGCGGCGTCGTGGCAGGGATAGCGTGCGTCTGCACCCGATAAATGCAGTAGCGGTTGCTGCCGGTACGCTTCTCGCGGTGCAAAGCCCATTCGGCCGGTGCCGGAATGTCAAATTGTTGCGGTGCTTCGGTATAGATCAAGCTGGCTTGCTTGATGGTCGTGCTGTCTTGCAGGGCCGCCAGCGTGGGGGCCAGCAGCGCTTGCTGGTAAGGCGGGTCAACAAACACGATATCAAAAGGAGCGCTGAGCTCTGTTCGTGCCAGCCAATCGAGTACATCGGCGCGCACAAGCTGGGCATTGTCACACGCCAGCAGTGCTTTATTGCGCAACAGGCTTCGGTGCGCTGCGGCAGCGGTGTCCACCATGGTGACCGCGCCCGCGCCGCGTGACAAGCATTCGAAACCCAGTGCGCCGCTACCGCAATACAAGTCCAGGCAACGTGCACCGGAAACGTACGGCGCCAGCCAGCTGAACAGCATTTCCCGTATCCGATCAGGTGTTGGCCGCAAGTCTGGCAGCTCAGGAAATTCAAGTTTGCGACTGCGCCATTGACCGCCGATAATACGCAACTTCCTGATACCCTGCCTCGGCGCTGTTGATTTCGTCATGCGGGGATTATAAGCCAGTAGTACACATTAGCAGTGGCGGTAGTTGTCGAATGAAATGGTTCCGTAAAAAACAGAAAACTCCTGTGGTGGAGGTTGACGCTGATGGCGCGGATTGCGTCGTGGCAGATAGCGCCGCTCCCGAGTCGGCGAGCAAGCCTGCACCCGGTCTGGAGCCAGGGGCAGAAGCCGAACCGGCGCCAGAATCGCCGGCAAAGCCAGAACCCGCGCCACGGCCAGAACCACCGCCTGTCGAAATTGCAGCGCCAGCCCTCGAAAAAGCGCAACCGAAAGACGGGTTGTTCGGTCGCTTAAAAAAAGGACTGCGCCGCACGGGCAGTAGCCTCAGCGATGGCATGGGCCGGCTATTTCTGGGCAAGAAAGAGATCGATGACGAGCTGCTGGAGGAATTGGAAAGTCTGTTGATCATGGCTGACGTCGGTTTGGAGGCTACCGGCGAAATCATCGCCAACCTCACCAAGCGGGTCCGACGGAAAGAACTCAACGATGCCGCAGCGCTGCAAGGCGCCTTGCAAGCCGAGTTACAGGCTTTACTAACGCCACACGCGCAACCCCTGGTGGTTGGTGCGCAAAAGCGGCCGTTTGTTATTCTGCTGGTCGGCGTTAATGGTGTCGGCAAAACCACCACCATAGGCAAGCTAGCCCAGCGTTTGCAGGCCGAAGGCCATTCGGTGATGCTGGCGGCCGGTGATACCTTCCGCGCCGCCGCGGTCGAGCAGCTCCAGGTCTGGGGGGAGCGTAATTCGGTGCCAGTGATTGCCCAGCATACCGGTGCCGACAGTGCCTCGGTCATCTTCGATGCCTTGCAAGCGGCGCAGGCGCGCGATGTTGACGTGTTGATTGCCGATACTGCCGGGCGCCTGCACAACCAAGACCATTTGATGGACGAGCTGAAAAAAGTGGTGCGCGTCATGGGTAAGCTTGACCCGCAAGCGCCGCATGAAGTGATGTTGGTGCTGGACGCGGGTACTGGGCAAAATGCCTTGAGTCAGGCGCGACATTTTCAGGCCGCTGTCGGCGTTAGTGGCATCACGCTGACCAAGCTCGACGGCACAGCGAAAGGCGGCATTATTTTCGCTATTGCGAAAAATCTGCAGTTGCCCATCCGTTTTATTGGCATTGGCGAGCAAGCTGGCGATTTGCGTGTGTTTGACGCGCAAGAATTTGTTGCCGCTCTGTTTTCATATCGGGGCCTGGTAAACCATGATTGAATTCGATCGCGTCAGCAAGCGCTACGACAATGGCTACGAGGCCTTGCTCGATTTGTCTTTTCGTATAGAACGCAACGAAATGGTGTTTCTCACTGGCCGCTCGGGTGCCGGTAAAAGCACCCTGCTCAAGCTGATTATGCTTATGGAGCGTGCCAGCCAAGGCGAGGTGCGCATCGCCGGGCAGAACTTGAACAAAATGTCGAAGCGCCAGGTTCCGTATTTGCGCCGAGAAATTGGCGTGGTGTTTCAAAATCATCACCTGTTGTTTGATCGCAGCGTGTTCGAAAATGTCGCGTTGCCACTGCGTATCGCCGGTTATCGTCAGCGCGAAGTAGGCCGCCGTGTACGCGCGGCATTGGCCAAGGTGGGTTTGCAGAATTTTGAAAAACAAAACCCCGTGACCTTGTCGGGTGGCGAGCAGCAGCGGGTCGGCATCGCCCGGGCTGTGGTTAACAAGCCTAGCCTGCTTTTGGCCGATGAGCCGACCGGCAATCTCGATCCGGGCCTTTCCGCCGACGTGATGAGTTTATTTGAGCAGTTTAACCAGGTAGGGGTGACCGTATTGGTTGCCTCGCATGATCTTGCGCTGATTGCGCGTTTGCAGCACAGGACGATGACTTTGCGCGGTGGCCGGCTGATTCCCGGTGCAATCAGCGATGCAAGCTGAGGCGCGGCGTATGTCGAAACGCGATGAGCGCTCGCGGTTGGCGGGTGCCAGCCTGTTGGAGGCGCGCTGGACAACGCGGTTAAAATCCTGGGTTCTCCATCACCGCGAAACGGCCAAAGAAAGCGCGCGCCGGCTGGTGCGAGCGCCATGGTCTACTTTTACGACCTGCCTGGTCATCGGTATTGCGATCGCCTTGCCGTCCGGGCTGCATGTCGTGCTAAAAAACGTCGAACGCCTGACTGCCGGTTGGCAGGGCGCGGCGCAAATTACCTTGTATTTACGCGACGCGGTCAGTACTGTCGATGGGCAGAAACTGGCCACCGCGCTTGGCGGCCGCGCAACGGTGGCGACTGCCGATTATGTCGCCCGCGAGCAAACGCTGGCGGAATTCAGAGAGCAATCGGGGTTCGCTGAAATTATCGATAGTCTGGACACAAATCCGTTACCCGCGGTGATCACGATAGTGCTGGCCGATGTGCCCGATTTACCCAAGCTGAGCGCTAAATTGCTGGGCGAACTCGATGAGCTGGAAGCCGTGGATTCGGCCCAGCTCGACTTAGCCTGGTTGCAGCGCTTGTATCAGATGATGGAATTGGGGCGCCGTTTCGCGTTGGTGCTGGCGGCGTTGCTGGCGCTCGGAGTGGTGCTGGTGATTGGTAATACTATCCGGTTGACTATTGAAAGCCGGCGCGCCGAGATAGTCGTGGTCAAACTGGTGGGTGGCACCAATGCCTTCGTGCGCCGCCCGTTTCTGTATTACGGGCTTTGGTATGGCTTTGGCGGGGCTCTGTGTGCGTCACTGGTTTTGCTGGCGGCGTACTACTGGCTGCAGCCGCCGTTGACCGAACTGGCTTCCTTGTACGCCAATGAGGCCGAATTCAGCGGGCTTGGCGTGCGCGATACGCTGTTGATGTGGCTGGCTGCCTGCGTATTGGGCGTGTTAGGGGCGTGGCTGGCGGTAGCGCGGCACCTGGGGGCGATTGAGCCGCACTGAGTCACTGCGTAAATCCAGATCAACCACTGCGTCGTCGATTATTAGTAACAAAACCCGCTACTTAGGGAACTTTTTATGTATTAGCACTCTAAGGTATGGAGTGCTAAAATAGTATCGCGTTGCAGTACGCGAGTGATTAAACATTGGGGAGCGATTTATGAACAAAGATCTACGGACCACACACTTGCTGGTACCGGGTGCCAGTCTGTCGAGTTATATTCAGAGCGTCAGCGCGGTGTCTGTTCTGAGCCAGGAGCGCGAACGTGAACTTGCCGAAGCGTTGCGTTATCACGGTGATCTTGAAGCAGCGCGTGAGCTGGTGATCGCTCACCTGCGTTTTGTCGTCCATATCGCCAAATCGTACACCGGTTACGGGCTATCGCAGGCCGACCTTATTCAGGAAGGCAACGTCGGCTTGATGAAAGCCGTCAAGCGTTTCGACCCCGAGCGCGGTGTGCGCCTGGTATCGTTCGCGGTGCATTGGATCAAAGCGGAAATGCACGAATACATTATTCGTAACTGGCGTATCGTCAAGATCGCCACCACCAAGGCGCAGCGCAAACTATTCTTTAATCTGCGCAGCAGCAAGAAGCGGCTGGCCTGGCTAACCCACGCCGAGGCCGAGGCGGTTGCCCAGGATCTTGGCGTCGAACTCAAGGATGTGCAACAAATGGAAGGCCGCCTGACATCGCAGGATGTCGCCTTCGACGGTGCGCCCGATGATGATGATGAGCGAGCCTTTGCCCCCCTGCACTATCTGGAGGACTTGCAGGCCGACCCGGCAACGAATCTGGAACAGGCCGATTGGGAAGAGAACAGCAACAATGGCCTGTATGCTGCACTGGAAAATCTCGATGAGCGCAGCCGCGATATCGTGCAGCAACGCTGGTTAAGCGAAGCTAAGGCGACGCTGCACGAGTTGGCGGGAAAATATGGCGTATCGGCCGAGCGCATACGTCAGTTGGAGCAAAATGCCATGCGAAAAGTAAAGGCGAGTCTGGTAGTTTAAGCTTCTCACGGTAGTTGGACAAAAAGCCCGCAAGACGCGGGCTTTTTATTGACAGGGCTGATTTGGAGCTAGACGATGGCAAAATTCTATCTGTTGGCCGGCGGCGTACTCGGCTTTTTCGCGGTCGCGTTGGGCGCCTTCGGCGCGCATGGACTGAAAAGCCGCCTCACGGCCGATATGCTTGCGGTGTTTCAAACCGGCGTCACTTATCATATGTCGCATGCACTGGCGTTACTACTGACCGCGGTTCTAATGTTGCATTGGCCGCAATCGCTCGGGCTTAAATGGTCCGCAGCGTGTTTTTTGTTAGGTATTGTGGTGTTTTCCGGGTCGCTGTACTTGCTAAGCTTGACTGGCATGCGCTGGCTTGGCGCCATTACCCCGTTGGGGGGCGTGACACTGTTGCTCGGCTGGGGTGCTTTTGTTTATGCGGCGTACAGCAACGTATGACCGAGGCGTTTAATAGTCCACGGCGGCGCGCAATCCGCAGTTTCGTGCTGCGCGGCGGCCGCATAACGGCCGGCCAACGCAAGGCCTTCGAGGAAAACTGGCCGCGCTATGGCCTGGACGTGAAATCGGGCATGCTGGACTATGCCAACGTCTTTCAACGGCGGGCGCGCACAGTGCTCGAAATCGGTTTCGGCATGGGCGATTCGTTACTACAAATGGCGCAAGCCGCGCCTGCGACCAACTTTATTGGAGTGGAAGTCCACCGGCCCGGTGTCGGCCGCATACTGGCGGGCATCGACCGTACGCAGCTCAGCAATATTCGCATTTTTCAGGCCGACGCGCTGGATGTATTGCAACAATGCATAGCCGATGGCAGCCTTTCCTGCGTGCTAATTTTCTTCCCCGATCCCTGGCACAAAAAACGCCATCACAAACGCCGACTCATTCAGCCAGAGTTTATCGAATTGGTAACGGCTAAATTAACGGCGCAAGGTGTTGTGCATATTGCGACCGATTGGCAGCCCTACGCAGAACATTGCATGCAAGTGCTGTCAGATAATCCACAATTGCGCCACAGCGTCAGTGCCGATCTGCACGCGCTGCGATCCGAGCGTCGGCCGTTAACCAAGTTCGAACAGCGCGGCCAGCGATTGGGTCATGGAGTTTGGGACATTATTTTTGAGCGGCGATAAAAATTTCCAGCACGTCATTTAAAAAACGCCGGCCAAGTGCCGTGGCTTGAAAACGACCTTCATCTAGGCTCAGCAATTTGCGCTCGATCAGGTCTTGCAGTTGCGGCTCTATGCTTTGCAGCATCAGGCCGGTGCGCTGTTCGAACAGCGTCGGCTGAAACCCTTCATTTAACCGCAGGGCATTCATTAAAAACTCAAATGGCAGCTCTGCCGTGCCGAGTTCGCGTTCGCCCGCCAGCATCGCGGTGCCGGCTTGCATATACGCGTTGGGCTGGCGTACTTTCCAGTAGCGTGAAATCGCGTCGGCTGTGCTGATTTTGCCGTGTGCACCCGCACCGAGGCCGAGATAGTCGCCAAACTGCCAGTAATTAACATTGTGCGTGCTGTGCATTCCCGGCCGGCACCAGGCCGACACTTCGTATTGGATGAAGCCATTGTCATGCAGCAACTGGCGGCCCTGCTCGTCGATCGCGGCCAGGGTTGCCTCATCGGGCAGTGTTGGCGGTTGCGTATAGAACGGCGTGTTCGTCTCAATCGTCAGCTGATACCAGGAGATGTGTCCTGCCCCATGGTCTATCGTCCGTTGCAAATCGGCCATTGCGTCGTCGACGGTTTGGCCCGGCAGGCCGTGCATCAGGTCAACGTTCCACTTTTCAAAACCGGTTGCCCGAATAGCCTCAATGGCCGTGCTCGCCTCAGCTGCGCTATGAATTCGTCCCAGCGTTTGCAAGTGGCGATCGTTGAAGCTTTGCACGCCAAGCGATATGCGGTTGATGCCGGCGATCTTAAAGCCGGCAAACTTGCCGCGTTCGACCGTACCCGGGTTAGCTTCGAGGGTAATCTCCGCGTCACTACCGATATGCAGCTTTGCGTGCAGCCAGTCTAATAAGGCAGCTATGCCTGCCATCGAAAACAGGCTGGGCGTGCCGCCGCCAATAAAAATGGAAGCAATAACGCGGTCTTGCACCTGTGGCAAATCAGCCTGCAGGTCGCGCTGCAATGCAGCGATATATTCCCGTTCGGGTACCGCGCCAGCCGTGGCATGTGAGTTAAAGTCGCAGTAAGGACATTTTTTGGCGCACCAGGGTAAGTGAATGTAGACGCTGAGAGGCGGCAATTCACTCATCGTCAAGTTGTGTTAGCGCCTCGATAAGCTGCCGTATCGCTTGGCCGCGATGGCTGATTTTATTCTTGACGTCATGCGGCAGCTCGGCTGAAGAGCAGTCGTGGCTGGGCACAAAAAATAGCGGATCATAACCGAAACCGCCGGCGCCGCGGGGTGCTTGCAATATTTCACCGTGCCAACTGCCCTGGCAAATGACGGGCGTCGGATCTTGCGCATGGCGTATAAAAACCAGCACGCAGCGAAAGCAGGCGCGACGTTGCTGGCCGTTCACGCCTTGCATCGCTCGCAGTAGCTTCTCATTATTGTCGGCGGAGCTGGCATGCTCACCCGCGTAGCGCGCCGAATAAATACCCGGTGCACCGTGCAATGCCGCAACGACCAGGCCAGAGTCGTCGGCAATGGCTGGCAGGCCAGACTCGCTGCTCGCGTGGCGCGCCTTGATAATAGCGTTTTCCACGAAGCTCAGCCCGTCTTCAACCGCATCCTGAATCCCCAGCTCGTTCTGCGGTAACACGTTGATATGGGTGCTTTCCAGCATGCTCTGCAGCTCGCGCAGCTTGCCGGCGTTGGAGCTCGCGAGCAGTATGCGTCGAGCGCTCATCGGTCGATGTACATCGTTTTCTCAAACTCAAGGGTGAAGCTTTCCTTGGCATTGATTTTTATATCGATGCTAAAGCGGGAAAACTCCTCGTTAATGATCTTGAATTCGCTGATGTAGTAAATGGCTTGTTGCTCTTTGATGGCCGTAAATTTTAGCGGGTAAGGCCGCATCAGGTCATTGCGCGTACCCTTAAGCTCGGCTTGTTGCGCTATCGTCTGCTGTTCACCCACGTGTTTTCTGATCGCGATATTGAGCAGCATGCGATTGTTAGCCCGCACAATGTCGTAAACCTTCGCCACCTGGGCGGGGATAAAGCGCGTGTTCACCACGCTGTAATGCACTTCGTAGGGGCCAAACTGTTGCATTTGTTCGGCTTGCGCGAGGTTAAGCAGCACGAACCAAAGGAGGCCGCTCAGCGCTGCTCTTTTCATTGGCTGATCCTGTAGATAGCGTTCACGGCGAACAAATTAGGCCGCAGCTTTGCCTGCCACGGAGTGCGATTTTTCATATTGACAAAAGCGCGGTCGAGAATGCGAATGGACTTTTCGGCGCACAGCGCTTCAAAGTCGCGCACCGTACAAAAGTGAATATTCGGCGTATCGTACCAGGAGTAGGGCATAAACTTTGACACCGGCATCTTGCCACGTGTGCCCAGATAATAGCGGCAGCGCCAGTGCGCGAAGTTTGGGAAAGTGATTACGCCTTCGTTGCCAATGCGCAGCACCTCCTCCAGGGCAACGTGCGGGTAGTGAATCGCCTGCAGCGTTTGCGACATAATAACCGTGTCGAAACTGGTGTCGGCGAAATTACTCAGACCCTGATCGATATTTTGTTCAATCACATTCACCCCGTTGGCAATCGCTCGGGTGATGTTGGCATAGTTGATTTCCAGACCGTAACCGTTGACGTTTTTCGTTTCCATTAACGAGCGCAACAGACTGCCGTCACCGCAGCCCAGGTCTAGCACCCGTGCGTTCGGTTTAATCCAGCGCTCTATAATGTCGGCCGCGGTACTCATGCGACAGACCGTTTGACACGTTGCATGTAGGCTGCAAACACCTCAAGGTAGCGTGCGATGGGGAGTAGAAACCCATCATGGCCTTCATTGGCAATGATTTCAGTGTAGCTTACCGCTTTTTGCGCGCCGATAAGTGCGCTGTAAATTTCGCGCGAGCGTTCGGGCGCGAAGCGCCAATCGCTGGTGAAAGAGATGATCATAAAGTCGCACAACGCATGGCTGAAAGCGCGCACCGGGTCATCGTCGTATTCGCGCGCCAGGTCGAAGTAATCCAGTGCGCGCGCCATTAACAGGTAAGTGTTAGCGTCGAAGTTGTTGGAGAATACATCGCCCTGATAACGCAGGTAGCTTTGTACCTGAAATTCGATGGCCTTATCATTGCCCGCCGCGAAACTACCCGAGCGTAAATCGCGGCCGAATTTCTTGCCCATCGCTGCGTCCGAGAGATAGGTGATATGGCCAATCATGCGTGCAATTGCCAAACCCTTCTTCGGATTGGTGTCGTGCTCGAGATAGTGCCCTTCCCTGAACTCCGCGTCGGACACGATCGCCTGGCAGGCCGTTTCATTAAACGCGATATTTTGCGCCGTCAGCTTCAAAGCTGACGCGATGACCACAGCGTGGCGCAGCCGCTGCGGGTATTCCAGCGCCCAGCGCAGCGCCTGCATGCCCCCCAAACTGCCACCAATAACGGCCGCCCACTGGTCAATGCCCAATACGTCCGCAAGCCGCGCCTGGCAATTGACCCAGTCGCGCGCGCGTACCGGAGGAAAGTCCGGGCCATAAATTTTGTGGGTTTCCGGGTTGATGCTGCGCGGCCCGGTGCTACCGCCGCAACCACCAATATTATTTGAACTGACGACGAAAAAGTCGTTGGTGTCGATGGGTTTGCCGGGGCCAATGCAGCTTTCCCACCAGCCCGGCTTGCGATCTTCGCGACTATGGTAGCCGGCGGCGTGGTGGTTGCCACTCAGGGCGTGGCAAATCAGTACGGCGTTGCTTTTAGTGGCGTTTAGTTGGCCGTAGGTTTCGTAGATCAGATCGTACTCGGGCAGCGTGCGCCCGCAGACCAGCGTCATAGGCTCTGCGAAGTGCTGCGTGGCCGGTTGTACCAGGCCAACGGAATCATTGGGCAATTGTTGCGGCATTGTTTTAGCTCTTATGGGGCAGGCTTCATAACACGAGGTGCTAAAAACCCAACACAAACCGCGGCGGCAGGGCCACCGCCTGCGCCGCGTGTCGTAATACAATTTGTAGTACCTGAATGGTGATAAACAGGAATATAGGCGATAAATCTATGCCGCCAATCGTGGGCACGAGCTTGCGAAACGGCGCCATGACCGGTTCGGTAAACTGGCGCAGCAACAAGACGGCCGGATGATCGCTATACGGCGCCACCCAGCTCACCACAATGCTGGCGAGTACGGCAAAGAGATAGATGTTCAGGACCAAGGCGAGAATGCCGATCAAGCCCCAAACGAGCATATGCAGCGGATTGAGGGGGGTGAAGCCGTTCAGCATCAAGAGCACGGTAGTGGCCAACAGCTGCACCAATAACGCCAATACCACTGAGGCGAAGTCGATACCGCCGAGTCCGGGAATGACACGCCGCAATGGCAACAGCAACGGGTTGCTCAGTTTGACGATAAACTGTGAAATGGGATTATAAAAATCCGCGCGCGCAACTTGCAGCAAGAAGCGTACGATGATGGCGATTAAAAAAAAGGTCAGCAAGTACTGTGCTAAAAAAGCGCCGATCTCTGTCGCTACGCCCATGCGTCACTCCTCCGGTCAAGGTTCAATTGAGTTGTTTTGCCAATTCAGCCGAACGCTGTTCGGCCGCGCGTAAAGCTAGCTTAAATAATTCGCGTAGTCCACCGTCTTCCAGTTCGGCGACGGCGCGTTCGGTGGTGCCGCCCGGTGAAGTCACGCGGCGGCGCAGTTCGACAACATCGACATCGCTTTGCTGCGCCATCTGCGCCGCACCCAGTGCCGTTTGCGTGATCAACTGCCGGCTAAGCGCCGGGTTCAACCCCATCGCCGCGGCGCTTTCCTGCATGGCTTCCATCACCAGAAAAAAATACGCCGGGCCGCTGCCAGACAGGGCCGTCACCGCGTCGAGTTCGGCTTCGTTGCGTACCCAGACGCTAATGCCGACCGCGTTGAGAATTTGCTCGGTCGTTCGCCGCTGAGCGTCGCTGACGTGCGCATTCGCAAACAGGCCAGTGGCGCCGCATTGCACCAGCGCCGGCATGTTAGGCATGCAGCGCACGATTGCGACGTTGTCGCCCAGCCACTTTTGCAGGCTGGCCAGCGGAATGCCGGCTGCAATTGAAATAACCAGGGTCTGTTGTTGCCGCACCAGGGCGCTGATTTCGGTGGCTGCCGCTTGCAAAACCTGGGGTTTGACCGCCAATACCACGACATCCGCCGCGCCGACGGCTTCGGTGTTGGAAGTGCTGATGCGCATCGCAAAATTGCTTGCTAGATGGTCGAGGCTGGGTTGATACGGATCGGCGGCGCTGATGTTGCCGGCAGTAAAGCCTTGCTTGATCAAGCCGCCGATCAAAGCGCCGGCCATATTGCCGGCGCCAACGAATGCGAGTTTTGTATTGTTCACGGAGAACCCTTTGTCTGTGGAGAAACGGTTAACAGACCCTAAGCCGTGCGCGGACCAAACAGCGCCTGGCCGATGCGCAGCATTGTAGCACCCGCGGCAAGCGCCGCTTCCAGATCGTGCGACATACCCATCGACAAAGTGTCGAGCTGCAAGCCCTTGCCATTCAGCTGATCGAAGAGAGCTTGCAAACGCCCAAAAGCCTGCACTTGCTCGGCGTAGTTGGTGGCCGCGCGTGGAATCGCCATCAGGCCGCGTAGCTTTAAACGCGGCAGCGCGGCGATTGCCAGCGCCAATTGTTCGACTCCGGCCGGCGCGACTCCGGCCTTGCTCTCCTCTGCGCTGATATTGACTTGCAGGCAGATATTCAGCACCGCCAGTTCGGCGGGGCGCTGATCGTTAAGCCGCTGCGCTATCTTCAATCGGTCGACGCTTTGCACCCAGTCGAAGTGGCTGGCGATCAGCCGTGTTTTGTTGGTCTGTATATGGCCGATAAAATGCCAGACCAGGCCAAGATCTTGCAGTTGCTGCTGCTTGGGCAGCGCCTCCTGCAAGTAATTCTCGCCAAAATCGCGTAAGCCCAGTGCGGCCAGCGTGCGGATAGCGTCGGCTGGCTGCTGCTTGCTGACCGCAAGAATCTGCGCGTTATTTGGCCGCTTTGGTGTGCTTGCCAGCGCTGCCTTCACCCGCGACTGCACAGTTTTCAGATTGTCCGCTACGCTGTTCATTAGACGATCAAAATCTCACGCTTCGATTGAGCGGCAAAACCAGCAATTATAGCCTAAGCTTTTTCTATCACCTTCGTTTTCACACTGAATATGAATATTTGACCCAGGAGCATCATGGACATTACCGAACTGCTTGCCTTCAGCGCAAAACAAGGCGCCTCTGACTTGCATTTATCCGCTGGCTTGCCGCCGATGATTCGCGTTGACGGTGACGTGCGGCGCATAAACCTGCCGGCCATGGAGCATAGGGAAGTGCATGAACTGATCTACGAGATCATGAACGACAAGCAGCGCAAGGATTATGAAGAATTTCTCGAGACCGACTTCTCCTTTGAAGTACCGGGTGTGGCGCGCTTTCGGGTCAACTCGTTCAATCAGAATCGCGGCGCCGGCGCCGTGTTCCGAACCATTCCTTCCAAGGTATTAAGCATGGAAGATCTGGGCATGGGGCAGGTGTTTCGTGACGTCAGCATGGTGCCGCGCGGTTTGGTGCTGGTCACCGGCCCGACCGGCTCGGGCAAGAGTACGACACTGGCGGCGATGATCGACTTTATCAACGACAACAAATACGAACATATTCTGACCATCGAAGACCCCATCGAATTCGTGCACGAAAGCAAGAAATGCCTCGTTAATCAGCGCGAGGTGCACCGCGATACGCACGGCTTCAGTGAAGCGCTGCGCTCGGCACTGCGGGAAGACCCGGATATTATTCTGGTCGGCGAGCTGCGTGACCTGGAAACCATCCGTTTGGCGCTGACCGCCGCGGAAACCGGCCACCTGGTATTCGGCACCTTGCACACCACGTCGGCGGCGAAAACCATCGACCGTATTGTTGACGTATTCCCCGGCGAAGAAAAAGCCATGGTGCGTTCCATGCTGTCGGAATCGCTACAATCGGTGGTATCACAAACACTGATGAAAAAAGTTGGCGGTGGCCGTATAGCCGCCCACGAAATCATGATCGGCACGCCGGCTATCCGCAACCTGATTCGCGAGGATAAGGTCGCGCAAATGTATTCGGCGATTCAAACCGGCGGCTCAGTTGGCATGCAGACGATCGATCAATGCCTGCAGGAAATGGTCGACAAACGCCTTATCACTCGTGATGCGGCCCGCGAAAAAGCCAAGTCGCCGGAAAATTTCTAAACCAATAA
>CAZJDL010000010.1:15095-44704 GCA_964544755.1 uncultured Pseudomonadales bacterium | reverse complement strand
TTATACAGCCAAGGCTTCCTGCGTTTTAGAGGTTTCTATCTGGGGATTAGGGTATTACCCGTTTATCGCTTCAATGGTACGGATCGCTACCCGCACGTTAATTAGCCGGTATAATGACCGCGTTGAGAAGTTTGAGGAGAACCGGATGGAAAGCATTGAATGGATCTGGTTGACGGCGATTCTTGCCGGCATCGCCGGCTGGATCGGTGGCTGGCTGTTGGGGCGGCGCTCCAATGCCGGGCAACGCAAAAGTCTGGCGCTACAGGAGTCGCTAAACGCGTCGGAACAACGGCTGCAAAACTATAAGAAAGAGGTGCGAGACCATTTTGCGCAAACCGCTGATGCGTTCAAGCAAATGAATGACTCCTATCAAAACCTGAACCAGCGACTTGCGAGCGGCGCAAGCGCGCTGTGCGATGACATGGCAGACAGCCCGTTGCTTAAAAAGCTTGGCGCTAGCGCGACTGACGACCCTGAAACCGACCGGCCAGAGCAGCTGCCGCTTGAGCCACCTTTAGATTATGCCCCAAAAAAAGACCCGGCGGACAAAGGCGTGCTAAACGAAAATTTTGGGCTGGAAAAAGTACGTGCCGCCAACGAATAGCCTTACACCGGGTTATCAATGTCAATAAACTGGTGCTCTAAATCGAACTTCTGCGCCAGGTATTTTCCCACTGCCTGCACGCCGAAGCGTTCGGTCGCGTGGTGGCCGGCCGCATAAAAGTGAATGCCCGCCTCGCGCGCGGTGTGTACCGTCTGCTCCGATGCTTCGCCAGTGAGATAAGCGTCTACACCCAGGCCAATCGCTTGTTGAATATATTCCTGCGCGGCTCCCGTGCACCAGGCAATGGACCTGATTTTCGCACTGTCACCGGCAATATGCAGTGGTTCGCGCCCCAATCTTGTGGCTATATGACGTGCGAAAGCCTCCCCGCTCCGCGCCTCGGTTAATTCACCAGCGTTACCCACCGAATGTTCGCTGGCTTGCAGACCGGCATGTATTTGCATGCCCAGCACCTTGGCCAGCTGCACATTGTTGCCTAACTCAGGGTGGGCATCGAGCGGCAAATGATAAGCCAGCAAGCTGATATCGTGGCGCAGTAAGGTGGCGACTCGACGGCGTTTCATACCAACAATGACCGCGTCTTCGCCACGCCAGAAATAGCCATGGTGCACCAGCAAGGCATCGGCATTCTGCGCAACTGCTTGATCCAACAACGCCTGGCAAGCCGTTACACCGGTCACCAGCTTACCAACCTGCGGCTTGCCCTCAACCTGCAGCCCGTTGGGACAGTAGTCGTGAAAGTCTTGCGGCTGTAGCAACTCATCGGTCGCATTGATCAATTCTTTTAATGTCGCGCCCATGGCAGACTCGTAGTTGATTTGCTCCGTGAGCATTATAATGTCGCCTGACATCCGTTTGACACGCAACTATGAGCAAACTCGTTAAATTTCTCACCTGGCCTGTCATTTCCGGTATTCTTGCCGGCTTGCTGCTGATTAACCTATGGCCGGCACTGACCGGTCAAGATGGCGCGCCGGCGCCCGTTTTACTCGCCAGCCTGGCACCAGCTGCCGAACGGGCTGCGCCGTCGGTTGTCAATATTTACACCAGCAAGACCATCGCGGCACGGCGCCACCCACTTTTTGATGACCCGGTTTTCAAACGTTTTTTTCACGGCATGACGCCGCCGCGGCAAGAGCGCGTGCAACGCAGCCTGGGTTCCGGCGTTATTTTACGCAGCGACGGCTATATCGTTACCAACCACCATGTGATCAGTGGCGCCGATGAAATACAGGTGACATTTGCCGACGGCGGCAATAGCCGGGCCAGAGTGATTGGCACCGACCCGGAATCTGACCTGGCGGTGCTTAAGGTAGATTTAGACAAGCTGCCTAGCATGGAACTGGGTGATCCTGAGCAGGCGCGGGTCGGCGACATCGTGCTGGCGATTGGCAACCCGTACGGTTTCGGCCAAACGGTAACACAAGGCATTATCAGCGCCACCGGTCGCTATCGTCTGAATTTGGCTACGTTCGAGAATTACATTCAAACCGATGCCGCTATCAACCCCGGGAATTCCGGCGGTGCGCTGGTCGACATCAACGGAAAATTGTTGGGCGTAAACTCGGCTATCTATTCGCCCAACGGTGGCTCGCTGGGTATTGGGCTGGCGATTCCGGCCAACACAGTCTTTATGGTGAGCAATGACCTTATCGAATACGGTCGCGTGCAACGCGGCTGGCTGGGCATAGAGGTACAAGACTGGTCACGCCAGCTCGCTGCCGCACTAAGGTTGCCCGATGACGTCCAGAGCATGGTGGTCACCGGCGTCTATCCCGATGGCCCAGCCGACCAGGCGCGTTTGCAGCAAGGGGATCTACTGGTTGCGATCGACGGTACACCGGTAAACGACGCACACACGGCCATGAACATGATTGCCGCACAAAAACCCGGGAGTGAAATAACGCTGACGATTAACCGGCGGGGTAACACACAGAAGTTAGTGGCGACAATGGGCATCCGGCCCGAGCCAAAAACGTAAAGCGTTACATGCCTGCCCTAAATCGCGGTCTTTAAGGCCGCCAGAAAAAGCTCGTTTTCGGCCGTGGTCCCGACCGTCACGCGCAAACAGTTTTCTAACAAGCGATGTTTGCCGTGAAGATTTTTGATCAGCACACGCTGCTCCAACAGTTGCTGCTGCACCGCTTCTGCGCTGCCTTGCAACACACGAAACAGGAAAAAGTTAGCCTCGCTGGGCCATACTTCAAGCTGCGGCAGCGCCTGCAACCGGGCATACAACGTGGCCCGGTCTTGCTTGATTTGCAGCGCCTGGTTATCTAACACCGCCTGGTGGCGCAAAACAAACTCCACCGATTTTTGTGTCAACACGTTAATATTATACGGTAGCCGTAATTTATCCACCTCGTTGATCCACTCGGGCCGGCCAATCAACATGCCCAGGCGCAAGCCAGCCAGACCGAGCTTGGACAGCGTGCGCATGATTAACACATTTTCATAGTCGTGCAACAAACCCAGGGCGTGCGTCTCGGTGAACGGGATATAGGCTTCATCGATAACGACCAACCCATCGCTAGCCTCGATAACGGCCCGCACTTTCTGCTCGCTAAACACGTTGCCGGTCGGGTTATTAGGGCGCGCAAGAAATATCAACACCGGTTGCTGCGCATTAATGACGTCCAGCATCGGCTCGATAGCAAGATCAAAATCGTCCTGCAGATCGACGCTCAAATAGTGCAGCCCGGTGTAAGCACAGATCATCTTGTACATGACAAAACCCGGTTCCGGCGCAAGCACCGCGCGCTCGTCGCCGGCGAGCGCCAGCATCAGCATCTGAATGACCTCGTCCGAACCATTGCCCAACAACAGATCGAAGCCGGCGGGAAGTTGCATGCTGGCTTTGAGCAAATCGCGCACGGCATTGGCCCGCGGGTCGGGGTAGCGATTGAGCTCCTCGCTTTGCAGCTCGCCCAGCCATTGGGCTTTTAACTCGGCGGGCCAGGTGTAAGGGTTTTCCATGGCGTCTAGCTTGACCGCACCAACCGGGTTTGCCACCGTGTAGGCTTGCATGGCGTGCAACTCCGGGCGGATAACGTGTTTGACCAGCGCGTTCGTTCTGTCGCTCATTGTCGGCTGTCGTCCTCGACGCGGCATTCGGCCGAGCGCGCATGCGCGGTTAAACCCTCACTGCGCGCCAGCACCGACGCCGTTAGCGCCAACGCTCTCGAACCCGCCGGCGAACAATGAATGATTGAAGTGCGTTTTTGAAAATCGTACACGCCCAGTGGCGACGCAAAACGCGCGCTGCCCGCGGTTGGCAATACATGATTGCTACCGGCGCAATAGTCGCCCAAAGCTTCGGGCGTGTGGCGCCCCATAAAAATAGCACCGGCATGGCGCACGCCCTCCAGCAAAGCCTCGGGATCGGCAACCGACAGCTCAAGATGTTCGGGCGCTATGCGATTGGCAAGTTCCACCGCGGCATCAAGGTTAGGCACTTTGATCAGCGCGCCACGCCGCGCCAGCGATTGTTCGATGACGGCGCGACGCTCCATTTCTGGCAGCCACTCGTTTATGGCGGCCTGCACCGACGCAATATAATCGGCATCGGGGCAAAGCAAAATCGACTGCGCCATTTCATCGTGCTCGGCCTGCGAAAAAAGATCCAGCGCAATCCAGCGCGGATCGGTTTGGCCGTCACAAATAATAAGTATTTCCGACGGCCCGGCGAGCATATCCAAACCCACCGTGCCGTAAACCTGGCGTTTCGCCTCGGCCACATAAACATTGCCCGGACCAACAATTTTATCAACCTTGGGCAGCGTCGCCGTGCCATAAGTCAGCGCCGCAACAGCCTGCGCGCCCCCAACCCGGTAAATGCTATCGACCCCGGTAATATGCGCTGCCGCCAGCAGCATCGGACTCACTTCCCCATCAGGTGTCGGCACAACCATTACGATCTGCTCGACGCCCGCCACCCGCGCTGGCAGCGCGTTCATCAACACCGACGATGGATACGTCGCTTTACCGCCAGGCACGTAAATACCAACCCGCTGTAAGGGTGTGATTTTCTGGCCCAACACAGTGCCGTCAGGCTCGGTAAATTGCCACGATGACTGCGCTTGCCGCCTGTGATAATGCCGGATACGCTGCGCAGCATGTTGCAGTGCTTCGAGTTGCTCCGTGCTGATCGCCTGCAAGGCATTTTTTTGCTGCTCGGCAGTGATTTGCAGATCAGACGCGCTTTGCGGCTGCCAACGATCAAACTGTCGCGTTAAGTCAAGCAGCGCCTGATCGCCCTTGTGGCGCACTTGGGTAATAATACCCGCCACCCGCTCGCTCAGCGCGGCATCGAACACGCCCTCAACGTTAAGCAACTGTGTGAGCTGTGGCTCGAAGTCCGGCGCTTCACTGTCCAGATAACGGATGTTCACATCAACCACAATTTGTTCCAGCGCTAATAACGAATTGTAACAAGCCGTTCATTGCAACCCCACTGCGGCGCTGAGCTCGGCTACCAACGCGTGTATCGCGCGGTGTTTGATTTTCATGGCGGCTTTGTTAACGATGAGGCGCGCACTGACCGGCGCAATCAGTTGCCGCGGCTCCAATCCATTGGCCTTCAAAGTATTACCCGTATCGACAATATCCACTATTTCGTCGGCCAGGTCTAGCAACGGTGCCAGCTCAAGCGCACCGTAAAGTTTGACGATATCGGCATTGATACCTTGCTCGGCATAATAGCGCTTGGCGATATTGACGAATTTGCTGGCAACGGTACGACGCCTGCCCTGCGGATTGACACCTTTGCGGGCAGCGGTCATCAAGCGGCAGCGGGCAATATTTAACTCCAGCACCTCGTACAAATCATCGCAGCCGTACTCGAGCAGCATGTCTTTGCCGGCAACGCCAAGGTCAGCGACCCCGTGCCGCACATAAGTGGTCACGTCCGCGCCACGCAGCACGAGTAAACGCACATCCGGCTTGTTGGTTGCAAATATGAGCTTGCGTGACGTGGCAATATCATCTTGCGGCTCAATGCCGGCCGTCCGCAGCAAGGGCAGGGTTTCTGTCAGGATACGTCCCTTGGTCAATGCGATAGTCAGCCTGGTACTCATACTTTTTCTCTATTGAACCGCCTAACCGGACACGCGACGGATATTGGCGCCCAGCGATTGGAATTTTTCTTCGATACATTCATAACCGCGGTCAATGTGGTAAATACGGTCTACAAGGGTTTCACCTTCGGCCACCAGACCCGCAATCACCAGGCTGGCTGAAGCGCGCAGGTCGGTCGCCATGACCGGTGCTCCCTTCAGCTTTTCGACACCTGCAATAATCGCGGTGTTGCCTTGGATGGTGATATTAGCGCCCATGCGGTTCATTTCATGGGTTTGGATCAGGCGATTTTCAAAAATAGTCTCGGTTACTATGCTGGAGCCTTCGGCCACCGCATTCATGGCGGTGAACTGGGCTTGCATATCCGTCGGAAAGGCCGGATAAGGAGCCGTTTTTATATTCACAGCGCGCGCCCGTCGCCCTTCCATGTCCAGCGTTATCCAATCGTTGCCGTGCGCAATACGCGCACCGGCTTCGTTTAATTTTGCCAGCACGGCCTCCAACGTTTCGGGCTGCACGTCTTTCAGCTTAATTGCACCGCCGGTTGCGGCGGCGGCCACCAGGTAGGTGCCGGCTTCGATCCGATCAGGCATCACTTTGTAATCGCAGGCGTGCAGCGCCGGCACGCCATCAATGACCAGTGTATCGCTGCCTTCGCCTTTGATGCGAGCTCCCATCGCCTGCAAGCAACGGGCAAGGTCAACGATCTCGGGTTCACGCGCGGCGTTTTCGATAGTGGTTCGACCTTCGGCCAGTGTGGCCGCCATCAGCAGATTTTCCGTACCACCAACCGTCACGGTATCAAAAAAAATGTGCGCACCGTGCAACCGCCCATTTGATTTCGCGTTAATGTAACCATTTTCAATGGTGATGTCGGCGCCCATTGCCTCCAGGCCGCGCAAATGTAAATCGACCGGTCGACTGCCGATGGCACAACCCCCTGGAAACGACACGCGGGCTTCGCCCAGGCGTGCCAGAATCGGCCCCAACACCAGAATAGAGGCGCGCATGGTTTTGACCAGCTCATAAGGGGCAGTGAACTGATTGAGCGCACTGGTGTCGACTTCTATGCCAAGCTTTTCATCGACGGTCAGCTCAACACCGAGGCAGCCGAGCAACTCGATCATGGTAGTGATGTCGTGCAGGTGCGGCAGGTTGGAGACACGCACCGGCTGGTTCGCCAACAGCGTGGCGGCCAGAATGGGGAGGGCGGAATTTTTTGCTCCCGAAACACGAATTTCGCCCCGCAGGCGTTCGCCACCTCGGATCAGTAACTTATCCACAATTTACTTACTGTGGCGTAGAAGTCTTGATATTTACCGCATGAATGCGGCCGGCGGCAATTAGATCAGCCAACGGGGCATAGACCAATTGTTGGCGCTTGACCGGACTCAAGCCGGCAAACTGCGCATCGGTAACACTAACGGTATAGTGGCCACCTTCCTCATTTACCTGGACTTCAGCGGAACCAAAGTGGTCACGCAGTAGTTGGGCAAGTTCTTCGCATTGCATGGCGACGCCGCTCAATTGCAAAATGGATGCGCATTCTAGCAGCCTGCATTTGCCAGCACCACGCTGCCGGCGGCCAGGGCCTGTTAACTACTCACATCTTTAGCGGTCACGACCCAGTTATCGATCACCTTGCCAATATCGCCGTTATAGCGTTTCGCCGCTGCGGCAAACTGACTGCGATATACCTTGCCGAGATTAACGGCTTGAATGGTGACATTGCGCACCTTCCATTGCTGCTCCCGGTTTTGCCGCATCTTGTAGCGGATCACGACGGGTTTGTTGCCATCGCCGACAATACGCTGTTTCACCACCACACTCTTGCCAGCCTCGGCCTCCGCCGCCAACGGCTCCACTTCAATGGTTTGACCATCAAACGTCATCATTCCCTTGGCGTAAGTTGTTAACAGCCCTTGGCGGAAACGTTCTCTAAAGCGCTTCAAGTGTGTACGAAACTGCTCGCGCTCGGCGTCCGTTTGTAACGACGCGTAATACCTTTTGCTGCCGTAAGAACCCATTACGCCGCGCGCGAAACTGTTAAAGTCCACTATTGGTGAAATGATGCGATCGATTTCTGTGGTAAACCTCTCTGGATTAGCGGCATAATACGAACGTGCGTCTTCAACGGCGACCACCAATTCCTTGGTCGCTTCCTGGATCACTGCGTCGGGCGCATCGGCGGCAGTTGCAAGTGCATGCGATACCCCCAAGGCGACCAACAATCCCAGCCATGAAATACGAATAAACTTGCGATGCATGAGACATCTCCTTTGCCATTAACGGTTAAATGTAACTAATTTTCTAGCTGAACGAAAGCTTGTGTGCGGTTCCGTATTTGGCATTATAGTTATCATTCCCAAGTGGCTGCACATCACATTAGCTTATCAGTCTAGAGCCTATGACATTAAAAAGCATGAAATGTTATAATTTTTCGTTATATTTACTGGCCACTTATTAATCATGCTCACTGCCGTTCTTGCGCTTGTTTTTGGCTTTATCGGCCTCGTTTGGAGTGCCGACAAGTTTGTCGCAGGGGCCGCCGCCAGCGCGCGCAAACTGGGAATGTCTACCTTTATGATCGGCTTGACCGTGGTCGCTTTTGGCACCTCGGCGCCGGAATTACTGGTCGCTTTTAGCGCCGCACTGACCGATGCCAGCGCGCTGGCTGTGGGAAATGCCCTGGGGTCAAATCTGGCTAATGTTGGGCTGGTGTTGGCGGTCACCGCTTTCATCGCGCGTATTCCAATTTCGAAAGGCCTGTTGCGTAGCGAATTGCCGGTGGTACTCGCGGTCACGCTGTTGGCGGGCTATTGCTTGTACGATAGCAATCTGAGCCGCGGTGACGGGCTGTTATTGCTGCTTGCGTTGGTGGTGACGCTGGTGTGGATGGCAAAAAGCCCAGCGCCGGACGAAGCAATGGCTGAGGCTGAGATACCCGAAGTCGAAGATAAGCTCATGTGGCTGTATCTCGTCGGTGGCTTGCTATTGTTGATGATCAGCTCGGAACTGCTGGTGTGGGGCGCCAAACAGTTCGCGCTCATGCTGGGCGTTAGCCAGTTAGTCATAGGCCTGACCGTGGTCGCCGTGGGCACCAGTTTGCCGGAGCTCGCAGCGGCGGTCATGAGCGCCATACGCGGCCATCTCGACATGGCGCTGGGCAATGTCATGGGCTCCAATATTTTCAATATATTGGCCGTTATGGCAGTGCCCGGCATCATCAACCCGGTAGAGTTTTCGGAAGCGGTTTTCAGTCGTGACTACTTGGCCATGGCGGGAATAACGTTTTTATTGGCGCTTATACTTTATATCGACGCTTTCGTGCGCAGCACACCACCCCGACTCGGCAAGCTGGCAGCTAGCATTCTACTGGCCTTCTATGTCACCTACTATTTCCTCCTGTTTTGACACGACAACGCCATGAGCAAAAATACGTTTATCGAAGTCGGCCGACGAACTGTACGCATGGAAGCAGTCGCGGTTGAGAGTTTGGCCGACCGCATCGACGCCAGCTTCAGCAAGGCCTGCGAAATCTTGTTACGCTGCGACGGTCGCATTGTCGTAACCGGCATGGGCAAATCCGGGCATATCGCCAACAAGATTGCCGCCACACTGGCCAGCACAGGCAGCCCAGCCTTTTTTGTCCATCCGGGCGAAGCCAGTCACGGCGACCTGGGCATGATCACTAGAAAAGACGTCGTTATCGCCTTGTCGAATTCCGGTAGTACCGCCGAGATAACCACCATATTGCCTTTGTTAAAGCGCCAGTCGGTGCCATTGATCAGCTTGTGCGGCAACCCCAAGTCGGTATTGGCGGAACATGCCGACGTCAATCTCGACGTTGGGGTGACCATCGAGGCTTGCCCGTTGGATCTCGCACCGACGTCCAGCACGACAGTGAGCCTGGTCATGGGCGACGCGCTGGCCATTGCCCTGCTGGAGGCACGCGGCTTTACCGCCGAAGACTTCGCGTATTCGCACCCTGGCGGCACCCTCGGCAGACGGTTACTGCTCAAAGTTGACGACGTTATGCGCCACGGCGACGCGGTGCCAAAAGTCGACGGCAATACCATGCTAAAAAATACACTGCTGGAAATGAGCGCCAAAGGACTGGGTATGACCACCGTGGTCGACGCCGAACAACAGCTACTAGGCATTTTCACCGATGGCGACCTGCGCCGGGCGCTGGACGATGAGGTGGGTTTTCAGCACACCGCGATCAGTGCCATAATGACGACCAAGGTGAAAACCATTACAGCGCAAGCGCTAGCCGCTGCTGCGTTATCTATTATGGAAGACTTCAATATTACAGTGATCGTCGTCGTCAATGACAAGACCCAACCGATTGGTGTCGTGCATATGCACGACTTGCTGAAAGCAGGCCTGGCTTGAGTCAATATGACCGCGCATAAAAACAACCGGCTTGCGGCAGGTATTCGTCTGCTGATACTCGACGTTGACGGCGTAATGACCGATGGCAAATTGTATTTCAGCGCAGCTGGCGATACGCTGAAAACCTTCCATACACAGGACGGTCAGGGCATCAAACTACTGCGCAAGAGCGGCGTCGAAGTGGGTATTATCACCGGGCGTCAATCAGAGATTGTCGCCCGCCGCGCCACTGAACTGGGGCTGGACCACGTGCTGCAAGGCCGCGAAGACAAACTGCAAGCGCTGCAGGAACTGCTGCAAATAACTGGCCACAGCCTGCCGTGTACCGCCTACGTCGGTGATGACCTGCCCGACCTGACGGCGATACACGCCGCAGGGTTTGGCGTGGCAGTACGCAATGCAAGAGCTATTGTTCGAGAGCACGCCGATTACGTCACTGAGGCCAGCGGCGGCGGCGGCGCGGTACGCGAAGTCTGCGACCTGATTATGCAAGCGCAAAACACCCTCGAAGCGCAGCTTGCGCCGTATTTGCCCGCATGAGTTTATCCAATCTGGCGGCGTCCAAACGCGCGCAGGCCGTGCTGGCGCTGGTGATTGTGCTGGTCTGCGTGCTGGCATGGGAGCGCAGTGGCGATGGCCAACTGACCGTTATCGAAGTCGCCGAAGAAGAGGTTGCCGATAATTACTCGACCGATGTCACGGCGCGGCAGTTTAATGAATCCGGCGGCCTGCAATACCACCTGCACACTGAAGAGGCGGCGCATTATCTGAACACCGATGTCACGCTGCTACAACGCCCGGTGTTATTAAGCTACGGCGAAGACGGCACAATCTGGCGCTCTGTCTCCGACCACGGCAAGGTGCGACCCAGTGGTAATATCGTCGACTTGTGGGACAACGTTAACGTTCGCCGCATCGATAACAGCGTGCAAATAACCACAACCAACTTGACGTTTGACACCCTGAAGGGCGACGCGGAAACAACCGCCACGGTGACTGTTAAAACACCATCAAGCCAACTGCAAGGCACGGGAATGCACGCCAATATCAACACTGAAATCGTCAACCTGTTAAATGATGTTCGAGGTATATATGAACGACGCGCGCCGCAATAAGCTTGGCGTAGTGTTTTGCGTCTATGCATGGCTGGCGTTGCCAATCCCCGGCATGGCATTACCGGAAGACGAATTAAAACCCATAATTATTGATTCCAGAACGACGGAGCGCGACGAAAAAAAGGGTATTACAACTTTTCGGGGCGACGTAACCATTGACCAGGGCAGCCTGCACATTGAAGCCGATGAAGTCGTTATTTATGGCATAGACGAGATTTCCAAAATTGTCGCCACTGGCAAGCCGGCGAAATTGCGCCAGCAACCTGAGGCGGACAAACAAGTCGTACACGCGCACGGCAACACCATTGAGTACATCCTGGGCGAAGAACGTGTGCATCTCATCGACAATGCTTTCGTTGAGCAAGAGGGTTCGACGGTAAGAGGTGATCGTATTGACTACGACATTGCGAAGCAGTTGGTAAAAGCCCATAGCGACTCGTCGAAAAACAACCGGGTACGAATGGTCATACCACCAAAGCAAAGCGCCAACGGCGCGCCGCGGGCCAAACAACAATAATGGCACGCCTGCAAGCGCGGCACCTGGCGAAATCCTACAACGGCCGGCAGGTCGTTAAGGATGTTTCACTGCAGGTTAACAGTGGCGACATAGTTGGTCTGTTAGGGCCTAATGGAGCAGGTAAAACCACCTGCTTTTACATGGTCGTTGGCATCATTCGCGCCGAAAAAGGCGAAATCAAAATTGATGACATCGACCTCACGCACCTCCCCATGCACAAGCGCTCGCAACGCGGCCTCGGTTATTTACCGCAGGAAGCCTCGGTTTTTCGCAAGCTGAGCGTGGAAAACAACATACGTGCCATTCTTCAAACCCGCGCCGATTTGAACCGTGCCGAGCGCGGCGACAAGCTCGAACAGCTACTGCAAGAATTTCATATTACTCATATCAGAAAAAGCCTGGGCATGGCATTGTCAGGCGGCGAACGACGGCGTGTTGAGATTGCGCGCGCGCTGGCTACCGAGCCGGCGTTTATTCTACTCGACGAGCCTTTCGCCGGTGTCGACCCCATATCGGTCAACGACATCAAACAGATTATCATTCATTTGAAAGTGAAAGGCATTGGTGTGTTGATTACCGATCACAACGTACGGGAAACCCTGGACATCTGCGAAAACGCCTATATTGTCAGCGAAGGTATTATCATCGCGGAAGGTGATGCCGATGCAATTTTAAGCCACGACAAGGTCAAAGAAGTGTATCTCGGCCAGCAGTTTCAGCTGTGACAACTTTAACCGTGCCAGCATTGCCTGCATGCCCACACGCGGCTAAACTTAGGGAAAGGATTATGATGAGGATCTATTCCCTGCTATGAAGCAATCCTTACAACTTAAGCTCGGCCAACAGCTGACGATGACGCCGCAGCTGCAGCAAGCCATCCGCTTATTGCAGTTATCCACGCTAGATTTACAATCAGAAATTCAACAGGCATTGGAGTCTAACCCAATGCTTGAAACAACCGAAGACGAGACCGCCGACTCACTTAATGGCAGCGGCGAAGTTGATCACGCCGACAAGCCGAACGACAAAGAAACAGACTCAAGCGACGGCGTGACCACCACTACCGGCACCGTCGACGATGCAGCCGCCGCAGCCGACAACTCGGATGACTGGTCCAGCGAGATACCCGACGACGTGGCGGTCGAAAGCAACTGGGAAGATACTTATCCCACCACGGCGCCAGCTAGCGCCGGCAGCGCCAATACAGACAATGACTTCGATTTTGAGTCGCGCAACAGCAGTGAGGAAACCCTGCATGACCACTTAACGTGGCAGCTGAATCTGGCCTCGATGTCGGACACTGATCGCATCATTGCGCTCGCAATCATCGACTGCGTCGATGACGCAGGCATGCTCGACACGACAATTGAAGACCTGCACGCCAGCTTCGGTACCGAAGTGGAAATTGAACTCGACGAAGTGCAGGCAGTGCTGCACCGGGTACAGCAGTTTGATCCAGCGGGTGTTGCCACTCACAACCTGCAGGAATGCCTGACCGTACAACTGCGGCAACTGCCCAAGGACACGCCCTGGCTGGCAGAAGCCCTGGGCGTTATCGGTCGCTACATGCACTTGTTGGGCAATCGCGACTATGCGCAACTGATGCGTCGAACGCGGTTGAAGGAAGAACAACTCAAGCACACCATCGGCCTTATTCAAAGTCTGAACCCACGTCCGGGCGACAGCGTGGCCAGCAGCAAAACCGAATACGTGGTACCCGACGTATTCGTTAGAAAAGTCAATAATCGCTGGGTCGTTGATCTCAATTCGGAGGTTGCCCCGAAGCTGCGCATCAATGCGGATTACGCCTCAATGGTGAAACGCGCCGACAACAGCCGGGATAACACGTACCTGAAAGACAACCTGCAAGAGGCGCGCTGGCTCCTCAAGAGCCTGCAAAGCCGCAACGAAACGTTAATGAAAGTCGCGACCTGCATCGTCGAACATCAGCTTAATTTCCTCGAGTATGGTGACGAAGCCATGAAGCCTATGGTATTGGCTGATATTGCCGCCGATGTCGAGATGCATGAATCGACGATATCGCGCGTTACCACGCAAAAATATATGCACACACCACGCGGCATCTACGAATTGAAGTACTTTTTCTCAAGCCATGTGAGCACGAGTTCGGGCGGGGAGTGTTCTTCCACCGCCATTCGCGCCCTGATAAAAAAGCTGGTGGCCGCCGAAAACCCGCGCAAGCCATTAAGCGACAATAAAATGACGGCTCTGCTTGGCGAACAAGGTATCGAAGTCGCGCGCCGAACGATAGCGAAGTATCGCGAGTCATTACATATTCCACCTTCTAACGAAAGGAAACGCCTGGTTTGAGGATAACTCTTTTAAGCCAGGTTAATGCTCAGACGCTATGTCTGTTTACTCAACCACCGAGGGCTGTTTTATGCGCATACAAATAAGCGGGCACCATGTTGATGTCACCCCGGCACTACGGGACTATGTCAATAACAAACTGGACCGACTGCAGCGCCATTTTGACAACATCACCAAAACCCAAGTGACTTTAAGCGTTGAAAAGATACGCCAGAAAGCCGAAGCCATCATCCACGTTTCCGGGGCTGACATTTTCGCGGCTTCCGAATCTGCCGACATGTACGCTGCCATCGATACGCTCGCTGATAAATTGGATCGTCAGATCATTAAACACAAGGAAAAACTCAAAAGCCACAAAGTCGGCAACGGCAGCACTAACGGCATGCCGAAAATAGGCGACGGACTTTAATAGTAACTACCATGTTTGTACTTGAATCTATACTGTCACCCCGGCGCACCCTTTGCGGTGCGCCGGGCGCGTCAAAAAAACGTGTTCTCGAACACATCGCCAATGCGATATGCGCCGACCAAACTCAATTCAATTCACAGCTTATTTTTGATACATTGATAGCCCGCGAAAAGCTAGGCAGCACCGCGCTTGGCGCCGGCATCGCCATACCACACTGCCGTTTGAAGCAATGCAAAAGCTGCCACGGCACGTTAATTACGCTCGCTGATGGCGGGGTAGATTTTGACGCCATTGACAATAATCCGGTAGACCTTCTGTTTGTGCTATTGGTGCCCGAAGACGCCAATAAAGAGCATTTACAGATATTGGCCGAGCTGGCACGATTGTTGAGCGACGCCGATTATTGCGCGCGCTTAAGAGCCGCGGAAGATGACAAGGCTCTGTACAAAACTGCGCTGCAGTACGATCATTAGTCGCGCTTGAACAAGCGTCAGGGCCATTAGCCTTACCGATACACATACACAGGGTTAACGATGCCGAAATCAGCAACCGATCGCGTCCAGCTGGCGATTATCAGCGGTCGCTCCGGTTCGGGAAAAAGTACGGCGTTACATGTACTGGAAGACGCCGGCTACTATTGCATTGACAATTTGCCGGCTGGCCTGCTGCCCGAACTCGTGCAACAAACCCTGATGAGCGACGCGCCCGAGTATAATTTCGTTGCCGTCTGCATTGACGCGCGCAACGTGTCGGCTGATCTGTCAAAATTCGCCTCTCTGCTGCAAGACCTGCCAACAGACGTGAAAACCGAAGTCATCTACCTGGATGCAAACGGCGACGAACTCATCAAGCGCTTCAGTGAAACACGCCGCAAGCACCCGCTTAGCAACCGCTTCGTTGCGCTGAAAGAAGCCATTGAGGCCGAAAAACAATTATTGGGGCCGATTGCCGATGCAGCCACGTTGGTAATTGATACCAGTCAGATGAACATCTACGAGCTGCGCGACATTATAAAATCGCGTGTGGTAGGCGCCAGTTCGGATTCGTTGGCAATTTTATTTCAGTCGTTCGGCTTTAAACGCGGCATGCCGAACGACGCCGACATCGTTTACGACGTACGTTGCCTGGCCAATCCCTACTGGCGTCAGGATCTGCGTACCCACAGCGGACTAGACGCCGAGGTGATCACTTTTTTGGACAGGCAAGATGACGTCAATGATATGTTCTACGATATACGCAGTTATCTGGAAAAGTGGTTCCCAATATTTGAACATAATAGCCGCAGCTATATGACGGTTGCCATCGGCTGCACTGGCGGCCAACATCGCTCAGTGTATATGTGCCAGCGTCTGAAAGCGTATTTCGCCACCAAATACCACAACGTGCAGGTACGCCACCGCGAACTGCATCTTCCCACCACGACCAACGTTTAGATCTCGAAACAGCATGCTAAGCGCCCACATGGAAATCATCAATAAACTCGGCCTGCATGCCAGAGCAGCCGCCAAGTTCGTCGCCACCACTGGCGCTTTCGGCTGCAACATTCATGTGATCAAGGATGGCCAACAGATCGACGGCAAGAGCATTATGGCCGTCATGATGCTAGCGGCGGCAAAAGGCGCCGTGCTGGAAATACGTTTCGACGGCCCCGATGAACAAGAAGCCCTGGCCGCCCTCAACACTTTGATCGAAAATCGCTTCGACGAAGGCGAATAATCCTAGGTTTATGGTGGCCAAGGATTAAGGCCCAACAGCCAGCTCGCGCAAATAACGAAACAGCTTGCGTGCGCTGGCGGGCGGTTTGCCAGCGGCCTGTTCACGTTGGGCGTTGCGCATCAGTTGCCGCAAGTGCTGCCGGTCAACTTGCGGGTAGGCGCCGAGGACTTTTTCCAGCGCGCCGTCGGCGTTTGCGATCAGTTGGTCGCGCACGTCTTCCAGCGCATGAAATTGACGCGCCTCGGCGCGATTGCCGGCGGCCATGCGCTGCAGCGCGGTTTCTATCGGTGTGCAATCAATCGTGCGCATTAGTTTGCCGATATACTGCAGCTGCCGGCGGCGGCCTTCGCGCTGGTGAATTGACCGGGCTTTAAGTATTTGCTCCTTGAGGTCGTCGTCTAAAGGCACGCGCCGCAAGTCACGGTCGGTCAGCTTGGTCAGCACCTCACCCAGTTCCTGCAGCGCGGTCATCTCGCGCTTCAACTGCGATTTGCTCTTCTTGCCGTCGTCTTCTGAATCGTTTTCTGTCATGCGTAAAACAACACCACCTAATTAAGCGCCGTTGCTTCGGCTACTTTGATTCTCTGATGGGCGTGCACCGGCATACGCTGACGCAGATCACGCAGGTACGCCAGATCGATATCTGCGATCGCAAAGCCATTACCGAACTCGCACTGCGTCAGCACTTCACCCCAAGGGTCGACGATCATTGAGTGACCCCAGGTGGCGCGCTTCGGTGTGTGCTGGCCACCCTGGTTGGGCGCCAGAACATAGCAACAGTTTTCGATCGCGCGCGCCTGCAGCAAGGGTTGCCAGTGGGCCTGGCCAGTGCGCTCGGTAAAGGCCGAGGGTACGGTGATCAGATCAACGCCTTGCTGAAACAACGCGCGGTAGAGCTCAGGAAAGCGCAGATCGTAACAAATGCTCAACCCCAGCTTGCCGAAAGGAGTAGCCACGCTAACAACCTCATGGCCGGCAGCCAAGATGTCAGATTCGAGGTAGCGGCCTTGCGCGTCACCTACTTCCGCATCAAAAAGATGGACTTTGCGATAGCAGGCGCATTCAGCGCCATCGGGATCCAATACAAAACTGGCGGCGTAGACCTTGTGCGTATCGTTAGACGGTAAGGGTAAACTGCCGCCGACCAGCCACACGCCATGCTGGCGCGCGGTAACGGCCAGGAAGGTGCGTATAGGGCCGGCGCTGCTGTCTTCCTGCTGGCCGGCTTCAAACAAGCGGGCACTGGAAAACAACGCGAAGTTTTCTGGTAACACTAACAATTGCGCACCTTTCAGCACAGCCTGACGAATCAGCTCAGCGGCGATTTGCAAGTTATCCGCAATGACATCAGTGCTGACCATTTGCACAACAGCGGCTCGAATGACTGTCATCGACGGGTCACTCACTGCGTGGTCTCGCTCGGTTTCGTCGGTGCCTCGGCTTTTTTCTCTTTCATCTTGTCATCAAAGATCTTATCCAGCTTGATGACCGGATCGTCCCATTTGCCCTTAATGGTGTAAGAAGCACTGGACAGCTTGTCGAGAGGTTTTTGGAAAATTTTACCCGCCACGTATACGCCGGCCGCCACTGGCAAGCCAGCGGTCAACGCGGCCACCCACGGCAAATTACTCGTTAACGGCAAGGTGGCTATCATTTTCGTGTCGACCAACTCGTTCTCCAGATCAACCGTACCGGTCATTTGGAAGCGACTCGACGGGCCTTTTACTCGCAGCGTGTCAACGATCTCCAGGCTACCGTTTTGCAGATGAAAACCACCGCGAATTCTGTCGTAGCTTAAGCCGCGATTAAAGACATCTTTAAAGTTGAACTGCAGGCGGCGTAGAATTGTATCAAAATTAAATATGCTAAACAGGCGCAAGGCATTGGCGGCCGAATTGTCTTCCAAAAACTGGCCATCGTTGATTGCAACGCTGACGTCTCCCTCCAGGTTCTTCAGCTCGAATTGCAAGGGTGAACCATACCAAGTCACATCGGACACGAACGTAGCGTTTTTACTGCGAATAGCTTCGGCGAAACCCCATTCGCGCGATACCGCGCTCAGGTCGCCGCATGTCAGTAAGCCGCGGAACCGGGTCTGCTGCTGGCTTTCAACCCGGCGCCACTGTAACCAGGCGTTTTTATCTTTCGGTCCGCCAACTTCAATGCCTCTAACGCTGGCCACCAAATCATGCAGTTCAACACCGTGTTCAATGGATCGCACGTCAAACGCCCAGCTCCCATACGCCTGATCGCCGACCCTAAAGTCCTGTACCGCGAATTGCATTGCCGGTAAATCTGCCGGATAGAAATCGTCGAGCAAAGAGGAATCGATCGCCCCCTCCTCAGCCGAGTCATCCGCTGGTTTGTCGGCCGCCGGCAGATAAATACGTTTCAGGTCCAATGATAGCGGTGGTCGTTGTCCGCTGTTATAACCAACGTCGCCGGCCAGGTTGGCGCCGTCAACCTGAAACTTCCATGCACCGTCCTCATGCGCGAGCGCCAGCTTAATAGCGTCAAATTCCGCGCCGTAGATATTCAGTTGGTCGACACTGACCGTCTCGGCGATAACCTTGCCGATTGTGCTGACATCAGAGCCAGCGCCAGCGCCTTCGTGCTGGGCCGTGAACTCGCCCAGCACATCGAGCCAGGGGCCGAGTTCGAAATATTCCAGAGCGCCGGAAATAACCAATCGCTCGGGAAAATAGGACACCTTGGCGTCGCTGCCCAGGCCCAGCGAGCCAGTCACCGGTTGCATATCGTGCAATACGAGGGCGAGCCGCGCACGATCTTTAAGCTTTACCGCCATGCGTAACGGCGTGTCAGACAAATACAAATTGACGTTCAGCGGCATTTTAACCCCAACATTTTTTTGCAGCGGCGCGGGTAACGTCGATTGTAACTGTTCCAGATCGGAAGCAATCCGCAAGCGGCTGTCTCCTTTTGCGATACTCAAGCGCGCGCTGTAGTCCACGCTACCGCTAAAATAATTTTGCAATGGTGCTTCTAGCCAATTGACGACATCTTCGCTGCCAGCGCTCCCCGTGACTTTGATGACGGTTTTCCAGCTTTCCGCTACGGCAGGCGTTTCTCTTGCAGCAGTTTTTTTCTCGATCGTTGCTGTCACTGCTGCGTCTGGTTTCTTATCTGCCCCGGGTTCTGCTTCATTTGCCGCCGCTGGAGCCTTAACGGCAACCGGTATCTTGGTCGAATTCACGGCGGCGGTCATCGCTTTGCCCCACAGCGCGCCACGCAAACCCGGCGAGTAAAGCTGTCGTTGTGTGGTGTAGTGTAGTGGGCCGCTGATCTTGTCGAAGTCGAGATTCAGCCCAGCATGACTAAATGTTGCGCGCTGCAATTGCGCCTCGATGGCGACCTGCTCGGCCGTGTCGCTGCCGAATGGCAACTCGGCGTGCAGTTTGGCCCGCACCCCCCCGGCGCCCTCCCAGGCGTCCAGTGCGTCGCCAACGAAATCGCGCACTGGCGACTGCTTGATCACACTCAATGCGGCGTCTACGCCGCCGCTCACTGCGCTGTCAATGGTCAGCAAGCTGCCTTTCGTTGGCGCTGGCGCGTACATGATGGTGCTATCGGCCAGTGTCAAACCGAGCATCGAACCGCTGCTGGCCTCCACTAATACAACTTGATCGTCGACAAAAATTTCGCCAGCCACCTGCGAAACCTTTGGCCAGCGGGGGTCATAATCCACTTCGCCGTTAACGACATCAAAATAGAGTTGTATGCTACGCGCCCGCTCTGCGTTGGCCGCAATTGAACCACGATAGATGAATGCGCCGTCGAGCACATCACCCTGTTTGATGCTGCGGTCAAGCCAATTGAGCAGGTCTTCGCCCACCGTATACGGAATATACTGGTTCCTGAATTTCGCCGAAGTGTCTTGCAAGCCGATGACCAGATTCATTTGCGGGTCACGATCGCGATCTTTTTGCAGCGGTATATCGAGGTCGAAATACCCCAACGCATTACCCGACTGGCCGCGCAAACGTAGCGGGCTGCTTTGCACCGTGACACTTTTCTTGTCGATCTTCCAGGCCACTGTACCGTGCGCGGTCTCAAAGGTTAGCGGATGCCGATACAACTTGGGAAAGTGCAGGCTCAGCCCGGTCGCATTGAGGCTAACCACCCCACTCTCGAGATCCGTGACCACACTGCCACTCAAGCCGCTGGCGCCGGGCGCGCCGGCCCATGCAGACATCGCTACGTCATCGAGCCGGGCGCGAATTTGTAGCGCCTTGGCGGATTCTTTAGCCGGCAGCAACAGGCTAACATCGTGCAGCCAGCCATTGGGATCCAGCGTGTCCAGCACCGCCTGCGGTTTTGCCGGCATCAGGCCAAGCTCGGTGAGCAAGTATTTTGCCGGCGCCAGCTCAATCGCATCAATACTGAGCGCTATAATGTCACTCTCGCGCCTGAGCCACGCATGTGCGACCGATACGCGCTGCGGCCCCAGCAACACATCGAAATCGCTCAGCCATACGCCAAGCTGTTGCCGATTACTCATATCGAGTAAAAAATTGCCGTGCAATTGGCGCAGTGATTTCCTGGTTGCGCCGTCACTGTGCAGCAATGTCACACTACGGGCGTCGATACTACCTTGGGCTTGCACGGCATAGTTATCGGCCCAATCCAGCCACAGCTCGCCAGAAACGTTAGGCAACTGCAGCCGCCAGTCGCCCAGCGTCGGCGCAAGCCCGGCTGTATCCAACCCCTGAAAAGAAGCATGCCCGTGTAGCGTAAAATCTGACGAATTAGGTATGCCTCGCCCTTCGAGCACAACATTGACCGGCAAGGCAGAATTATGCGGCAAACCATCCGCCACAATTCGCCAGCGGTTGAGTTGTTTGACCAGCCGCAGATTAACGTGCTCGATCTGCAATTCGCTGCCGTCCTGGCGCAACAAGTCAATGCTGGCATCGGAAATGATAAGGTGCTCCAGCACGGAATAGACGTTATTGAGTTGCTGTGCTGTCATGCCGCCCGCAGATGCAGAAGGCAAAAAGTCTTGCGCAAGGCGCCAGGTTCCATCTTCGGCTTCGCGCAGTTGCAGCTGCGTGTTTTCGATTGCCACGCGTGACACCAGTGGCTGTCGATACCACAAACTACGCAGCAGGTTGAGTTGTACCCGCACCGAAGCGGCGGCGATGCCGGTTTGCGCCGGACCAAGGCGAACACCGCTGGCGGCGATGATGGGCGACAATTTCGACCAGCGGCCTTCAAGCGTGGCCGCATCGATTTCAATACCCGCTCGCGCGCTGCTCCACTGCAGCAACTGACTGCGATACTGGCTAATATAGGGCAGATAATAGCGCCCGATACTGGCCATCAGCGCCAGCAATACCAGCACGGCGACCGCTACGTAAAGTACACAACGCCCCGCTACCGCGACATGTCTGGAGAAAGTCATGCTAGCCAAACGCTTACAGCAGAATCACATCAAACTGCTCTTGAGTGTACATTAGCTCCACCTGAAATTTTATTTCTTTGCCGATAAATTCTTCCAAATCGGCCACGCTGGAAGACTCTTCGTCGAGCAGGCGATCGACCACCGGCTGTGATGCCAGCACCAGATAGGTTTCATTTTCGTAAGCGCGTGCGTCGCGCAATATTTCACGGAACACCTCATAGCACACCGTCTCGGCCGACTTCATCGTACCGCGCCCGGCGCAGGCGGGACACGGCTCGCACAAAATCTGCTCAAGACTTTCGCGCGTGCGTTTGCGCGTCATTTGCACCAGGCCCAGTTCCGAAATTCCGGTAAGCGATGTTTTTGCATGATCCTTGGCCAGCACTTTTTCCAGCGCCCGCAGCACTTGTCGTTGATGTTCGGACTCGCTCATATCGATAAAATCTATAATAATCATGCCACCCAGATTACGCACGCGCAGCTGCCGCGCCAACGCAGTGGCCGCCTCTAAATTGGTTTTAAATATGGTTTCTTCCAGATTACGATGACCAACGAATGCGCCGGTATTAATGTCAATCGTGGTCATGGCTTCCGTCTGGTCGAAAATCAGATAACCACCCGACTTAAGTTGCACTTTGCGGCTTAGCGCTTTTTGAATCTCGTCTTCGACGCTGAATAAGTCAAAAATTGGCCGATCTCCCGCATAATGCTCGATAGAATCGGTCACTTCGGGCACAAACTCTTGCGCAAACTGTTCTATTTTGGTGAAGGTTTCGCCCGAGTCTACTCGCACCTTCTCTAAATTCGGGCGCACTAAATCGCGCATCGTGCGCAACGATAACGACAGATCTTCGTAAATCACGCAGGGTGGCTGACAGTCTTGGATCTTTTGTTGAATCGACAACCACAAGCGTTTCAGATACCGCATATCGACCGTGAGCTCGTCGATGCCGACGCCTTCAGCGGCGGTGCGCAGAATAAATCCGCCCATACCCGCCAAGCCTTCGGCGGCGGCGCATTGCTGAATTTGTTGCTTCAAACGCTCACGCTCATCTTCGTCCTCAATACGCTGCGACACACCGATATGCGTGGTCTGCGGCATATAAACCAAAAAACGCGACGAAACCGACAAGTGCGTGGACAAGCGGGCACCCTTGGTGCCAATGGGCTCTTTGATGATTTGCACAGTGAGTGTTTGGCCCTCGCGCACTACTTGGCGAATATTGTCGCTGCCGTTGCCGCGTTCCTCCATCCCTTCCGAGTCAAGGCTGGCAATATCACTGGCATGAATAAAACTTGCCCGTTCCAGACCGATATCGACAAATGCTGCCTGCATGCCAGGCAGCACACGGACGACCTTGCCCAGGTACACGTTGCCGACGATGCCCTTGCGCAAAGAGCGCTCAATATACACTTCTTGCAGCATGCCGTTTTCAACCAGCGCCACACGAGTTTCAACCGGGGTTACATTAATTAAAATCTCTTCACTCATCCAATCACAACACGTCAATCCCGCAATCGCGCAACAAAAGCGCGGTTTCGAACAAGGGTAACCCGACAACCGCCGAGTAGCTACCCGTTATACGTTCGACAAACATACCACCGACGCCCTGAATCGCATATGAACCCGCTTTGTCACGTGCTTCACCAAGTTGCCAATAGGCGCTTATTTCATCTTCATCTAGCGTCTTAAACAGAACATCACTCACTACAGTACGCGTATTGACGCGCCCGCTAGAACAAACAGCAAGCGCGGTCATTACCTGGTGCGTGCGCCCCGATAACAGGCGCAACATGCGCCGCGCGTCGATTGCGTCGCGCGGCTTGCCAAGTATTGTTGAACCGGCAACCACGATCGTGTCGGCGCCGAGCACCGGCACTGGCAGTTGCCGTTGCGCCGCGAGCCAACCGGCCTCAGCCTTGGCGCGGGCCAGACGCACAACGCAGGTTTCCGGCGACTCGCCGGCCGCTGGTTGCTCATCTACAACGATGCTCAGCAACTCAAAGCGCAATCCCAACTGTGTGAGTAAATCACGGCGTCGCGGTGAAGCCGAGGCGAGATACAACTGGGTTGCTTGCTGATTTTGCACTCGAGCTGCCTTCAAAATTCCACTCATTGGAGAATTTTCAAGGCTAGCAACGGCAATCATTTAGGGCAAGCAGCAAATGTGATAACTTAGCAGTTGATAGTAGTAGCGCGGTTTAAAAGGAGAATGAACTATGTCGGTATCCCGTTCCGACATCGAAAAAATTGCCGAACTGGCGCGCCTGCGGCTGGAAGAACATACGCTGGCCGAGGTGACGCAAAGCATTACCGATATCCTCGCCCTGGTCGATCAAATGCAGGCGGTTGATACCCGAGACATCGAACCGATGGCAAATCCGCAGGATGCAGTCCAACGGCTACGCGCCGACGCGGTGACCGAGCCCAACGAGCGCGCGGCGTTTCAGAAAATTGCACCGGCAGTAGAGGATGGCCTCTACCTCGTGCCCAAAGTCATCGAACAACATTGAGCATCCCAACGAATGCATGAACTCAGTGTGGCCCAGTTGCGCACCGCGCTGCGGGAGAAAAAATTTTCCAGTGTCGAACTATGCGACCATTATCTCGCGCGCATTAAAAAATTCAATACGAAGTTCAACAGTTTTATCAGCGTTACAGAAGAACTGGCGCGGGACGCCGCCGCGCAAGCCGACATAGCCATCGCTGCGGGTCGTGTACAACCGCTATGCGGTATTCCGCTGGCACAGAAAGATATTTTTTGCACAGCCGGCGTGCGCACCAGTTGTGGCTCGCGCATGCTAGACAGTTTTGTGCCACCGTATAACGCAACAGTCGTGCAAAAATGCAACGACGCCGGCCTTGTTATGCTGGGTAAAACCAATATGGATGAGTTCGCCATGGGCTCTTCCAACGAAACCAGCTACTACGGGCCGGTGCGCAACCCGTGGTCGGAAGACTGCGTGCCGGGTGGCTCGTCCGGTGGCTCCGCGGCTGCGGTTGCCGCCCATCTGACTGCGGCCGCCACTGGCACGGATACGGGCGGTTCAATTCGGCAACCCGCTGCCTTATGCGGCCTTACCGGTTTGAAACCCACCTACGGGCGGGTGTCGCGCTACGGCATGATTGCTTTCGCATCCAGCCTCGATCAGGGCGGGCCGATGACCCGCACGGCGGAAGATGCCGCGCTGCTGCTGCAAGTAATGGCGGGCTTCGACAACAAGGACTCGACCAGCATCGACGCGCCGGTACCCGACTATAGCGCCACCTTAAACGACTCGCTCGATGGCTTACGCCTGGGTGTACCGAAAGAATATTTTGGTGAAGGGCTGCATCCCGGTACAGCGCAATGCGTTGAACAAGCCATCAAGGAATACGAAAAGCTGGGCGCCAGCGTGAGCGAAATCAGCTTACCGCATTCGCATCTGGCAGTACCGGCCTACTACGTGATTGCCCCGGCCGAATGCTCTACCAACCTGGCGCGCTTTGACGGCGTACGCTATGGCCACCGCTGCAAAGACCCCAAAGATTTGCGCGATATGTACACCCGCACGCGCGGCGAAGGCTTCGGCGAGGAAGTGAAGCGCCGCATTCTGGTGGGCACTTACGCCTTGTCGGCCGGCTATTACGACGCCTACTACCGCAAGGCACAGCAGATTCGCCGCTTGATCAAGCAAGACTTCGTGCACGCGTTCGCAGCGGTAGATATGGTTATCGGCCCCACCAGCCCGTCACCGGCATTTAAACTGGGCGAGAAAACCAGCGACCCAGTGACTATGTACCTGGAAGATATTTACACCATTGCGACCAATCTCGCCGGTTTACCGGCGCTGTCGATCCCAACCGGAATGGTAGACGGCAAACCGGTCGGGCTGCAGTTGATTGGCAACTATATGCAAGAAGGATCGCTACTAAACGCGGCGCATAAGTATCAACAAGCCACCGATTGGCATCAACGCCGCGCGCCGGTGGCCGAGGAGCCTTCAGCTTGAATAAAGAGCCCTCAGCATGAATAAGGAACCTTCAGCTTGAATTGGGAAATCGTCATCGGTCTCGAAATTCACGTACAGTTGGCAACCGAGTCGAAAATATTTTCCGGCGCGGCAACCGCGTTTGGTGCCGTCCCTAACACGCAGGCTTGTGCGGTTGACCTGGCCATGCCGGGTACGCTGCCGGTGCTGAATCAACGGGTTGTAGAGATGGCGATCAAGTTCGGCCTGGCGATCGACGCCGAGCTGGGTTACCGCTCGGTATTTGACCGCAAGAACTATTTTTACCCCGACTTACCGAAAGGTTATCAGATCAGCCAGATGCAACATCCCATTGTCGGCGCGGGCACGGTCGACATTCATTTGGACGACGGCAGCGTCAAAACCATTGGCGTCACGCGCGCCCATCTCGAAGAAGACGCGGGCAAGTCGCTGCACGAAGATTTTCACGGCATGACCGGCATAGACTTGAACCGCGCCGGCACGCCACTGCTTGAAATTGTCTCCGAACCCGATATTCGCAGCGCCAAGGAAGCGGTCGCCTATTTGAAATACATCAACTCGCTGGTGCGTTACCTGGGCATTTCCGACGGCGATATGTCGCAAGGCTCCATGCGCTGCGACGTCAACCTGTCGCTGCGGCCTGTGGGCGACAATGAATACGGCACGCGCACCGAAATCAAAAACGTTAATTCGTTTCGTTTTGTCGAAAAAGCCATTGCAACCGAGATCGAACGGCAGAGCGATATTCTCGAAGACGGCGGCAAAATCACCCAGGAAACCCGCCTGTACGATGCCAACAATAACGTCACACGGTCGATGCGCAGTAAGGAAGTCGCCAACGACTACCGCTATTTCCCCGAGCCCGACCTGCTACCGGTTGTGATCGACGCAGCTTACGTCAACGCAATACGCGACCAACTTCCCGAGCTGCCAAAGCAAAAACACGCGCGTTTTTGTGCCGACTATGGCCTCAGCCAATACGACGCCACGGTCTTGTCAGCCGATCGCGCGACGGCCGACTACTTTGAAACCGTGACCAAAGGCTGCGACGACGCCAAGGCGGCGGCCAATTGGGTGATGGGCGACCTGGCGGCGACGCTGAACAAAAACAATGCAGACATTGAACAATGCCCGCTGGCGAGCGAACAGTTGGCGCAACTTATCCAACGCATTAACGACCAAACCATTTCCGGCAAGATCGCCAAAACGGTGTTCGAGGCGTTGTGGAATCAGGAAGGCACGGTCGACAACATTATTCAGGCGCGCGGCTTAACGCAAGTGTCAGATGCCGGTGCGATCGAGGCAATGGTCGACGCCGCAATCGCCGATAACGCCAACCAGGTGGCGCAGTACCGCAACAGCGAGCCGAACAAGCAGAAAAAGATGCTGGGCTTTTTTGTCGGCCAGGTAATGAAAGCGTCGAAAGGCAAGGCCAACCCCGGGCAGGTCAATGCCCTGCTTAAAAACAAACTTGATCAATAACTTCTATCCCATGAAAAAAGAACAGTAGTGCCAAAAAAAGACAAAGCAAAAGTACTGGACGAAGTCTGGACCGAAGACCGGGTGCGCAGTTTTCTCGAACTGCAAACCGCCGCGGGAGTAGACCCCGACTTCCACACCTTGTTGAAAGCCTACCAAAGCATGCGCGCCAGCGACTTTGAATTGTTTGTCGGTTTTTTCCAACGCGCCAAGCGCGACATCAACGCCAAGAATCCGGCCGGCCAAACGTTGCTGGATATTGCCAAACAGCATCGCAACAGCGGCGAGTTTGTCGCGGTACTGCTAGACGCAGGCGCGGCCCACGGCTAACAACTGATTTATGTCCAGCAATCCGCTGCAAGGCGCCGACTATCTACTTCGCGGTTTTCGCATGCTCGGCAAACCCGGCATCCGCCGCTTCGTGTGGATTCCACTGACCATTAATATCGCGATCTTCGCCGCGCTGATGGCTTATTCCGTGAATAAGTTCTCCGGGTGGACAGGCTACTTATTAAGTCTGATACCATCGTGGCTGGACTTTCTACAGTGGCTACTGTGGCCGATATTTATTTTGCTGCTACTGATTGTGGTTGTGTTCAGTTTCACCATAATCGCCAACTTATTGAGCGCGCCTTTCAATGGCTTGCTGGCAGAGAAAGTCGAACAGCGAGTAACGCAACTGCCGCCACCAAGTGCCAGTGAGAACTGGGGGCAAACTCTCGCCAGCGTACCACGCTCTCTGAGCCGCGAGTTAGCGAAGCTGCTCTACACCGTGCCGATTGCGCTGTTGATCTGGATTCTGACGCTGATTCCCGCCGTTAATATCGTCAGCCCGTTCCTGTGGTTATTCTGGGGCGCGTGGATGATGGTTATTCAATACGGCGACTACCCGGCCGACAATAATCGAGTCAAGTTCAAACGCTTTCGGCAACTGGCCGCCAGCCAGCGGCTCACCTGCCTTGGTTTCGGCGTGGCGGTATTGGGCGCCACGATGGTGCCGGGTGTAAATCTATTCGTTATTCCGTCGGCTATTTGCGGCGCAACGCTGCTGTGGTGTGAGCGTCTGCAACCTACAGCGAGGAAGAACCTACAGTAAGTCGGCGGGTGGCTGCTCGCAGGCCAGCTTATGGCCGAGCAGTGTTTCTATGTCCGGCAGCATAAAGGCGTCGGTCTCGCAGGCCAAACTGATGGAAGTGCCTTTCGCCCCCGCCCTACCGGTACGGCCAATGCGGTGCACATAGTCTTCCGGGTCTTCCGGCAAATTGTAGTTAATCACGTGGCTGATGCCTTCCACATGAATACCACGACCGGCAACGTCGGTGGCAACCAGAATTTTCAGCTGGCCGGACTTAAAACGCTCCAAAGTACGAGTGCGCTTACCTTGCGGCACTTCACCCGACAAAATTCCGCACTCGATATTGGATTTTTGCAAGCGCTCATGCAGTCGACGCACCTGGTCGCGCCGGTTGGCGAACACCAGCGCGCTGCTGACATCCTCGGTGCGCAAAATATTGCGCAGCACGGAGAACTTTTCCTGTTCGCTAACGAGGTACACGCGTTGCGTCACCGAGTCGGTGGCTACATGTTCGGGCTCAATTTCAATCTTGACGGGGTCGTCGGTCCAGCGATCGGCCAGATTGAGGATATCCGGGCCAAAGGTGGCGCTAAAAAGCAAGGTCTGGCGGTGTGATTTGTCCGGGATTTTGCGGATAATACGCCGCACCTGCGGGATAAAGCCCATATCCAGCATGCGGTCGGCTTCGTCGATCACAAGAATCTCGATGAGGTCGAGTCGCACCTCGCCACGATCCATAAAATCTATCAGGCGGCCCGGCGTGACCACCAGAATATCGACTATCTCTTTGCGCAGGGAATTCATTTGCTTGTTCATATCGGCGCCGCCAATCAATACCGTTGTCTTTAGACCGAGGTAACGGCACAGCGCTTGCGAATCACTGCCTATCTGAACCGCCAATTCGCGCGTCGGCGCCAGCACCAGCGCGCGCGGTTCGCCCACATAACGCTCATCATCCAGCGCGTGATTGACCAGTTGATTGATCAGCGTTACGAGGAAAGCCGCTGTTTTACCGGTGCCCGTTTGTGCTTTGCCTACCGCGTCGCACGCAGCCAGGGTGTGTGGCAAAATTTGTGCTTGAATCGGCGAACAGTAACGAAACTCCAGGTCGGCAATGGCATGCATTAGTTGCAGTGGTAAATCAAAGTCATGAAAACGCGTCTTGCCTTCTTCCGATGGCACCACGAATTGATCGATAGTCCAGGCGGGTTTGGCCGGCTTGTGTTTGCGCGGCGTGTTGTTACCCGCCTTGACTGGCGCCGCTGTTTTTTGCGGCAGCTCGACCTGTTCTTGTGTTGATCGATTGCGGAATTTGGAAAATAGACTCATTTGTGCTCGTCGGCGCAGAGGCAGAGGGAGTATTGGTACTCTTTGGCACGCATCAATGCGTGGCGCATTATGCCCGTGTAACCCGCGAAAACCAAGGTTTCGCGGGCATTGCGCAATAGCGGCCAGCAGCTTAACGTGCCCTAGCCGCCACGTTTGCTACTGGTTTGCTACTGGTTTGCTACTG
>CAZJDL010000010.1:0-14995 GCA_964544755.1 uncultured Pseudomonadales bacterium | reverse complement strand
GTTTGCTACTGGTTTGCTACTGGTTTGCTACTGCTACTGAAGTATGGCCCAAGCGCGGCAGACCAGCGGCCCGGGCAAGCCAATAGTCGAGGCTAAAATAGCGCCCGCCGCCCATAAACATCAGGCTCAGCAACATTAAAAAATACGTCGCGGCAAACTCGATGCCATTGTTCAAAATAACGATGGGGCCGCTTTCCGTGAGCCAGTCATAATTACCGTGCTCTTTTAGAATCTCTTTCGCTGCGCCCAAACGCTGTGCCGACGCCTCAACACGCTCGTTCGCAAATGGCCCTTCCAGGTCGGCGATTGCCTGCCAGCCATTGTCCCAATGCACCGACGTTGCCGCCACAACCATCGTGAACATCAACGGTATGCTGATCCAGCGCACAGCGAAGCCTACCGCCAAAAAAATAGCGCCTAACACTTCAGTCCAGCCGGCCAGGAAAGCCATCAAAGCTGGTGCCGGCATGCCCAGCCCCCAATCCGGATTGCCAAACCAGTCAGCCGTGCTTTGGTAGGGCATGAAGGTTCCGAAATCTATTTTTTTTGAACCTGCCATCCACAGAGTCGGCACCAAATACAGACGCAACAACAAAGGCGCGATACCTTCCAAATGCGATAGCGGCTTAAAGATTGTGGTGCGCAAGGAGTCGTACACGGAGGCAAGTTTGTTCATTGTATTGTCCTCATGGTGGTTAGCATTGCGTGCGCAAAGACAAGCGGCGCAACAGGTAAAACGCCGCGAAGTTGTGTTTATGTGACTGGAAAATAACACTAAAGTTGCCTGCTATTGCGACACCTTCTGTAGCTCATGAGTATTAATACCTAAGTGTCATTGTGTTTATCAATTAAATCAATAAGATGTGCGACTCAAAATTGCAAGCGCCAAAATACTGTCGGATGACATCTGGTCAAACGACGTACAAAAACGGTAAACTGCCGACTTGTCTCGATCGCGATTTGAGGCCCATAAAAACAACCCTCGACGCATGCGAAACAATGAACAAGCAAGCCCGACTCTTCCATGAAAACCGCTGCACGCAGCGCTTGGTAGACCATTGAGCCTCCCAATAGCAGGGTGAGCATGCCTGAGAGCTTATTAACACAAGTGCGATCGGTATTGATATTGGATAACAATAAGTCCGATGCAGTGCAGTTGCGCGAGATGTTGAATACCCTGCCGCTGTGGGAACTCGACACCACTGTGCACCATTCGGGCGAAGGTATTTTCCCTACCACCCGGCGCGCCTTCGACCTACTGCTGGTGACCGACGATTACGGGAACTCGGAACTCGGTCAAATTATTGAAATCGCTACATTTTATCAACCCCATACGCACATCGTACTGCTTTCAACGGCACAGCAAGGTGCACATTCACCGCAGGAGTTTATCGACGCGGCGCACGCCGGTGTGAGCTACTGCCTGGTAAAAGAAAACCTGTCGCCCGATACGCTGCTCGATATGCTGCAAGAAATTTTCCATAGCCGCGCTTCCACTCTTGGCCAAACGGTAGCACCACCGTCGGGTGCTACCGAAAAAGACGTGCACTGGATACTGGATTTACGCAAAGGCACGATTGAATTCGATTCGGCAGCGCAACACGCGCTGGGGTTCAGCCCAGACACGGCGCCAACGACTGTGCAGCAATGGCAGGCGACTATTCATCCCGGCGACCTCGACCCGCTAATGCGCGGCCTCAATGCCTGCATTGCGGGCCAGGCCGACTGCGCGGTACGACCCTACCGCGTTCGCCATGTTAGCGGTCAATGGCTACTGGCAGAGGCACCTTCTTTGTTGGCGGAACGCAATAAAAAAGGCCGAACCTTGCGCATTGTGGGTCGCTTCAGGTCGCCCGACGCTGTCAGTAGCGGCCCGTCAAGCGAGGACGGAGTGGCCGCTGCAAGCGGCGAACCGCTAGACAGTATTGTCGATGAAATCTCATTGGGCGTTATCAAGTTTGCCCGGGTTGACGGAGACTTTGTATATAAGAGTATCAATCGCACCGCGGCTGACTCCGAACAGTTGAATCCGCGCAAAGTCATCGGCCAGCGCTTGACGACACACACGATCAGCTTTGAAAACTTCAGCCTCGGCAATGCGCTGCGACAAGTTAACACGGACGGCGCCAGGCAAACCCAGCGCGTCATGAGACTGAATGACGATGCCACGGCAAGCTGGCGCGAAATAGCTATTCAGCGCCTGCCCAGTGGTGAGTTGCTGGTTGAAATTCGGGATATTTCCGAGCGCGTAGAACACGATGCTAAGCGCCGCCACGACGAGCGAATCTGGTGGCATATTGTTAATTCATTGCCTGATATGTGCGTGCTACTGGATGAAAACGGCAACGTAGTGCGCGTTATATCGGGCGAGTGGCAACTACCCAATATCGATAGCGCTGCCTTGGCCCGTAGGCCGATCACAGATATATTGCTGGCAGACGAGCGCGACAGATGCCAGAAAAATGTTCAGAAGGCTTTGAACACCGGCAAAACTCAAACAGCGACTTACACCGTCGACAGCGTTGAAAACGAACTACGGATACAAGTAAAAATAGCGCTGTTGCGCACCGAGGTGAACGCGCCGCGGCAGGTTATTTGGATGGCGCGTGAAATGACCGAACCACGCATTGAAGTGGACACACTGATCAACGACCAGGAGTTGTTCAGTGAAATGTTGCAGCGCGCCCCTTTGCTGATCGCGATTACCGATATGGAGGGACGTTACGAGCGCGTTAACCCTTACTTTGCCCAGCTTCTACAGCAACCTTCTGACGCCATCGTCGGTAAAACCGATGCCCAGCTGTTTAACGAAAAAGTCGCGCTGCAGCTACAAAATCTCGACCAAAAATTACTGACCGAAGGTGTCGCGCAGGAATGCGACATTGCGTTGACCAGCGACAGCGGCGAGCAGAATTTCCGCGTGGTAAAGATCCCACTGCACGGCATGAGCATGCTAACGCAGAATATTTTCACTCTTGCCATACCACTTGCCGGACCGGCAGTCGCTCAGGTTGAACAACCCAAGCTAGAACAACGGCAGCCTATCGACGAACTGGTCGGCGATGTAGCCCGCGATTTTCGTGATGTGCTGGTCAACCTGACCGAGCATACGCAAATGGCATTGTCCGAATCAGAGGGCGAACCGACGAGCGAAATCTCGACCTATCTGCGCGCTGTGATGAATTCCAGCGAGCGGGCGCGCGATTTAGTCCTGCAGATGCTCAACTATCAGGACGCCGACTCGACCGAAACCACAAGCGGCGCCACTGACCTGACGCTGTTTATGACCGGCATTGTCGACTTGCTACGCGACACCGTTGGCCAACACCTGCAGATTAGCAGCGATTTGCAGCCGAATTTGCGCGTGCAAGAGCTCGACTCGCTGTGCCTGCAAAACGCCATTATTCAACTTTTTCGCGCCACCCAAAGCGGTTTTGACAGCAGCGGTCATCTTTCAGTTTGCCTGCGCGTGCTGACTCAGGAGGATCACACCTGCGCCTATTGCTATGCTAAAATTAGCGGCCAGTTTGTTGCGATAAGCATGCATAACAGCATGCAGACTAACGCTGACGCCGTGCACGACGTCAGCGCCGATCTGCCGCAAGACGAAACGCTATTGTCCCAAATCAAACGCATACACGAATTGCTGAAGCCGTATAGCGGCCACATTATGTGGCGTGGCGAGGCGGGCCGGGAGGAAAGTTGGTGCTTGTTTCTGGCCGTCGATCCGGATGCGAAACACGCGCTAAAAATATGTGCTCCAGACGAAGCCGAGCAAGAACAACGCGACGATAAATAATTTTAGCCCAACCCACAACACGGGCAAGAGGGATTTTTGCGCAGCCGCAGTTTATGCCATGCCATTTGCATGGCGTCGAAAGTCAGCAAATAGCCGTCCAGGTTAGCGCCGAAACCAACAATGACTTTCAGCGCCTCCAGCGCCTGCAGTGCGCCAACAACGCCAACCAAAGGCGCGAGTACGCCGCTTTGCGCGCAACTCAGCGTGTCGTCACCGGCTACATCATCGTACAGACAACGATAACACGGGCTAGCCGGAGTTGCGTTAAACAACGCCACTTGCGCTTCACCTCGAATCGCCGCCGCGAAAACAAGTGGCTTGCGCCATTGCACGCAGGCCTGGTTAACTGCGAACCGAACCGAGAAATTATCGCTGCCGTCGACCACCAGGTCGACGCCTTGCACCAGCGGCGCACAGTTGTGCGCGCCGAGTTTTTCAACCCTTGCGTGCACGGCTATACCAGGGTTTAACGCCCGCACCGATTCGGCCACCGACTCGGCTTTGGGCTTGTCGATATCGGCCGTCGCGTGCGCGATCTGGCGCTGCAGATTGCCGAGTTCCACACGATCATGATCAACCAGCGTCAGTGTGCCAACGCCAGCCGCCGCCAGGTAAAGCGCCGCGGGGCAACCGAGGCCACCGAGGCCGACGATTAACACATGCGCAGCAAGCAGCGCTTCCTGGCCGGCAATATCGATGTCGGGCAACATGATGTGGCGGCTATAGCGCAGCAATTCGGCGTCGTTCATTGTATTGTTCCGTTTGCCTTGCCCTGGGTCACGCGCGCATGCCCGGCCAGATCCCTGACGGTCTCGACGGCGGCAAAGCCGTGTTCCGCAAACCAATACCGCACCGCCGCAGCCTGATCATAGCCGTGCTCTAACAGCAACCAGCCCGAGTTTGCCAGATGCGCCTTGGCGCTTGCCAGTATGCAGCAAATGGCGTCGAGGCCGTCCGCGCCGGCAATTAATGCGGTGCGCGGTTCGAAGCGCACATCCCCTTCAGCGAGGTGCGCATCGTGCTCGGCGACATACGGCGGATTGCTGACAATCATATCAAATCGCTGACCCGCCAAAGCGGTAAACCAGTCGCTGGCCAGCAAACCGACATTGGTCAAACCCAATTGGCGCCGGTTTTGTTGTGCGACCCGCAACGCCGGCTCGGATTTGTCCGTGGCAATCATGTGCCAGGCGGGCCGCTCTTTCGCCAGTGCCAATGCGACCGCACCCGAGCCCGTACCCAGATCCAGCACCCGCGCCCGTTGCGGCATATCGAGGCCCAACGCCGCCTCAACCAGGGTTTCGGTCTCCGGCCGCGGGATCAATACGGCCGGATCCACCGTGAGATGCAGCGACCAGAACATGCGCGATCGCAAAATATAGGCAATCGGCTCGCCGCCAACGCGGCGCTCCAATAATGCAAAATACTGCTCGTTAACGGCTGCACTCAGTGTGTCATCCGGCCAGGTATGAAGAAAACTGCGCGGTTTGTGCAGGCAATGGCCCAGCAACAGCTCGACGTCCAGGCGGGCACTGTCGCTGGCGCTCAATCGCGCAACGCCAATGGTCAACGCTTGGCTAATGTTCAGAGCAGGTACTACCGCGCCAGCGCCGCCAGCTGATCGGTTTGATACTCCTGCACCAATGGCTGGATGACGGCGGCCAAATCGCCTTCCAAAATCTCTGCCAATTTGTACAGTGTGAGGTTAATGCGGTGATCGGTAATACGGCCCTGCGGGTAATTGTAGGTACGGATGCGTTCCGAGCGATCGCCGCTGCCAACCAGGTTGCGGCGCTCGTCGGCCTGCTCCTGATCCTGTTTTGCTTGCGCCGCGTCCTGCAAGCGCGCGCCTAGCAAGGACATGGCGCGCGCGCGATTCTTGTGTTGCGAGCGTTCGTCCTGGCACTCGACGACAATGCCGGTGGGCAAGTGGGTCAGACGTATAGCGGAATCGGTCTTATTGACGTGCTGCCCACCGGCGCCCGATGCGCGATATGTATCAACACGCAAATCCACCTTGTTAATTTCAATTGCATCGAGATCGCCGACCTCGGGCAACACCGCGACCGTGCAGGCCGAGGTATGGATGCGGCCCTGCGACTCGGTCTCGGGCACACGCTGCACCCGATGCGCACCGGATTCGAACTTCAAGCGCGCATACACGTCGGCGCCACTGATGCGGCTGATAATTTCCTTGTAACCCCCATGCTCACCGGCGCGCTCGCTAATCACTTCAATCCGCCAGCCCGCCGCGTCTGCGTAGCGGCTGTACATACGAAACAAATCGCCGGCGAAAATTGCTGCTTCATCGCCGCCGGTGCCGGCCCTTATTTCCAGAAACACGTTATTACGGTCATTCGGGTCTTTGGGCAACAGCAAGGTTTGCAAGCTGGCTTCGAGTTGTTCCATTTCCCGCCGTGCGGCCGTAACTTCCTCCTGCGCCATAGCACGCATATCGGGGTCGCCGTCTTGCAACAAACTTTGCGCCTCTTGCGCATCGCCGCTAACTTTTTGGTAGCGGTGAAAACACTGCACTACTGGCTCAATTTCAGCGTATTCGCGTGACAAGGCGCGAAAGCGGTTTTGGTTCCCGATGACTTCGCTATCGCTAAGCAGGGCACCCAACTCTTCGTAACGTTCACCAAGGGTAATCAGTTTTTGCAGAATAGAGGGTTTCATTCGCTGTCTTTGGATCCCAAAACGTCGGCTGATAAATCAAACAATTCCCGCGACCAGGCGAGTTTTCCGGTTTCGCCGCGTTCGCTGGCCTTTTTCATTTGCACGCTGGGTGTGTGAATTAATTTATTGGTCAGCGCATGCGCCAGACTTTTGATCACTGCGTCCACCGACTGGCCTTTTTGCAAGGCCAGTTGCGCCTTGGCCAACTCCGCGTCGCGCATCAGAATCGCTTTTTCGCGAAGGGCTTTGACGCTGCCGACGGCGTTCAGCGATCGCCGCTGGCGGGCAAAATCCTCCACCGCATGCACAATGATTGCATCGGCTTTTTGCGCTTCTGCCGTACGACTCTTGACGTTGTCGTCAATGATATCGCGTAAATCATCAACACTATACAGGTACACATTGTCGAGGTCGCCGACCTGCACCTCGATATCTCGCGGTACCGCGAGATCGACCATAAAAATCGGTCGCCGTTTGCGCGCGCGCAAGGCGTGCTCAACCATGCCCTTGCCGAGAATGGGCAGAGAACTGGCGGTTGACGAAATAACGATGTCGGCATGCACTAACTGGGACGGTATTTCGGCCAACATCACTGCTTTCGCACCAATCTCGTCAGCCAATAGTGCGGCGCGATCCAGGGTACGGTTCGCCACTACGATGCGGGCAATGTTCTGCCGTTTCAGATGACGCGCGGTAAGCGCGATGGTATCACCCGCGCCGATTAGCAGAGCCTGGGTTTGCTCAAGGTCGGCGAACACATGTTGCGCCAGGCGTACGGCAGTCGACGCCACCGATACCGGATTGGCGCCAATCGCAGTTTGTGTGCGCACCTGCTTAGCCACCGCAAACACTTGCTCGAATACACGCGCCAGCTCTCTACCTACCGTGCCGCTTTCCTGCGCCTGCGCGTAAGCGGTTTTCATCTGACCCAGGATCTGCGGTTCACCGATCACCATGGAGTCCAGGCCACAGCTGACCCGCATCATATGTTGCAGCGCCGCGCCTTTTTGATGGCAATAACATGCTTGCTTGAGCTCATCGGACGGCGCGCCCTGCTCTGCCTGCAACCAATGACGCACTAATTTAGTCGTTTGCTCAGGGTCTTCGGTCAAACCATAGAATTCGGTGCGGTTACACGTGGATAGCACAACCGCTTCGTTTAATTGCAGTTCATCCCGACAAGCAGACAACGATGCCGCCAGGCGCTCAGGCACAATCGCAACGCGTTCGCGCAAAGCCAAACTCGCGGTCGTATGATTCAGCCCAAAGGCGACCAACTGCATAGGCATGCTCCAGAGCGGTAATGATATCGTACGGTGAATGAACAGCGTACAAAACCGCATATTTTAGCAAGTTCGAGCGAAAAACCCACGAAGCCACAGTGCCGCGCACGGCAACATAGCGGCGTGTCAGGTATATTCTTGTTAATTATTGCAAACAATGCCGCTATACAACCTATAATTAGAGGATAAAATCTGCTATTACGTACTCTAACAGTGTTGTTAATCGGCATGTGCGCGTCACGGCACTTGCCAGAATGAGTGAACGTATGTTTTTTGAGCCGTCATACCCTATGCCTTTGCGACCAACCCGCTTCACGCTTGCCCGCGCCCAACGCCTGTCGCCGCTTTCCATTGCAGCACCCAGGCGCTGCGGCGTGGCATTGTTAGCGCTGCTGCTTGGCGCCTGTGCTTCGCAACCTGAAGTAACGAAAGCACCCGAACCAGTGCCGGACGCGCTGGCCCCGGTGGTTGTAAAAGCCGAAAAAATCTACAAACCCATTCCTCTACAAACGCTTTACGCGTTGCTGGTGGCAGACCTCGCCGCGCAAAGGAATCAATTCGACATTGCACTGCGCAATTACGTTAGTGAGGCGCTGAACACCAAAGATGCCGGCATCGCGCGCCACGCCACTATGTTGGCAGAACTTCTGCAAGCCGAGAACGTCGCGCTGAAAACCGCAAATATCTGGGCCACCACCCTACCAGATGACGCACAGGCCCAATATTCGGCAGCAATCCATGAAGCGCGTGCGCAAAAGTTCGACAGCGCCATGGTTAAAATGACCCGCTCGATGGAATTGGAAGGCAAAACCAATTTCACTGCTCTGGCCAAACTGGCCGCCACCGCGACACGCGCCAAGCAAAAGACGCTGCTCGCCGACTATAAATCTCTGGCCAAAGAACGAAGCGGGGATACTGATTTGCTGATCGGTACCGCAGTGTTGCAGCAGCAGCTTGGCAAACTGACCGACGCGCTGGCTTCCGTGCAGCAAACTCTGGACATCGAACCCGACAACATTAGCGCCATTGCCAGCGAGGCGCGCATTCTGCAACTGCTGGATAAGCCCGATACGGCCTTCCGACGCCTGGAAGCCGAACTGAAGAAAAAACCCGACAGCAAGCGCCTGCGCTTGCTGTATGCACGTTTATTAACAAAAACCGACTTGCAAAAGGCACAGCAGCAATTTGAGATGTTGGTGGAGCAGCATCCGGGGGATCGCGAGCTGCGCTTCACACTGGCCCTGGTATACCGAGAAAACCAGCAACTGGAGTTCGCCCGCACCGAACTGCAAAAACTGACCGTCGGCGACCAGGAAACCGCCGCAGCGCACTATTATCTTGGTCTCATTGAAGAAGAGCTGGGAAACGTCGAAGCGGCACTGACCCAGTACGAACAAGTCGAACCAAGCAAGGTTTTTTTACAGGCGGTGGCGCGTAGTGCTGAACTCAAGGCCGACGCCGGCGATATCGAAGAGGTGCTGGACAATTTACAACAGCTAGGCCAACAACACGCGAAATATTCGACCGACTTGCTGCTACTGGCGGCTGACACGTTAACTAAATCGGGCTCGCTGGAGCGTAGCTACCAGCTGCTTAGCGACGCCCTTGAGGCGAACCCCGAAGAACCTAGCTTGCTCTACGCGCGTTCAATGCTGAACGAGAAGCGTCTCGACCTAACCGGCATGGAAAGTGACCTGCGCCACATGCTCGAACTTGACCCCGACAACGCAACCGCGCTGAACGCGCTGGGCTATACGCTGACTGTTCATACCAAGCGTTACGACGAAGCGCATAAACTGATCAAGCGTGCGCTGGAATTAAAACCCAATGATCCGGCAATAATGGACAGCATGGGCTGGAATCAATTCCGCCGCGGCAATGTGGAGGAAGCCCTGACTTTTCTGAAGCGTGCCTATAAGCTGTTTCCCGACCCCGAAGTGGCTGCCCACCTGGGCGAGGTGCTATGGGCAGCAGGCAAGCAAGCCAAAGCCAAAGCAGTGTGGCGCAAGGCACTGTCCAGTGACCCAGAAAACCCGATTATGGAAGATATTGTTGAGCGCTTTGGTCAGCCTTGAGGACGCGCTGACCACCCTCAGCGGCGGCCTAACCAGACTACTTTTTGCCGTTACGCTTGGCTTCTATTTAGCCTCCTGTACAACCCAGCCAGGTAAAGTAGGCTCCTCCAACAACGCTGTCGCCAACATCGAGCAATGGCATATTCGCGGCAAAATCGGCATTCGCTCGCCGACCAAATCTCTCAGCGCCATGCTCAACTGGCAGCAACTGACCGGCGCCTACACGATTCGATTAAGTGGCGCGCTGGGCAGTGGCAGCATGCAGATTATTGGCAACGACGACGGCGTTACCGTGCGGCAGGCCGGACAAGCCGATCAATACGCGACCAACGCCGAGCAGCTATTACAGCAGCGATTTGGCTGGTCGGTGCCGATCGAGTATTTTTATTACTGGATAAGAGGCTTGCCGGCGGCACTACCCATCGACCAACAGACCCGCGCCGACGGTCAACTCAGGTTGCTGGAACAGGCCGGCTGGCGTATTGAGTATCTCCGTTACCAGCAGTTTACCGATTTCGCCCTGCCGAGCAAATTGCGGCTACAGCATGAAGACTTTAAAGTCACCGTGGTCATAAAACAGTGGCAACTCTAAGCTCTAGCATGAGTCTGACCCTGACCCTGCCGGCGCCTGCCAAGCTCAATCTTTTTTTACATATTACCGGCCGGCGCGCCGACGGCTACCATGAGTTGCAAACGGTGTTTCAGTTTGTTGATCTGTGTGACCAACTGTCGTTTCGCGTGACCCCAAACGCCAAAATAACGGTGAACGGAGACTGTGGCGGCGTTGCTGCGACCGATAATTTGATAAGCTGGGCCGCGCACGCGCTGCAACGGAACACTGGCTGCACGCAAGGCGCGGAGATTTATCTGCAAAAAACCGTACCCATGGGCGCTGGGCTTGGCGGTGGCAGCTCCGACGCCGCCACTACCCTGCTCGCCCTGAACCACTTGTGGCAAGCAGGCCTCGGTTTGGACGCACTGACGCAACTGGGCGCCCGTCTCGGTGCCGATGTGCCGGTATTCGTGCGTGGGCAGGCCGCCTGGGCGGAAGGCATTGGCGATCGATTAACGCTTATTGACCTGCCCAAGCCCTGCTATTTAATCATTCAGCCCGATTGCTCGGTGTCGACCGCCGAGATTTTTTGTCACGAGGAATTGACACGCCACGCGACTCCCATCAAAATAGCCGGCTTTCTCGACCGGCCCTCCGAGTGCCGGAATGATTGTCTGCCTGTGGTGCAAAAGCTATACCCGCAAGTAGAGGCCGCGATGCGCTGGTTAGGTAACTTTGCAGCAGCGCGCTTGACCGGAACAGGAGCGTGCATATTTGCCGAATTCGCCGACGCAGATGCCGCAACACTGGTGTTACAACAACTGCCAAATCGTTGGCACGGATATGTCGCAAGAGGTTTGAATGTTTCACCCGCGCATTCACATATGCCTGAGAACAGGTAATACAACGCTTTATTGGGGCGTCGCCAAGTGGTAAGGCACTGGGTTTTGATCCCAGCATTCGTAGGTTCGAATCCTGCCGCCCCAGCCAATCCACCCAGCAAGTCCGTAGCCGCCCTTGCATAGAGTTTTCGCCAAAATGCCTAACTTGATGATTTTTAGCGGTAACGCCAATCCCGCGCTTGCGCAAAAGGTCGTGCAAAGGCTGGGCATGCCGCTGGGCAACGCATCGGTCACCCAATTCAGCGACGGCGAGATCTACGTCGAACTCAATGAAAACGTGCGCGGCAAGGATACATTCGTCATTCAGTCAACCTGCGCGCCGACCAACGCCAATCTGATGGAACTGGTATTCATGTGCGACGCCCTGCGCCGCGCGTCCGCTGGCCGCATTACCGCCGTAGTGCCGTATTTCGGTTACTCCCGCCAGGATCGCCGCGTGCGTTCGGCGCGGGTGCCAATCAGCGCCAAAGTCTGCGCCGACATGATTATCAATGTCGGTGTCGATCGCGTGATGACGGTTGATTTACACGCCGAGCAAATTCAGGGTTTTTTCGACGCACCGGTAGACAATATTTATGGGTCGCCCGTGTTGATAGGCGACATTGAGCGCCAGCGCTACCAGGACGTGATGGTCGTGTCACCCGATATTGGCGGCGTTGTACGCGCCCGCGCGGTGGCCAAACAACTAAACGATGCCGACCTGGCCATCATCGACAAACGCCGCCCGCGGGCAAACGAAGCGCAAGTGATGCATATCATCGGTGACGTCAGCGACCGCACCTGCATTTTGGTGGACGACATGGTCGACACTGCGGGTACATTGTGCGCCGCCGCAACCGCCTTGAAAGAAAGTGGCGCGGAACGCGTGCTGGCGTACTGTACACATCCGGTGCTGTCGGGTGACGCGGTCAAAAATATCAATAATTCCCATCTGGACGAGCTGGTCGTCACCGACACGATTCCGTTGAATGGTGCGGCTGCAAGTTGCAAGCGCATCCGCCAGCTCACCCTTTCCGACGTGCTGGCCGAGTCGATACGCCGGGTCAGCAATGAGGAATCGATCAGCGCCATGTTTCACTAGGCGCGCCCCTAAACTCTAACCCGCAGCGGTATTCGTTTGGTCGCAGAACGAAACCGTCTTAACCAAGGAAGCACGATAATGTCGGACGAATTTGTATTACACGCGCAACTGCGCACAGACGCAGGGAAAGGTGCGAGCCGCCGCCTGCGCCGCCTGCATGAGTTAGTGCCAGCCATCGTGTACGGTGGTGAAAAGGCACCGCAACCGATTACCATAACCCACAAAGACATCACCAAGGCACTGGAGAATGAGGCGTTCTACTCGCATATTGTTTCGCTGGATATAGACGGCACGGTCGAAGACGTGATCATTAAAGACTTGCAGCGCCATCCCGCCAAGCCGCACATTGTGCATGCCGATTTTTTTCGCATCGAAAAGGATCGGAAAATCACCGTGAATGTGCCGCTGCATTTCATTAACGAAGAGCGCTGTGTTGGCGTCAAATTGCACGGCGGCATCATTTCGCATACCGAAACCGAAATCGAAATCAGCTGTTTACCGGCAGATTTGCCCGAATATGTTGAAGTGGATATGGCGGCAGTCGATATCGGCGACAACATCCACTTGTCGGACCTAAAACTGCCCGCCGGGGCGGAAAGTGTTGCGCTGTCGCATGGTGAAGAGCACGATTTATTTGTCGCCAGCGTCTCGGCGCCGAAGGCCGTGCAAATAGAAGAGCCAGAAGAAGAAATAGGCGAAGGGGAAGACAAACCCGAAGACGAGGAAGGCTCCGCCGACGAGTCTTAGACTACCCTTTACGGCAGGTACGCAGTGCTACTGATAGTGGGCCTGGGAAATCCAGGCCCCGAGCATGCACACACACGGCACAACGCCGGCGCCTGGTTCGTTGCACAACTGGCGCGCAGCAACGCCTGCACACTCGCCGCCGATAAAAAGTTTTTTGGCCTGACCGGCAAAACTGTGCTCGGCAACGAGCCGGTGCACCTTCTTATCCCAACGACTTATATGAATCGCAGCGGCCAGGCCGTGGCGGCGCTGGCTAATTTTTACAAGATCGCAGCGGCAGATATTCTGGTCGCCCACGACGAACTGGATCTGGCGCCCGGCGTTGCGCGGTTAAAAATCGGCGGTGGCCACGGCGGTCACAATGGTTTGCGCGATATTATCAGCGCGCTGGGCAATAACAGCGACTTTATGCGCTTGCGCATCGGCATTGGCCATCCCGGTCATGCCAGCCAGGTCACGAACTACGTACTCGGCAAGCCGTCGGCGAGCGACTTGCGCCTTATCGAGAACAGCCTGAACAACTCTCTGGAGGCGCTACCACTGGTTACCGAGGATCAATGGCAACGGGCACAAACACAATTGCACAGCATTAAGCCCGCGCTGCCAGACGCATAACATTAGGAAGTAACTATGGGTTTTAATTGCGGAATTGTCGGCCTGCCCAACGTGGGTAAATCGACGCTATTTAATGCCTTGACCGCGGCCGGCATTGGCGCCGAGAATTTTCCGTTCTGCACGATTGAACCGAACGCAGGCATTGTGCCCATGCCCGACGCGCGGCTGGACGCGCTGGCAAAAATTGTGGCGCCGCAGCGGGTTGTGCCCACCAGCATGGAATTCGTCGACATCGCCGGCCTGGTCGCGGGCGCGTCGAAAGGCGAAGGTCTCGGCAATCAGTTTCTCGGCAATATTCGCGAAACCGACGCTATTGCCCACGTAGTGCGCTGTTTTGAAGACGAAAACATCGTCCATGTAAGCAACAAGATCGACCCGGCGGACGACATTGAAACCATTAACACCGAACTGGCGCTAGCCGACCTGGAAGCCGTAGAGAAAGCCATTCAGCGGCTGCTGCGGGTAGTGAAAAGCGGCGACAAAGACGCGATCAAAACAAAAGACTTGCTGGAAAAAATTCTACCCCATTTAAATGCCGCGCTACCGGCCCGTACCTTTGGCTTAAACGAAGATGAACGACTCCTTTTACGCGACCTCAACCTGCTCACCTTAAAGCCCATCATGTATATCGCCAACGTCGATGAGGACGGTTTCGACAACAACCCTCACCTGCAAGCGGTAGAAGCGATCGCAGAAAAAGAGAACGCCGCGGTGGTGGCAATCTGCAACAAGATAGAAGCCGAGATCGCCGAACTGGACACCGACGATAAAGCCGAGTTCCTCGCCGAATTGGGTATGGAAGAAGCGGGCCTCGATCGCGTGATTCGCGCTGGCTATGGATTGTTAAATCTGCAGACTTACTTCACCGCCGGCGTTAAGGAAGTGCGCGCCTGGACGATTCCCATTGGCGCCACCGCCCCGCAAGCCGCGGCGAAAATCCACACCGATTTTGAAAAAGGCTTTATTCGAGCCGAAGTGGTCGGCTACAACGACTTTGTTGCACTCGGCGGCGAGCAGGGAGCGAAGAACGCCGGCAAATGGCGACTGGAAGGCAAGGACTATATTGTGCAAGACGGCGATGTTATGCACTTTAGGTTCAACGTCTAGCCGGCAAAATCACTCCTCAATCTTGACAAGCGCCGGCCAAAACCGGAGAATTCGCGCCCTCTTACCGAGTTCAAAATGCAGTGGCTACGTAGCTCAGCTGGTTAGAGCACAGCATTCATAATGCTGGGGTCGGTGGTTCAAGTCCACCCGTAGC
>CAZJDL010000009.1:0-44896 GCA_964544755.1 uncultured Pseudomonadales bacterium | reverse complement strand
TAACGGCAGATTTTTCCAATTAACGAGCGTTTGTAATCTCAGCGGGAGGAGCTGGACGGCGTGAACAAAGCTTTTGGCGGCGCGCGTGAAGAGGTAGAATGCGGAACCCATAGTCACTTTACTGCGGTGCAATGTGCAATCAAAAGACTGATCGAGAAAGACAACTGCGAGTCCAGCTGGCGGCATGCTACCGCGTGTTCGATTACCTGGGCTGGGATGAATTGATTTTCAACCATATCACGGTCAAGCTCCCCGGCGATGGGGAACAGTTTCTTATCAACCCGTACGGCCTTACCTATAATGAAGTCACCGCCTCTAACCTGGTTAAGGTTAATATTGAAGGTCATGTGATCGGCGAGTCGAAGTACCGCGCCAATCCCGCCGGCATGATGATTCACAGCGCAATACACCGCGCCCGGCATGACGTTGGCTGTATTGCACACACGCATACCACGGCCGGTATGACTGTTGCCTGTCAGGAAGGAGGCTTGCGCATTGATAATTTCTATTCGGTGCTACTGCATCACCGCATCGCCTACCATGATTTTGAAGGCATTACCGTCATGGCGGGAGAGCAGGCGCGGTTGGTCGAAAATATGGGAGACAAAAACCTGATGCTTCTGCGCAGTCACGGGCTGCTCGCCTGCGGGCGCACCATTCCGGCTACCTTTGTCAGTCTTTGGCTTTTGCAGCGAGCTTGCGAAATTCAGGTGTCCGTAGATGCAACGGGTAAACCCGCCGTACCCGTGTCGGAAGAAATAGGTGACAAGTCGGAAGAACTACTGAAAATTCAGACTGCCGGTGCCGAAGACGGCGAGCTGGAATTTGCCGCGATGGTTCGAAAAATAGAACAGATTGACCCTTCCTATAAAGATTGAATTGCTACCGATTCGCTCGCCAGTTTTTGTCTCGCGCGGCAGTTGCCGAATGGCGCAACAAGCCCAAATGTGTTGGCAGATAATCTAACCGGCAAACGCTATTTCTATGGCGCGGTTTCTATGGTTAATATTATCCTGGAAATCGCAGTTGGATCACGAAAGTATACATAGAATTCCGGTATTATTTTTTTTAAACGAGCTACGCTATTCGAAGGTATGGACAAGCAGAAACGTTATACGCGCTATCTCATACTTTTGCTTATTCTGTTAGCGTTCACCGTTCACAACCTCTACGTTTATACTAAAGTCAGAAGCTGGGAAAAAACGTTATTGGTGACGGTATACCCCAGCAACGGCGACGGGCTTGGTAAGACCGCTGAGTATATTCGTTCCTTAACAAAGCAAGATATAGAGGGGGTCGCATTATTTATTAATTCCGAAGCGCGTCGCTACGGCGTGCAGGATGTGCAAGCCATTGATGTGCAGCTTGGTGCTGAAGATATGGGTAGTCCGCCGCGCCTGCCGAGCAGCAGAAACTTGTTCAGCAATATTTATTGGAGTTTGTACTTCCGCGCTTGGGCCAATTTTCGACTTTATAGCAGTGCGGGTAGTGTTCCTGACATAGCGCTGTTTGTTGCATTCTTCGACCCAGAGAATACTCAACGATTGGATCATTCCATCGGTCTGGCCGGCAGTATGATTGCGTCGATTAACGCCTTTGCCGACCGGCAATATCAAGGTTCGAATAATGTTGTTATCGCTCACGAGCTGTTGCATACCGCTGGCGCCACAGATAAATACGACCCCGGAACCAACCTGCCATTGTTTCCTGTCGGCTTTGCCGACCCTGCGAAGTCTCCGCTTTATCCGCAAAGCCAGGCAGAAATTATGGGGGGCCGTATTCCTGTCGCGGCTGACAGGGCAGTGATGCCGACGAATCTGCGAGAGATAGTGATAGGCCCGGCTACGGCTTTGGAGATTAACTGGCCGTTGGCGAAAAGGGGGTAACGTTACCGCTCTTTTTTGATTGCGTTTCTGGCGCCCAAATTCAGCGCGCGGTATCGTCATGTTTAAGCCGGTGAGCGCGCCATCGTAGTTGCCGGGAGTCCAAGATTGCATTATGGCTATCCATACGACTGCAGCGCCGGTAACGTAAGCATTGCCTGGCACGAAACCGTGCATACTGGCATTCCTTGAGCAAGATCAAAAATGTGCGGCAAAAACCTGTTATCGTGGATCGTGGTAAGCGTGTCAAATTGGAAAGGCATGTATAGCACCAGGCTAACAACATAGAGATCGGCTATTAGGTACATGGTGAGGCATGGTATATGAAGCAGGAAACCTTAATTGAGCTGGAGAAACAGCTGAAGGAAAAATACAGCATACTGACCGATCGTATTGAACGAACGGCCAAACATTTGTACCGTCGCGAGGAACCGTATAGCGCCGACTTTGCCGAACAAGCCGTGGAAGTTGAAAACAATGAGGTTGTTGAACACCTCGACGACGAAGCGAAAGTCGAATTGGCGCAAATCAACAGCGCGTTGCAGCGCCTGCAAGACGGCGACTATGGCGTTTGCACCAACTGCCAGAGCGAAATTAACGAAGCACGACTGCGGGTTCTACCCGCTGCTCAACTGTGCATTAAATGTGCCGAGAAAAGCGCTTAGTCGACCGCCATCTGCTGGTGTAACTGCCGACCGCAAGCGCGCAGGTCGTTGACAAGAATCTCCGGTTGCTCAAAGGCGGTAAGTGGCCGCCCCGGCTTAACTCGGTCCAGTGAATTAGCTGCGGTAAGCGTTCTTCTGTCCAACGCCGTGAACCGCGGAAAATTTCTTTCGGGAAAATACAGCAACCCACCGGCATGGTGATTGGGCCAGTGTTTGCCTGGTTGGGGCTTTCCCGGTAGAGCGGAATAGCTTCGTTCATTTTTCCTTCATACGCGAGGCTTATTGGTTGACATTCTGACCAATAAATCGTATCTATAAAATGTTTTACAAGCGTACTATGCCGAGGTCGCATATTTTGAGAACAATTTTATTCGCTCTGTTTGGCCTGTTGGTTTTAGCGTCGCCGGTGTTTGCGAAAGCGCCAATAATCGACTACAAAACACGATTTATACCGACCATTAGTGAACATGGCATGGTGGTAGCGGCTGAAAAGTTGGCCAGCGAAGTCGGTGTCGATATTCTCGAGCGCGGCGGCAATGTGGTAGACGCGGCCGTGGCCACGGGGTTTGCGCTGGCGGTGACCTACCCGAGGGCGGGTAACCTCGCCGGCGGTGGCTTTATGCTGGTGCATCTGGCTGCGGAAAATAAACAGGTAGTGATTGACTACCGCGAGTTGGCGCCACTGGCCGCGCAGCGAGATATGTATCTTGATGCCAAAGGTGAAGTGGACCGTATGCGTAGCTTCGCCAGCCACCAGGCCGCTGGCGTACCTGGCACAGTGGCAGGGCTTGCATACACGCTGGAAAAATACGGCACCATGAGCTTGAAAGAAGTGCTCAAGCCGGCGATCAAGCTGGCACGCAAAGGCTTTCCCATTAGCTACGCGCTGGCGTTCGAAATTTCCGGGCGGGCAAATTATCTACCCTGGCATGACTCGGCGCGCGCGCTGTTCTTCAAGCCGGATGGCGGCGATTACGCCGTCGGCGAGCAGTTTAAGCAGCCCGAGTTGGCATGGACACTGCGCCAAATCGCCCGCCATGGCGCCGATGCTTTTTATACAGGCGCCATTGCCGACAAGATCATCGCCGATATGGAAGCTAACGACGGCTTGATCACGAAAGAGGATCTTGCCCAGTATAAAGTGGTCGAGCGTACTCCGGTGCGCGGCACTTATCGCGACTATGAGATAGTGGCGACGCCAGCGCCGTCTTCCGGCGGTGTGCATATTATTCAGATGTTGAACATTCTGGAAGGTTACGACCTGACAAAGCTGGGGCACAATAGCGCGGCGTATCTGCACCGCCTGACTGAGGCGATGAAGCTGGCTTACGCCGACCGCAGCAAATATTTGGGTGATCCGGACTTTTCCAAAGTGCCGGTTACACAACTCATCGATAAAAAATACGCGGCCCAGTTGCGTAAAAGTATTAATATCAACAAGGCGCGTGCCGCCGCCGAGATTGCTCCCGGTCTCGATGTGCCTTATGAAAGCAACGACACGACGCATTACAGCGTGATGGACAAAGATGGCAACGTTGCCAGCAACACCTACACGCTGAATTTCAGCTTTGGCTCGGGTATTGCCGTACCGGGCACCGGCATGTTGCTAAACAATGAAATGGCTGATTTTTCAGCAAAACCCGGCGCGGTAAACCCTTTTGGCCTGGTCGGGGGCGAAGCTAATCACATAGAGCCGCGTAAGCGGCCGCTGTCGTCCATGACACCGACTCTGGTGCTTAAAGACGGCAAAGCATGGCTGACGACAGGTAGCCCGGGTGGCAGCACAATTATCACCACCGTATTGCAGTTGCTATTGAACGCTATGGATTTCGACATGAATGTCGCCTCCGCGGCGGCCGCGGCGCGCATTCACAGTCAGTGGCTACCGGAAAAAGTAACAATCGAAAGCGGTATCAGCCCAGATACCGTTCTTCTGTTAGAAGACATGGGTCACAATGCGGTGAAGAGCGATCGAACGCTGGGCAGAACACAGTCGATCATGCACGAAAACGGCCTGCTATACGGTGCGACCGATACGCGCCGCCCCGGCGGTTGGGTCGCCGGTTACTAACGTTGTCGTAACGACTAAGGCCTGTTTTCTATGGCACAATCCGCTACCATAAACGCTCAAAACGCAGAGAAAATATAAAATGAAACTCGAAACAATTGCCCTGCATGCCGGCTATGAAGGCGATGCGGCCACGCACGCGGCCACGACGCCGATTTATCAAACCACGTCGTATACCTTCGACAACACCCAGCACGGTGCCGACTTGTTTAATCTGGCGGTGCCCGGCAATATTTACACGCGCATTATGAATCCGACCACGGGCGTGCTTGAGCAGCGATTGGCAGAAATGGAAGGCGGGGTAGGGGCATTGGGCGTGGCCTCTGGCATGGCGGCGATCACTTACGCGCTGCAAGCGATCAGTCGCGTGGGTGACAACTTTGTCAGTACCAGTCAGCTCTACGGCGGCACCTACAATTTCTTCGCCCATACACTGCCAAACCAGGGCGTAGAAGTGCGCTTCGCGGCATTCGACGACCTTGCCGCCATCGAAGCCCTGATCGACGCCAACACCAAAGGGCTGTTTTGCGAGACCATAGGCAACCCCGCCAGCAATGTGGTCGATATTCCCGCGTTCGCCGATATCGCACACCGCCACGGCATACCGCTAATTGTCGATAACACCGTAGCGACGCCCTACTTGTGCAAGATATTCGATCTGGGCGCCGATATTGCCATTCATTCGTTGACGAAATATATCGGTGGCCACGGCACGTCGATTGGTGGTGCGATAGTCGACTCGGGTAAATTCGACTGGGTGGCTAACAAGGAGCGCTTCCCCATGCTGAACGAGCCTGACCCTTCGTACCACGGCGTGGTTTATACTGAGGCCATGGGCGAGGCTGCTTATATTGGTCGCTGCCGCGTGGTGCCACTGCGCAATACCGGCGCGGCTTTATCGCCGATGAACGCGTTCCAGATTATGCAAGGTCTGGAAACGCTGGGGCTGCGTATGGAGCGGCATTGCGACAATGCGCTTAAGGTTGCGCAGTATTTAGCCCGGCATCCGCAGGTCAACTGGGTAAAATACGCTGGTCTCGAAAGTAGCAGCGATTACGCCGTCTGCCAAAAAATACTCGGTGGTCGTGCCTCCGGTATATTGAGTTTTGGCATTGACGGCGGCGCGACGGCGGGTGCAAAATTTATCGACGCGCTGCAAATTATTCTGCGGCTGGTGAATATTGGCGATGCCAAGTCGCTGGCCTGTCACCCGCAATCTACGACTCATCGTCAACTTAATGCCGAGGAGCTCGCCACCGCCGGAGTCAGCGAAGATATGGTACGCCTGTCGATTGGTATCGAGCATATCGATGACATTCTGGCAGACATAGAGCAGGCATTGCAGCAGGCGAAAGCTTGATAGCCTGGCCTTGCTAACAGCTTGCGAGATCAGCCGTGAAAAAAATTGTTCCACGACAGCCCGCATCGAAAAAAGAGATCAGTGATTTCTTGCGGCAGATCAAGCAAACACCGCGCGCCGGGGGCGCGGGCTGCTCGGGCCGCCTGGCGTTTGTGATTGACGCCACCGCTAGCCGCCAACCCACCTGGGACCATGCCTGCCAGATGCAGGGCGAAATGTTCAAGGCCGTTGAGAAAGTAGGCTCGCTGCAAGTACAGCTTGCTTATTTTCGTGGCTTTGATGAGTTCAAAGCGACGGCGTGGATTGATAACGCTTCGGCGTTGCTGCGTTTGATGACCGGCGTTACCTGCCGGGCGGGGCATACACAAATAACACGCGTGTTGCAGCATTTAGTCAAGGAGACCGGCCACCAACGGGTTGCCGCCGCCGTTTACATCGGCGATGCCTGCGAAGAGAGCAGCAAAAAAATCTTTCAATTGGCGGGCCAGTTGGGTGTGCTAAAAACGCCGCTTTTTATGTTTCAGGAGGGTCGCGATGCGCGCGCCGGCAAAGTATTCGAAACCGTTGCCAGCTTGAGCGGGGGCGCTTACTGCCGCTTCGATGCCAGCAGCGCGGGTTTGCTGGCCGAGTTGTTATCCGCAGTGGCGGTGTATGCCGCGGGTGGGCAGCAGGCTTTGTTCGCCATGAAAAATAAAACCGCGCGTATAGCGCATTTGACCAGGCAGTTGCCCGGCACATGACCCGCGTATTTTTGCTTGCCGGCTTGCTCGGCGCCATCTGGTTTTGGTTCACCTGGAAGAATACTCCCGGGGTGCAGGCGCGTAAGGATCTGATTTGGAAAACAGCGGTTGGCGGCCTGGTCGTCGTTATCTTCCTGCTCGCGTTAACCGGCCGAATTCACTGGCTGGGCGCCGCGGTAGCGGCCATTCTGCCGCTGTTAAAACAAGGCATGGCGCTGCTGCTGCGTTATTTTCCATTTTTCGCCCAGCTCTATAAAACGCACGGCCCAACCGCGCAGGCGCCCGCCACCTCGACCGTGCGCTCGGCTATCATCGAGATGAATCTCAACCATGAAACGGGTGAGTTGCAGGGCGAAGTGCTGAACGGGCCGTTTGCCGGGCAGCAGTTGGCGGCGATGACGCGCGAGACCCTCGTGGAATTACTGGCTTACTGTCGCCAGCAAGATAGCGACTCGGCGCTTCTGTTAGAGAGTTATCTCACTCAACGCTTTGACGGTGATGCGGACTTTGCTGAGTCAGAAGGCGATAGTAGCAGTGCAGTATCGGATTCAACTCCCATGACGGTCGCTGAAGCGTTGGCGATTCTTGGCTTGCAAGAATCGGCGACCACGGAAGATATTACTCTTGCGCACCGCCGTTTAATGCAGAAGTTACACCCGGATCGCGGCGGCAACGACTACCTCGCCGCCAAAATCAATCAGGCGCGTGATTTTCTGCTCGCGGATCGTGGTTAGCCCGGTTCCATGTTACTCCATAAATAGCGGTACCGATCACCGAGGGGGCTGTTTTTGCATAATGCAATCAACTGGCAATGGGAAAACCCGTATATCTTGCCGGTAACCGCCGAACAGGAGCAGCTCGACGGCCTCGGTCATGTGAATAATGTCAGCTATTTACGTTGGCTGGAGGAGGCGGCCTGGGCGCATTCAAACGCGCTGGGTATCGGCCTTGCGGAGTTTAAGAGTTTGGATCGGGCGATGGTGGCGCGGCGTCATGAGCTCGACTACCTGATTGCCTGCGCGCCGTCCGGTAATTTGATGGCGGCCAAATCATTCGGGTGCAGCAATAATTGGTTGCGCGATTTGCCCTTTACCAAGCGGTGATAGTTGTGCATCCAGGAGTTATTGCTGCGCACCACCGGTTGGCGCAAACGGTCGGGGTCGTGCAGAATATCCTGCAGGGTCGTGGCCTTGGGGCAGATAAAGCCCTGGCTCAGAGGATCCCGCTTATCGCCCTTGATCGACACGATGTTATCGCCGCGGGTGATGATTTCTAAACCGCAAATGGCTTCACACAAATTGCATGCCCGGTAATGGGTCTTCTGTTCTGCTGCTGTCATCAGGTCTACCTGCGAATTGCCATGCATAGGGCTGATTCTAATTGTTTGCAGGTTGGTTTGCAGTGTTAGATTGGCACGCTAGCCCGAATGCACTAGCGGCCGAAGATATTGACATGACGCGGTTGTTATTGATGGTGGTTTCTCGGGGCTGCCTATCGCACTATAAAAACTAACCCCAACGTCGAACTGGCCCGGTATCGATGTGGATAAAACCACTGTTTCTGTAATAGCCGACACCGCCAATGTTTAAATCAATGGCGGCGCGGTGTAGGCGTCGCAGCGGTACGTCCGGTAAATACACATCGATCGCCTGGCCTTTCATATGAAAACTTTTCTTCGCCACACTGCGTCCCTGACGCATCAATTTCGCGTTGGTTGTTGGCGAGCGGTAGCCGGAAATGACATGGAAATCTTTTTTACTGCCAAGCATGCTGTGCAGTTTGTGCAAGCCATCGAGCAGTGTGGTGTCTATCGTAATGGTTTCTTTGGCGCGAAAGTCACGCAGCAGGTAGTTGATGTCGGAGAGGGTATCGGGCAGGTAACTACCTGCGGCCCAGTAGGCGTTTTTCAGACGTTCGCCGGTGTGCAGGTGGTAAAACCCCAGGGATTTTTCTGCTGTTGTGTTGGCGGCGAGGGCGGGAAAGCCGGCGATAGCGCCAGCACCGCCGGCAAGTTTTAGAAACGATCGTCTGTTCAGTTCGTTTGTGTTATTCATGGGCTGGGAAATCCATGGCTACCTTGTTTAAGTGTGAATTGGCTTCGGTAAGAAGTTAATCTGGCGCTGTCTATGCTGGCAGATTCGTAGAAATAGTGTAGTCGAAACAACCGATACCTAACAGTCCTAACGAATATCGTTGCGCGCAAGCATCGGTTTTGCTTGTTGCAATTCATCTTTTTGGTAAATGTCGTCGCGCTGTTGCAGCTGGCCGTCAGCGTCCACCCAGGCGGTCCAGTAGACGATATAAACGGGTAAGCCCTCGGTTACACGCAGGTAGCGGGTGCTGCCGCTTTGCAGTTTTTTGCGCAGATGACCGGCTGACGCATAGGCGGTATTTTGCATAACGTGTTGCGCCAGCAAGTCCGGGTTCTGCACGCGCAAGCAGCCAGAGCTAAAGGCTCTTACATTTTTACGGAACAATCCACGGCTGTTGGTATCGTGCAAATAGATTGCACGCTCGTTGGGTGTCACAAACTTAAATTGCCCGAGCGCGTTATTTTTGCCGGGAGCCTGGCGCAAGTAGTAGGGGAAGTTTTCTTGCATTGCGGGCCAGTCAATACTTTCTGCCGGTATGCGTACTTCGTTGCCCCCACGGCTGCTGTATACACTAAATTGCTTGCGTGCAAGGTAGTCACGGTCGCGGATGACTTTGGGAATGATATCGAATTTTGCCAGTTTCCGTGGCACTCCCCAGCTTGGATTAAGTACGACATGGGTCATCTGCAGGTTTAGCTCCGGCGTTGGCCGGCTACGTTTGCCGACAATTGTTTTTAGTTCCAGCACTGTATTATCGTCGTCGCGTAACACTAGCTTGAAGTCGGGAATATTGGCGATGATATGGCGCCCCTTCAATGGCGTGTTGATCGATCGCATGCGCCGTAGGTTAAGGTGAATACGTTGCGCAATTGAAGCGGGCGATTCGGCTAGCAACGCGACTGTTTTTGCGTCCAGAGTGCCGCTCGCTTTGATGCCGTTGCGTTGCTGAAAGCGTTTGACAGCATCATGCAGCTGAGGGTCGGCGAGCGTTGTGCTGGTTTTTGTTAAGCGGCTTTTTACGCTGGATGCCCGCAGCAATTTTGGTTGGCATAATTGCAGGCCGTCGTCGATAAAGCTTTCCGAGCTTTTGTAATCGCCCGTCAGCCACAACAAATAGCGTACGGCTGTACTTTGCTCGGCGAGCTTGCCGGTTTGCAATGGCAGATCACACCACAACCCCGTTCTGGCCAATAACTTGTACGCAACGTATTTCGCTAATAAGCGCTGTGCATAGTCGTGCTGTAGCTGTGTGCTTAGCGTGTTTAAATCGGTTCCATTTTCGTGTTGGTCAAAGTGCTGTGTGGCTAACTGTACGTAGCGTGCGCTGCCTAGCTTGCCTAGCCATTGGGGCACATTGTGCAGGTGGTTCTCGAGGGTGCCCTGCGCTGCGGCAGGTGGCGTGGACGCTTGCGGTAGCGCGAGTTCAGGATTGATGTCCTGGTAAGGCGCTATGTGGTTAGCGAGCAATGGTTTGGCCAATCCTGGCGCAGCGGCCTGCGTCGTGGTTGCGCTTAGCACAAAGACGCTAATGAGTAATTGAACGACGGAGGTTCGACAAATTCTGAATCGCATATAAAGTCTCTGCCTTGATTGAGCGCGTGGCGGGTCACCCGCAGCGCATGAAATCCAGCACAATAGAAATGTGATACTGGTCACAAAGTGTACAGTTGCGATTTGGTTAAAAGAAGACCGTTCGTCTATTGGTGGATGTTGCGTGAAGCTTTAAGTTATTTTTATACAAATACTTAGAGAGCTTTTCGCAATTGGAGCTGAGCTTTTAGCGGGTGTTATCAGATAAGCGGTGGTGTTGCAGGTTTTAATGAAAATCGCGCGACTTATTGTTAAAGCCTTGTAATGCATCGCTCTGGTCGACGAGTTCACCGGCAATCACATGCACGACGGAGTCCTTGCGCTCCACAATGCCTTTCACCATCAGCAACCTGGCATTTAGCAGAGCTTTGCGAAACTGCTGTTGCACGCTGTTCCAGACTATAACGTTGACATTGCCAGTCTCATCTTCCAGCGTTAAAAACACCACGCCGGATGTGCTGCCGGGTCGCTGCCGGCCGGTGACGACGCCGGCGATTCTAACGAATCGACCGTGGTTCAATAGTTGCAGCTGTTTGGCTGTCTTGCAGCGCGTAAATGGATTTTGGTCGCGTAAAATCGCTATCGGATGGCGCTGCAAGGTCAGGCCAGTGCTTTGATAATCGGCCAGCAGGTCCTGTACTTCCGACGGCGCCGGCAGGCTAATGCCGTCGTGCAATGTGTTTTTATCGTTTGGTATGAGCGGGCGCCGGGCCTCTATAGCAGCGCTTTCCCAATGTGCTTGATGCCTATGGCCGCTGAGCGCGCTTAAGGCATTGGCGCTGATCAGTGCTTCTATCTCTAATCGGCTTAGCCGTGCGCGCACGGCAAGGTCTTCGACATGTTGCAGTGCGCCTTGCCGGCGCGCCTGTTGAATTCGTTCAGCCGCTGCTTCATTAAAGCCCTTGGCCAGACGCAAACCCAGACGCAGTAGTGGTTGTACTTCTTGTTCATAGACTGCTGGAGCATTGTCGTTCAGCTCCAATGTGCAGTGCCAATCGCTGTGTAGCACATCCACGGCTAACACTTTAACTTTATGGCGCCTGGCGTCTTGCACCAATTGCGAGGGTGAATAAAAGCCCATCGGCTGGCTGTTGAGAATGGCGCAGTAAAAAGCCGCCGGATAATGGCACTTGAGCCAGGCCGAAATATATACCAGTAAGGCAAAACTTGCGGAGTGTGATTCCGGGAAGCCGTAATCGCCGAAGCCTTTTATCTGCCGAAACAGACGCTGGGAAAAATCCAAATCGTAGCCGCGCGCCAACATGCCATCGATCACTTTCTTTTCAAACTGCAGCAGATTACCGTTGCGGCCCCAGCTGGCCATAGCGCGCCGTAGCTGGTCGGCCTCGCCGCCGCTAAAGCCGGCGGCAACCATAGTGACTTTAATGACCTGTTCCTGGAAGATCGGTATGCCTAGCGTGCGTTCCAATACGGCCTTTATTTGGTCGTTAGGGTAGGTAACCGGCTCGCTTCCCTCGCGCCGGCGCAGATACGGATGCACCATATCGCCCTGGATAGGGCCGGGGCGCACGATGGCGACTTCAATGACCAGGTCATAGAATTTGCGCGGCTTTAATCGCGGCAACATGGAAATCTGGGCGCGCGACTCGACCTGAAACACGCCTATGCTGTCGCCGCGCGTTAACATGCTATAGGTTTTAGGGTCTTCCCTTGGCACTTTTGTCATATCGATGGCAATATCCTGGTAGCCGTTAATTAAATCGAAGCACTTGCGAATCGCCGTTAACATGCCCAGCGCCAGTACATCGACCTTGAGCAAGCCGATGGCTTCCAGGTCTTCTTTGTCCCATTGAATAATCGTACGTTCGGGCATGGCGGCATTTTCAACCGGTACCAGCGTACTGATCGGGCTGCGGGTAATCACAAAGCCGCCCACGTGTTGCGACAGGTGCCGCGGGAAACCCAAAATATCGTGCACACCTTGCAAAAATAACTGTGCCAGCTGCGAGCCATTGCAAATATGGGCTTCCCGAAAGCGTTGCTGCAGGTCGCCTTTACGATCCCACCAGGCCAGCGATTTAGCCAGCTGGTCAATAAACAGCGCGTCCAGTCCCAGCGCCTTGCCCACATCGCGAATAGCACTGCGCGGCCGGTAGGTGATCACCGCGGCGGCTAGTGCCGCGTGTTCACGGCCGTATTTTTTGTAGATGTATTGAATCACTTCTTCGCGTCGTTCGTGCTCGAAATCAACGTCGATATCCGGTGGCTCATTACGCTCTTTGGAAATAAAGCGCTCGAACAATAGCGAGGTTTGAACCGGGTCTACTTCGGTAATAAACAGGCAATAGCATACGACCGAATTGGCCGCCGAGCCGCGCCCCTGACACAAGATGTTTTTGCTGCGGGCGAAGTAGACGATGTCGAATACGGTTAAAAAATAGTATTCGTATTCCAGTTCTTTAATCAGGGTGAGTTCGGTTGCAATTTGCTGTTGTATTTTCGGCGGCACGCCGTTCGGCCAGCGTTTCTCTGCGCCCTGCATCACCAGTTGCTTTAAATACTGATGCGCGGTCAAAGTCGGTGGCGCGAGTTCCCGCGGATATTCATAGCGCAACTCATCGAGAGAGAAATGACATAAATTGCTGACCTTTAGCGTTTCCGTTAGTAGTTGTGGCGGATAAAGTTGTGCCAGTGCAGCAAGCGGGCGCAAATGTTGCTCGCTATTGATTTGCAGTTCGGTGCCGAGCCGTTGCAGCGGTGTGTTATGTCTTATTGCCGTCAGCAGGTCTTGCAGCGGTTTGCGTTGCCGGCAGTGCATGTGCACGTCGCCGCAGGCCAGCATCGGAATATCCAGTTGCGCTGCCAACTGCTGGAAATAGTGGTAGCGTTGCTGGCCATTATTGCTAAGTAAATTATTAAAACCTATCCATAACCTTTTGTTAAATATTAATTTTAAAGCTGAGCCATGGTTGAAGTTTTGAACGTCTTCGTAGCCCGGTAGCCAGACCGCCAGATTCTGCTGCGTGCCAAGTTCTAAATCCTTTAAGCTCAGACGATATTCGCCTTTGACGCTGCGCCTTCGAGCCAGGGTGATCACAGTGGAAAGATCGGCATAGGCGGCCTTCGACGGCGCCAGCATAATCAGCTTAAGCTTTTCCGTTAGAAAAAGTTCGCTGCCAACGATAAGCTTAAGTGCATGCTCTTCAGCGGCCACATGCGCCCTGACGATGCCGGCCAGTGAGCATTCGTCGGTGATGGCTAGCGCGCGGTAACCAAGTTGCGCCGCTCGGGCGACCAATTCCTGCGCATGCGATGCGCCGCGCAGGAAGCTGAAGTTGCTCAGGCAATGGAGTTCGGCGTAGTGTGTTTTGCTGGCGTCTTTTGTCTGTGATGGCATGAATCGACCTTCCATTAGTGCTAACTAAAAAGGCCTTGCACAAACCAATGCCGGCTGCGCAAGTCGCGATACACCCAATACAGCGCGCCGCTTTCGTGTTGCGCAATAAAGTAATCGCGTCGCGCGGGTCGTTCCCACCAGCGCGTTTCAATACGCTCCGGTCCGTGCAGCAATTGCAAGGCCCCGTGCCAATACAAGTGCTGCTGGCGTTCGTGCAAGCGGGCAGGGCAAGGCAGTAACCAGACCGGGCGTATGGCACTTGCTACCTTTGCACTGCTTTTGCTTGTGGTATTAACGATAGCGCTGGCCAGTTCGGGCAAGTGTTCATCCTGGCTGCAGATTTGATAGCTGCTATTGTCGCCAAGCCGGGCGCTGAGTTTGTCGAGTACCACGCTGAGTGGCTCGCTGCTGGCGGGCCGGCTGTGGTTCTGAAAAAGTTGCGCATTGTGCGCCTTGGCGGGAGGCAATTGGTCGGCCTTTAAAGTCAGGGTATGAATGCTGGTGCTGATACGAAATTGTTCCAACTTGATGCGGCTGAGATCCATAAAGTTGCGTTTGTCGACTTGCGCCTGGGTGAGCTGAATAACCAATTGGCTATATCGCTTGTCGATATGCTGCATATGCCACACAAACTGTTGGCAATGCAGTTGGCGGCTGCGCAAAAACTGGCACAGTTCATCCAGCAGGCGCTGCATGGGGAAGGCCAGCATTTGGCTGTTTTCAATAGCGTCGAGAAAAAACAAGCGGCTGTTAAACACGGGTGCTGGCTGAATAAAGCGTTGGGGGTCATCGCGCTCGCCGCTGATGCGCTGTAAATACTGTCGCATTTCCAGCCCAAAGCGTTTGCCTAGTGCGGCCGCCGGTAAATCTAGCACCTCACCTATTGTGCGAAATCCCATCTTGCGTAATTTTTCGATGCTGGTTGTTTTGCAGCGCAGATAATCCAACGGCAGTGACCCTAGCCTTTGCCGTGTTTCGGCAGGCGTAGGCGGCGTTTTTGGCGCAGGCATTTTATTGCGCGCCAGTAAGCAGGCTGCTTCCGGAGTATGCGCCAGGCCGGTTTGCTGGCTATAGCCGAGTTGCTCAAGTCCATGAACAATGTTGGCGTGCAAATTCGACAAACCGTTAAACAGTTTTAAACAACTGGCAACTTCCAGCAGCAAAGCATCGGCCTGGTAAATACAAACGGCGGGGGTGAATTGATAGGCCCAGTGCGCCAGGTTGTGCAAGCTGGCTCGCTCGCTTTGCGGGTCGCGCTCGATGACCTGCAGGCTTGAACCTAAAGCCAGCGCGGTAGTTAACGACGAGCCGACGGCAATACCTTGTTCGCCTGCAGCGGTGTTGCAAAGCAGGACGCGTTGTTTTTCGACCACGATAACGGCTTGCCCGACACCCTCCGCCTGGCCACGGGTAAAAACCTCCAGCGGGAGTAAGGGTAGATGAATGCAAAGCCAGAGCATGCTAGTGCTCTGGCTGATAAATGTTTGCGGAAGGAGAGCGCTTTTTGTCGGCAACAATATGCAGCGGCATGCCTCTGTGCTGTTGCCCTGCTGTTTGTTGTAAAGCCTTACGCACAGGCCATTGATCAACCGGTAGCGCCGCATTGACCAGCTGCGTCGGTCTGCGCAACGCTAGCTGCTGGCCGCCCCAGCCGCCGGGTTGCTTCAGAATATGTAAGGCGACATGCTGAGGGCTGGCTTGCAGTTTTATGCGCAAGCTGGCGGGTGAGGACTGCGCGGCTAATTGCGCGGGCCTGAACAGTACTGCCCAGCTGTGCCCTTCCTGCGCGGCGATTTGAAGCTTGCGTAACTGCGCATAACGAATATTAGCGGCGCCAAACCAGCTGAGTACCGCGGTAAAATGCCCGCAGCGCAGTAATTGCTCGCTGGCCCATAAAGCATCCGCCACGTTGCGGCTTTGCACAATCAGTAACTGTTTTAAATTAATTCCACTCTGCTGCAGCGCCGGAGCGTAGGGCAGGTACGGCGGTGCAATCAAGGCCAGCCATCCCTGCTGGCCAAGCTGTCGCAGCGCCGGCAGCAAAATCTGCAGTTCACCGATGCCGTGTCGGCTGCTGAGCAACTCGGTGCTGCTCGCTAACGGCCAGCCACCCACATGCAATTGATTGTCGAGACAGGCAAACCCGGTTGCCAGGCCAGGCTGCATCGACGAGTGCCGGGCGGTTTGCCAGATGGTCGGGTGCTGAAGTAATTCGGCTAGTTTGGGCTGCATAAACCCAGCTTAATATAAAACCGGAATACTGTAAATATATACAGTATTACTTGAAGCCCAACATACCACTGTTAGGGAGGCTCTCGGCCATCGTTCGTGCTATATTGCAGTTATAAATACTTTCATAAACTCTTGTAAGCCTATGGACTCTTTGAAAAACTCGTTCGCCAGTTTGCGTCGTTTATTCGAACCTGGTCGCGAGCACCCCATTCTGCGCCATGTGCTGATATTGCTGCTATGTGTAGCGGCCGTGTTGTTGCTGGTTATACTCTTGCCTATATCGGAGGTGACGCGCGGGCAGATTCTCAGCCTGTTGGGCATTGTCATTACCGCCGTTATTGCTCTTTCGTCTACCACCTTTGTTGCCAATGCCATGGCCGGCATATTGCTGACGCTGATCAAGAGTTATCGTATCGGCGACTTTATTCGCATTGGTGAGCAGTTTGGTCGCGTGACCGAGCGCGGTTTATTCCATACCGAGATTCAGACCGAAGATCGCGATCTGACCACTTTTCCGAATCTTTATTTGGCTACCAACCCACTCACGGTAATCAGCGCATCGGGCACGGTGATATCTACGATCCTGTCGTTGGGATATGACTTGCCGCACTCCCGCGTTGAGCCTCTGTTATTGCAAGCGGCCACCGAAGCCGGTTTGGAAGAGCCGTTCGTGCAGGTGACCGAGTTGGGCGATTTCGCGGTGACTTATAAAGCCTGCGGCTTTTTGCGTGAGGTGAAACAGTTGCTCAGTGCAAAGTCGCTGTTTAAAAAGAAGGTGCTGGATGTATTGCACCGCAACGGCGTCGAGATTGCCTCGCCCACCATTATGAACCAGCGCCGCATAGAAGGCGATGTGCAGTTGATTCCGGAACAAATTGAGGTGAATCCCAGGCCCTCGTCAGACCAGAACGCCGTACCGGAGGATGTGATGTTTGACAAGGCCGAAGCGGCGGAGCAAATGGAGCTGCTGATCGAGCAGGAAAAGCAGTTAGAGGGAAAAATAGGAGCGCTTAAAAAGCAGGCCGAGTCACCCGGCCGGGAACAACAACTTGGTGCGCTGGAATCCGAACTGGGGGAAGTGTTACAGCAAATAGCAGAGCTGGGTGACGTGGAAAAATAGCGGGCTCAGCCTGCTACTCGCGCAACATCTGAAGATGAAATGTCGTGCCTTCGTTCAAGCGGGAGGTTACAGCAATATTGCCCTGGTGATGTTCGGTAATAATAAAATACGAGACTGACAGGCCCAGGCCTGAGCCCTCACCCGCCGCGAATTCCTTGGTGGTGAAGAAGGGCTCGAAAATGTGTTGTTGTACCTCCTCGGAAATACCGATGCCGTTATCCTCGACTTCAATCTTGAGCATTTCGAACTGCTCGTAGACCCGTATTTTGATGGTTGGCAAGTGCCCCTCTTTATCCACCGCTTGCAGTGCATGGTTGGCGTTACGAAACAGATTCAGGAAGACCTGCTGCAGCTCGGCCTCATAGCAGGGAAAGTCCGCCAATTCTTGCGCATAAGCCCGTTCGATGTGGATGTCTTGAAAACGCAGGCCAGACTCAAACGCAAATACAATGCCGGCAAGTTCCAACGTGTTTTCAATAATCTCGATGATGTTGGCCGGCTGCTTTTCGCGTCCACGGTTACTGGCGAAGTTTAGCAGGTTATTGACGATCGCCGCCGCGCGCTTGCCGGCCTCACGGGCATCGTCCAGCCGGGTGATAATATCTTTCGCTGCCAAATAACGGCCGATATCTTCCAGGCTGGCGCCGACTTCCTGCGCTGTTTTTTGATTAGGCTCAAAGTCTGGCGCCAGACTGCGTTGCACCGTTTGCACCGTTTGCAGAATGGCGCTGAGCGGGCTGTTGATGTCGTGTGCCATACCCGCCGCCAATTCGCCCATCGACGACATTTTATCGCGTTGAATCAGCAAGTTCTCCGCCAGCACGCGCTCGGTCACGTCATCAATAAGAATCACTACGCCGGTCTCAATTTGATCCCGTAGCGGGTAAATCGTAATATCAAAGTAATACTGCCCGCGCTGACTGTGTTTAATGGTGATTGTTTCGTCATCCTCCAGCGCGCGCACGATATGGCCGGGAGTGATGGTAATAGCGGGGTATGCCTGCCATAAATTATTGCCTATCGCGTTTGCCGCGTTGACGCCGGTTACTGCCACCGCGCGGTTATTCCATTGGGTTACCAGCCCTTCTTTGTCCACGCCAATCAATACCAGCGGCATCGATTGAATAATATTGTTGACATAAGCTTCGGTTGAGAGCAGCAAATTCCCCGTTGTTTTATGTTGTGCAATTTCCTGTTCCAACAGTTGATTGGATTCTTGCAGCAGCTGATTCGACGTTTCCAGATTTGCAGTGCGCTCTTGCACGCGCACTTCGAGTTCGTCACGGATCTTAGCCAGCGCGCGGCTGGATTCCAGCGCGCGCTGGCGGCTGCGGAGCAAGCCGATGGCCGCCAGCGACAGCAGAATGATTAATGTACCACCGCCGGAGTTGGCAACGTATTGCCAGTTAGTGTGGCCATCTTCCAGCCGAAATACATCCAACAGGCCGGCCTTAACGGCATGACTGTGACCTAGAAAACAGGCGACGAATAAATGCCTGCATGCAATATTAATGATGCTATGAACTTTGCGGCGCTGGATTGGCATCAAATAAGATTTCTGAAGGAGTGAATTCGGAGTGTATTTTGCCGTCTTTTCGTTTGTTAAACTAGAGGGAGCGCATAACAATGCTGCCGGCGGCATAGAGCAAAATCGTTAGATCAGGGAGTACTACTCTGGCAGAATACTACGAAAACGACAAATCACCTGTCGCTATGCTCGTTATCAAACAGAATTTCCAGGCGTGCGGTGATAACGCCGACCGGTTCGCGGTTGTCTTCTTGCGCGTAATGGCGACGCCATAAAACGGCCGGTTCGATTTCTACAAACAGCCAGCGGCGAAAGAAGTTGAGGCGATACAGCACGCCCACGCCGTAGGCTTCTGTCAGCCACTCCGGCTTTTCGTGGGTGATGCGCGGCTCGCCGGGCAGGCGTTCCGCCGCGCGTTTGCTGAGAAACTCGGGCTTGGTTTTGCCGCTAACGCTGGCGAAGTAGGAGATCGCCTGTTTCTCGTCAATGCGGTGGCCCAGTCCGATGGTGCTGTTCCATTCGATCCCTGCGGTTCGCTGGCCATAACGAAAGCGGTTAGACCAACGCAATAGCAGGTCTTCACTTAGCGCATCGTCCAGCTCCAGCCGGGTCGTTGTTTCGAAACCCTTGCCGTCGCGGAAGATGAGTTCTTCGGTAAAACGGCCCGAAAGTTTTTCCGAAAACGGGTACTTATAACGGTAGCGCACGCCGGTCTTAAGCTTGAAGCTAGGCAGGCTGAGCTTAAAATCCAGCCGCGAACGTCCTTTATCGACCCCGGTATATTGCAAAGCGACATCGTTGTTTGGTTGTTCATCGGCCAGGAGGTTGTCGGCTTCTTCATTAACGGTATTGTCTCCATGGTCAGAGAATATAAGGCCCAGGCGTTTGTCGAGACGTGGCAAGTCAACTTTACCGCGCAACTTGGGTTTCTTAATGTCGTGACCTTCCTCTCCGTCCCAGTCGTGTTGAAAGCGCAAACGCAGAAACGAGCGTGCGGCTTCGTCATCGGCACGTTGGGTGCCAAAAAAACCATCCATCCAGCCGGCCAGCGCATCGGATTTTGAAGTAACGAATTCATGGCTGGTATCCATCCAGCCGTTTTCCTTTGCCGCTTGCCCCGCTAGCAGGTCGCAATCGGGATCATGGGTGCAAGGCAGCGTTTCCGTGTCGGCTTCACAGTGGCTTTTAGAGGTATAGGCAAGTGAGCCTGGGTGCTGTGTTGGCTGGTCGGTTTCGGCTTCGGATTTGCCGGCGGCGACCGGTTGGGGCGCGAGGCACAGCGCAACAATGGCAACAAAGGGATGTAGCAGTTTGTATCGGCTCATTCGTAGGCAGAATAACAACAGCATACGCAAAGGGGTTAGCCGTAATGTGGGGAAGGGCGAATCATCGTCGAATAATGTCAGCATCGCTCATAGTCAACAAGTCCGTCCGTCCGCTCGAACTACTCAACCGGGTCGCCTTCGGGGCCGTGTGTCATCGGCACGTTGTCGTTCAAAATTTGATCCATGCGCTTCCGCGTCTGCTCTTATGTGCCTTTTTTATGGCTAAACGCATAAAATCTGCCAATTTCTACAGCATCGCACTGCTGAGAATTTGTTCAATTGTATCTGAGCTTTATTCAATACACTACACTAGCGCTGCCGAAATTAATACGTTGCGTGAACAGGAAGCGGTTGCTTAAGCATTGAGCCCATGAAGAAACTTCGCATTATTTATCACAGCCAGAGTGCGCATACCGAGTCGATGGCCCAGGCGGTATTTAGCGGCGCGCAACAAGAGGAAGAGGTAGAAACCTGTTTGCTGCGCGCCTTCGACGCCGGGCTGGAAGATTTGCTGGCAGCTGACGCGTTGATATTTGGTACACCAGAAAACTTCGGCTATATGTCGGGTGCGTTAAAAGATTTTTTTGACCGAACTTTTTACCCGGCGCAACCGCACACACTGAATTTGCCGTACGCGTTGTTTGTCAGTGCCGGCAACGATGGCAGCGGCGCGATTAGCAGCGTGGAGCGTATCGTCAAGGGTTATCCTTTGCGAAAAGTAGCCGAGCCGGTGTTGTCGGTCGGTGAACTCTGCGAGCACAGTCTGGAGCGCTGTGCAGAGCTGGGTTTAAGTCTGGCGGCTGGAACGGCAATGGGCATATTTTGACGTGAGCGGCATACGACATCGACCGATCTATTTCGATGAGCTTGCTGCGCTAAGTACCGATGAGGGCGGCGAATACACCATGCGGCGTGATCGGGATCGCGTAAAACGGTTAGAGGTACAAGACCCGGACATTGTCATGGATATTGATATACCGGAAGATCTCTTAAAGAGGTCGTAGTGCCTAAGTATTACGCACTACGCTACTTTTCCGGCTTAATTTGGTTCGGATATGCGCGGAGACTATTGGACTCAGGTACTATAATCGCAAGTCGCCTGAATGACAGGCTTGAACGAGGTATAGTAAATGTTGCCATTTATCATTGTTGCGGCAGTTCTCATCAGCGCAGTTGTATGCCATGTAATTGCAAAATGCCGCGACGAAAATGCTGTTTTCTGGGGAGTAATGGGAATAATATTCGGCCCACTCGCCATTCCGTTCGCATTCCTCTCCAAGCCGGTGTCTGGCGTGTCGTGAAGTAACCAGCGTTTCCGCTGAGGTTCTATTATGAAATTATGGCTGTCGAATGTATGGAAAGACAATCGATCATTTATCGTCTTTATCATTTTAATGCTTTTTTTCAGAAGCGCCGTTGCAGACTGGAATAGCGTTCCTACCGGGTCGATGCTGCCTACCATTCTGGAAGGCGACCGAATTCTGGTAAACAAGACCGCCTACGATATAAGACTGCCATTTACTCACATTTCACTACTGAAGCGCGCAGACCCAGTGCGCGGTGACATTGTAGTGTTCGACTCGGAAGCTTCAGACAAACGACTGGTCAAGCGTGTGGTGGGCATTCCCGGTGATGTGATCGCCATGCAAGGAAATGTGCTTAAGATTAATGGTGAGTGGCTTGCATACAGCAGCACGAATTCAGCGGCACGCGATGCGATTGAGAATTTGCTGGGAGTGGAGCACTTCATTCGCACAAATGTGTCAGGCAGTCATCTTTCATCGTTTGTTTCAGTCACGGTTCCCGCTGACAGCTATCTGGTTCTTGGCGATAATCGGGATAACAGCGCCGACTCAAGAGTGATCGGCTTTGTTCCGCGGGAAGAGATTGTTGGCAGGTCACGCAGTGTGGTCATGTCTTTCAATTACGACAACTACTATATGCCCCGACCTGATCGATTTTTTCGTGCGCTGGATATTTAGTTAATCAGGTCAGAGTGCCTGCTAATTAACAACTACGCCCCCTTTTTTTAAGCACTAGAGTCCTCGATCACACATCGGCATCAGCGCCCAACGCATCCATAAACGCCTTCGCCGCATTCGACAACTGCCGGTTACGATGATAGATACACCCCAATTGGCGCTCAAGCTGAATACCTGTTACCCGTAGTCGCAGCAATTTATTGTCTAGCATCGTTTCTGGTAGAATCGACCAACCCAAGCCAATGCTTGCCATCATTTTTATAGTTTCCAAATAGTTGGTCGCCATACTTATGGTAAGTTCAAGGTTTTGCTCCGCAAACAGACTTTTAATAATCAACCCGGTATAAGTCGACTCACCCGGCAGTATGGCCGGGTATTCGCTCAACTGCGATAACTCCAGCGCCCGCCGATTGGCCAGCGGATGGTCTTCGCCCGCGACAAAACACAGCGGGTCGAGCCAGATTAATTGCGACGCAATTTGCGGCGCATCGTTCGGCGCCAGGGTGATCACCGCCAGTTCAATATCACCATGCAGCACGGCCGCGTAGGCGGTCTCGGAATCAGTAAAGCGAATATCCAGCGCTACGGCAGAGTGTTGCACGGAAAACTGCCGCAATACGGACGGCAGGCGGTGCAGGCCAATATGATGGCTGATGGACAGCGACAGCGGGCCGGAGATTTTATGCGCCGCGTCGAGCAACTCACGTTTTGCGTCTTCCACGCTGCGTAAAATATGGCGCGCGCGTGGCACTAATTTCTGGCCGTATTCGGTCAGGCTGATATTGCGTGCGATGCGATCGAATAAGCGCACACCCAGCTCGTCTTCCAGCAAGGCGATGCGCTTGCTGATGGCGGGTTGGGTGAGATGTAGTTCCTGCGCCGCCACAGAAAAAGAGGCGTGCTCGGCGACGCCTAGAAATGCTCTTAAGGAGGGGATGTCCATGCGCCACAGTCTATAACAAAATTTCATCAAACATATAAATATTATGAATTTGTTTTATTAGGTTTAAGGGCATAGAATTCGCTGATCATCGAGGAAAAACCATGACCGGCAAAACCCTGTACGATAAATTGTGGCACGCGCACGTCGTTAAACAACGCGACGACGGCACGGCGCTGATCTATATCGACCGTCACCTCATCCATGAAGTGACCTCGCCGCAGGCCTTCGAAGGTTTACGCCTCGCTGGCCGCAAGCCTTGGCGGCTGGCTGCGAACCTGGCGACGCCCGATCACAATGTTTCCACCGATGCCGCCGAGCGCGCGCAAGGTACGGCCGGCATTATCGATTCGACCTCGCGCATTCAGGTTGAAACCTTGCACGACAACTGTGAAGCGTTTGGCATCCGCGAGTTTGATATCGACGATGAGCGGCAGGGTATCGTGCATGTGATCGGGCCGGAGCAGGGCGCAACACTACCGGGCATGACGGTGGTGTGTGGCGATTCGCATACGTCAACGCACGGTGCGCTGGGTGCGCTGGCGCACGGTATTGGCACCTCGGAAGTCGAGCATGTGCTGGCAACGCAATGCCTGATTCAGCGCAAAATGAAGAATATGCTGGTGCGGGTCGACGGTGAGTTGGGGGCGGGAGTTGCGGCCAAGGATATTGTGCTGGCCGTGATCGGCAAGATCGGCACGGCCGGCGGCACGGGATATGCCATCGAATTTGGCGGCTCGGCCATTGGTGCCTTATCGGTCGAGGGCCGCATGACGATTTGCAATATGGCGATTGAAGCCGGCGCGCGCGCCGGGCTCGTCGCGGTAGACGACACCACGATTGAATACGTTAAAGGCCGGCCGTTCGCTCCACGGGGTGAGTTGTGGGGGCAGGCGGTACAAGCCTGGCGCGGTCTGGTCAGCGACGCCGACGCCGAGTTTGACCGGGTCGTTGCATTCGACGCGGCAGCTATCGTTCCGCAGGTGACCTGGGGTAATTCGCCGGAAATGGTCGCTGCGGTTAACGCGCGTGTACCGACTCTGGAGCAGGTGCTGGATGATACACAACGCGAAGCCTGGCAGCGCGCGCTGGAGTATATGGGCTTACAAGGCGGCGAGGCGATTACCGATATTCGGCTCGACCGCGTGTTTATCGGGTCGTGTACCAATTCACGCATCGAAGACTTACGCGCGGCGGCGGCAGTGGTACGAGGTAAAAAGGTCGCCGCCAACGTTAAGCAGGCCATGGTGGTACCCGGTTCCGGTCTGGTAAAACAGCAGGCCGAACGCGAGGGGCTGGACAAGGTTTTTCTGGAGGCGGGCCTCGAGTGGCGTGAACCGGGATGTTCCATGTGTCTGGCCATGAACGCCGACAAGCTCGGCGCCGGCGAACACTGTGCGTCTACATCGAACCGTAATTTCGAAGGCCGTCAGGGTTTCGGTGGGCGCACGCATCTGGTCAGTCCGGCGATGGCGGCGGCCGCGGCTTTGGCCGGTCATTTTGTCGACGTGCGCGACAAACCGGCAGGATAGCCGATTTATAGGCTACGTCCATGTAGCCTACCTGCTGCGCAGGCCAGCTAAAGCTGTTCCAGTTTGCTTCGGGCAAGCTGGTGCACAGCCACATCGACATCGCGAGTGAATTGTAAGGAGGAAATCATGCAAGCATTTACCGTACATAAGGGATTGGTCGCACCGCTAGACCGGCCCAACGTCGATACCGATATGATTATTCCCAAGCAGTTTTTGAAATCCATCAAGCGCACCGGCTTTGGGCCAAATTTATTCGACCAGCTGCGCTATCTGGACGAAGGCTACATAGGCCAGGACGTTAGCAAGAGACCGCTGAACCCGGACTTCATGTTGAATTCATCGCGCTATCAAGGTGCCAGCATATTATTGGGCCGGGAAAACTTTGGCTGCGGTTCCAGCCGCGAGCATGCGCCCTGGGCCTTGGTAGACTACGGTTTCCGGTGCATTATTGCACCCAGTTTTGCTGACATATTTTATAATAACTCTTTTAAGAATGGATTATTACCAGTTGTTTTAGATGAAGATACTGTTCTAAAACTTTTCTGTGAAGTGGCGGCTGATGAGGGCTACCAGCTCCGCGTAGACTTGGCGGCAAAGCAAGTCAGCACGCCAAGCGGCGCCGTGTTTGAGTTTACGGTGGACGACTATCGTCAGTCCTGTTTGTTGGAGGGGCTGGACGATATCGGCCTCACCTTAAAAGAGACGGCCAGTATTACAGCATTCGAGGCGCGCCATGCGCAGCAATCGCCGTGGTTGTTTGCGGGTGAAGCGCGATGAAAAAGAAGCTGCTGATACTGCCCGGCGACCATATCGGCCCGGAAATTTTGACCGAAGCCGAAAAAGTGCTGCATCGCGTGATCGCTAAATTCGACCTGCATATCACTACGACGCATGGCTTGCTCGGTGGCGCCGCCCTCGACGCGACGGGAAAACCGCTGCCCGACGACACCCTGGTGCAGGCCAGGCAAGCAGACGCGATATTGCTCGGCGCGGTCGGTGGCCCGCAGTGGGATACTATCGATATGGCCTTGCGCCCGGAAAAAGGCTTGTTGGGGCTGCGTTCCGAGCTGCAACTGTTTGGCAATTTGCGGCCGGCCATTCTGTATCCGCAGCTGGCCGACGCATCGTCCTTGAAGGCCGAGTTGGTAGCCGGTCTGGATATTCTCATTGTGCGCGAACTGACTGGCGGTATTTATTTTGGCCAGCCGCGTGGTATTCGTCAAACCGAAAGCGGCGAGCGTGAAGGCTTTAATACCTACGTATATAGCGAATCTGAAATTCGTCGTATCGGCAAGCTGGCGTTCGAGCTGGCGCGCAAACGCGACGGCAGAGTGTGCTCGGTCGACAAAGCCAATGTGCTCGAGGCCACGGCGTTGTGGCGCGAAGTCATCACCGAACTAGCGGCGGACTACCAGGATGTAGAGCTCAGTCACATGTATGTCGATAATGCCGCGATGCAACTTATCCGCGCGCCGAAACAGTTTGATGTGATGGTTACCGGCAATATGTTTGGTGATATTTTGTCCGACGCCGCCGCCATGCTGACCGGCTCGATCGGTATGCTGCCATCGGCCTCGCTGGACGCCAACGGCAAAGGCATGTACGAACCCTGCCATGGTTCCGCGCCTGATATTGCCGGGCAGGGTAAAGCCAACCCGCTGGCAACGATATTGTCGCTGGCCATGTTGTTGCGCTATTCGTTGGCGCAGCCGGTTGCCGCGCAAGCTATCGAGCAAGCGGTCGGCGCGGTGCTGGATCAGGGTTTGCGTACGGCGGATATTTATACCGACGATCAGCAGCTGGTCAGCACCACGGGGATGGGCGATGCTGTGTGTGCGGCTCTGAATTAACTATTAACAGGAAGATATTGAAATGACAGAGAAAGTGGACGTAGCTGTCGTCGGCGCCACGGGTGCGGTAGGCGAGGCCATGATCGAAATACTCGAGCAACAGGAGTTTCCGGTGGGGACTTTATACCCGCTGGCAAGCGAGCGCTCGCTGGGTAAAACGGTGCTGTTCAACGGCAAATCGATCGCGGTAGACAATCTCGCCGAATTTGATTTTTCCAAAGCGCAGATTGGTTTGTTTTCCGCCGGCGGCAGTATCTCCGCCGACTTTGCTCCCAAAGCCGCGGCGGCCGGATGTATCGTGATCGATAATACGTCGCACTTTCGTTATGACGACGATATTCCGCTGGTCGTGCCGGAAGTGAACCCCGACGCTATCGCGGACTATAAAACGCGTGGCATTATCGCCAACCCCAATTGCTCCACCATTCAAATGTTAGTGGCCGTGAAGCCAATATACGATGCGGTGGGTATCCATCGAATTAATGTCGCAACCTATCAAGCGGTATCGGGCACGGGCAAAAATGCGATCAAAGAATTGGCCAGCCAGACCGCGCAGCTACTCAATGGCGGCAAACCCAAGGTCGAGGTGTATCCAACCCAGATCGCCTTCAATGTGCTGCCGCAAATCGACGTGTTTGAAAGCAACGGCTATACCCGCGAAGAAATGAAAATGGTGTGGGAAACGCGCAAAATTTTCGGCGATGACAACATCCAGGTAAACCCGACCTGTGCGCGCGTGCCGGTATTTTATGGCCACTCGGAAGCCATACACATTGAAACCAAAAATAAAATCAGTGCACAAGAGGCGCGCAAGCTGCTTAAAAACGCACCAGGTATTTGTGTGCTAGATAGGCAGTCCGACGGTGGTTACCCTACCGCGGTAGAACAAGCAGCGGGTAAAGATCCCGTTTACGTCGGCCGCATTCGGGAAGACATTTCACACCCAAACGGTCTAAATTTGTGGGTTGTCGCAGATAATGTGCGAAAAGGTGCGGCACTTAACAGTGTTCAAATCGCTGAAATCTTGCTAAAACGCTATTTGTAAATAATACTTAGAAGCATAAATAATTTTTGATTCTATAATGGTTTGGTGTAGGCAACGGTAATAACAGGTACCGTAGGGCTCGCTGGTCTGTTCAATCAACGAATAGCTTTTTAAAAGGGTAAACCACATGTTTCGTAATTTTGTCCGCGTTGTTGGGCTTTTTGGTGTTTTTTTGTATGCCGCCGGTGTGCACGCACTGGGATTGGGTGACGTGCAGTTAAACTCGGGGCTTAATGAGCCGCTCGATGCAGAAATTAAATTGCTCAATACCGGCGACTTGAATGCCAGCCAGATTATTGTCAAGCTAGCTTCCCCCGAAGATTTCGCGCGTGCCGGCGCCGAGCGGGAATTTTTCCTGACCAATTTCAAATATAAAACCAAGCTCGACGGCAAGGGTGGCGGCGTTGTCAAAATCACCACCAAAGAATTGGTGCGCGAACCCTACCTGAATTTCTTGCTCGAGGCGAAATGGCCGTCGGGCAAATTGGTGCGTGAATACACCTTGCTGGTCGACCTGCCGGTGTTTAAATCAACCAACAATGCGCCGCGGGTAACGCAGGCGCCGACGCAAAAGAAGACCGCACCTGCGGCATCCAGCCGTCAGTCTGCGAACAGCCAGCCCGTTCGCAAAACGCAGCCGACGTTTACATCTCGCGAAAGCGCACGCACGCCAGCCGGCAGCAACCGCGGCACATTGACCACGCGCCGTAATGACACCCTTTGGAATCTTGCCCTCCAGGTACGGCCGTCTGCAAACATTTCTCCGCAGAAGGTTATGGTCGCGATACAAGCGCTGAACCCGGATGCGTTTCTCGACAACAATATCAACTTACTTAAAACCGGCGCCGTGCTGCGTGTTCCAACGCTCGAAGATATCGAACGTATTGACAACAGCCGGGCGCGTGCGGTGGTGGCGGAACAGAATCAACGCTGGCGCTCCGCAACCGGACAGCGTCAACTCGACGCAACACCGACCCGCAGCGCTCCCGTGATCGCAAAAGAATCCGACAGTGGCAGTTTACGCTTAACCACGGGTAGCAGCGACGACTCGACCGGTAGTGGCGGCACAGACGACGAAGCTGAAGGCGATGGTATTGGCGCTAAGCTGTTAGCGGCGGAAGAATCCGTAGAGAAAGCCAGCGCCGAAAATACCGAGCTGCGCTCGAAAGTGGAAACGCTGGAAGCCGAATTAACCGAATTAAAAAACACGCTTCAAATTCGCGACGAAGCCCTGGCGAATTTGCAAAACACCGAAACGACGCCTGTTGTCGCCGAAAATGAAGCGGAGGAAGCAAAAGCCGACCTGGCCGCGGCGAAAGCAGCGGCAGAGAAAGCCGCAGCGGAACCCGAGCCCACCACGCCAGTCACCGCGGCAAAACAGCCTGGATTGTTAGACAAGATTTTAGACAACCCGCTCTACGTGGGTGGTCTTGGCGCGCTGGCGTTGGCATTGTTAGGTGGTTTTTTCTTTGCCCGACGCGGCAGTGACACAGACGAAGGTTTCGACGTGATGGCTGAAGTCGAAGCCGAGGCGCCGCTGGAAGAAGTGGCCGCTGAGCTGAACAGCGACGTTGAGACCGAAGAACCGATTGCAGAACAAGTACAGGATTTTTCTGAATACGAATTGGATAGCCTGGACAACGAAGAGGCGGTTGAGTCGGAAATTGGCGACCCGGTTGCCGAAGCCGATATCTACATGGCTTATGGCCGTTTCCCGCAGGCGGTTGAGCTGTTGAATCGTGCCCTTGAGCAGGAGCCGGGGCGCACCGATTTACGCGTTAAGCTTGTTGAAGTGCATATGGGCGCGGATGCACAAGAAGCGGCCGAGGAACAACTGGCACTGTTGCAAGCCAGTGGCGACGATTCCGCAGTACAGCAGGCTCAGGCCTTGCTGGGGCAGGATCACGAAACGCTGGATGCTACCATTGAACAGCCCGAACTTATGGATGAATTCACCCAAATGCTGGGTGACAGCGACGTTGCCAAAGAGCCTTCCTCCAATGATGATGACGCAACGCTGATAGCTGCCGCGAACGAAGAGTTTCCTGGCGGCCTGTCGGTGGCGGACGATGACGATTTCAGCAGCGACACACTGACGGCCAAAGATGGTCTAAGCCTGGACGATGGTTTTGATCTGGAGCTTGATCTGGACGACACAGTTGTTGCGACTGGCGCTGTGGATTCGGGTGGCCTGGATCTCGAATTGCCGGAGGGTGAGGCCAATCTGGATATCGAGTCCGAGCTTGCTGATCTTGGTCTGGGAGATAACGAGCTAACGGCAGACCCGGGTGCTAAAACCGTTGAGTTTGAACCCGATCTGAACCTCAACGTCAGCGATGAGGAGTTGGCGGAACTCGAAGACAGTTTGAAAGAGTCGCCAGCCGAAGACACGCACGCTGAACTCGACCTGATTGACGCGGCCGACGAGACGGCTACCAAAATTGATCTGGCGCGCGCGTATATAGACATGGGTGACACCGAAGGTGCGAAAGATATCCTCAGCGAAGTGCTCGGCGAAGCCGAAAACGAGCAGCTGCAGGAAGCGCAGGAACTACTCGATCGGATCGCTTGATGGCAGCAATGTAAGCCAGCATTGGCCCAGCATCGAATAGCACTCGCGCTCGAATATAACGGGCGCAACTACTACGGTTGGCAACTGCAGGCAAGGAGTGCGCTGCCAACCATCCAGCAGGCGCTGGAGCACGCCCTGGCTCGCGTGGCGGCGCATCCTGTACGTGTGATCTGCGCCGGTAGAACCGACACCGGCGTGCACGCAACCGCGCAAATCACCCATTTCGACACCCACGTTGATCGTAGCCCGCGCCAATGGCTCAGGGGTGCTAACACCTACCTGCCAAAAGACATTCGCGTCCGCTGGGCACAGCCCGTCAAGCATGACTTTCATGCGCGCTTTTCTGCCGTGGCGCGACGCTATCGTTACTTTATTCTGAATTCGCCGGTGCGATCCGCCATCTTTGATGGCCAGCAAACGCATGTGTATGCCGCGTTAGATGTTGACTTAATGCAGGCGGCGGCCAATTACTTGCTCGGCGAGCACGATTTCACCTCGTATCGTGCGGTGGCTTGCCAGGCGAGCAGCCCGGTGCGCCGCGTTGAGCGTCTGCGAGTTGTGCGCGCGAATAATGTGATCATGCTCGACATCAAGGCCAACGCCTTCCTGCAACATATGGTGCGTAACGTTGCGGGCGTGCTTATTGCCGTTGGCAGCGGTAATGAGGCGCCAGGCTGGGCGCAAACCGTTCTGGCGGCACGTGATCGCTGCGCCGGTGGCATCACCGCAGCGCCGGATGGTCTGTATCTGGTGCAAATCGACTATCCCGCGCAATTCGACTTACCCGAGCTGCCGCCGGGACCGGCGTTTTTTAGCTGTTGATTGTTTCGCTGTGTGCCGCAAACCGCAACGCATATCTGGTTTGAATGGCGCTTAAGTGAGCGTCCAGACCGGGCGGTACGATTGGCCTTATTTAAGTGCTACATCTGGTATCATACAGCGCTGAGATTGTAAGCGTCTGACAATATGAGGCTTTGTGTTCAGAACCCGGACGAAAATCTGCGGCATCATGTGTGTTGCCGATGCACATGCGGCGACAAAGGCGGGCGCCGACGCGATTGGGTTGGTGTTTTATCGCGACAGTCCACGCTTTGTTTCCATTGCAACGGCGCGGTCAATCGTTGCTGCTTTGCCGCCATTTATGACCGCTGTAGGTCTGTTCGTCGACGCCAGCGCGCGGCAGGTGGAAGAAACGCTCGGCGCGGTGCCGTTAGCGTTGTTACAATTTCACGGTGGTGAAAACGCGAACTTCGCGCAGCAATTTGGCAAGCCTTATTTAACAGCCATACGCATGCAAGCAGATGTTGATGTGCAGGCCGCGGTGAATGGGCATCCGCAAGCCAGCGGCTTTCTGTTAGACGCTTTTCAAGCAGGCAAAGCCGGTGGCACCGGCCATACGTTTGACTGGAGCCGCATTCCGCGTGGTGTGCCCAACTTGGTGTTAGCCGGTGGTCTACATGCGCACAATGTCGGCCGCGCAATACAGCAATGCAAGCCGTACGCGGTGGATGTCAGCAGCGCCGTTGAATCGGCGCCGGGCGTGAAAGATGCGAGAAAAATTCAGCAATTTATAAACGCGTGCAAAAAGGCGGACGGCAGCGGAGTAGAATCACGATGACACAGTACGAACAGTTCCCCGACGCGCGCGGGCATTTTGGCAAATACGGCGGCCGTTATGTGGCGGAAACATTGATCAGCGCGCTCGATGCGCTGACCGAAACCTATGAGAGCTTGCGCGAAGATCCGCAATTTCAGCGTGAATTTGATGCTGATCTGGCCCATTACGTGGGTCGGCCATCGCCGCTTTATTATGCCGAGCGCTGGAGCGACATGCTCGGTGGCGCCCGTATTTACCTGAAGCGCGAAGACCTTAACCATACCGGTGCGCACAAAATTAATAATACGATTGGCCAGGCCCTGTTGGCAAAACGCAGCGGTAAGACCCGTATCATTGCCGAAACCGGCGCCGGCCAGCATGGTGTGGCCAGCGCAACCGTGGCGGCGCGCATGGGGCTGGAGTGTCATGTCTATATGGGGGCCGAAGATATTCAGCGCCAGTCGTTAAACGTGTACCGTATGAAGCTGCTGGGCGCGGAAGTGATTCCGGTTACTTCCGGCTCGCGCACGCTGAAAGACGCGATGAACGAAGCCATGCGCGATTGGGTCAGTAACGTGGATAACACGTTCTACATTATAGGTACGTGTGCAGGGCCGCACCCATACCCCATGCTGGTGCGCGATTTCCAATGCGTGATTGGCCGCGAAGCGCGCGCCCAATGTTTGCAATTGACCGGCCGCCTGCCCGACACTCTGATCGCTTGTGTGGGCGGTGGCTCTAACGCTATTGGTCTGTTTCATCCGTTTTTGGAGGACGAGACGGTGGCCATGGTCGGGGTCGAAGCGGGGGGGTACGGGCTGCAAAGCGGCCAACACGCGGCGCCACTCAATTGTGGGCGGCCCGGCGTACTGCATGGCAATCGCACCTATTTGATGGCAGACGAAAACGGCCAGATCATGCCAACTCATTCCGTTTCCGCCGGGCTTGATTATCCCGGAGTCGGCCCCGAGCATTCCTGGTTGAAAGACATAAAACGGGTCAGCTACGTGGCGGTTGACGACACCGAAACGCTGAGCGCCTTTCGTGACCTGACGCATATCGAAGGCATTATGCCGGCGTTGGAGTCGAGTCATGCTTTGGCATACGCCAAGCAAATCGCACCCACGTTAGACAAAGACAGAATTCTATTGTTGAACCTCTCTGGTCGTGGCGACAAAGACATATTGACAGTGGCCGAGATCGATGGCATCGAAGTGTAAGGAAGCGAAGGATACGTGAGTCGAATTAAACAGCAGCTAGCCAAGCTGCAAACAAAGAAGCGCAAAGCACTGGTGCCGTACATCGTCGCTGGTGATCCCAATCGCAGCGTAACTGTGCCATTTATGCACAAGTTAGTCGAGCAGGGCGCGGATATCATTGAACTGGGAGTGCCTTTTTCCGATCCGATGGCGGAAGGGCCAGTCATTCAGCGTGCCCACGAACGCGCGTTGCAAGAACACGTCAGCCTGCGCGATGTGTTGCAGATGGTTACCGAATTTCGTGCCGACAACGCCGACACCCCCGTGGTTTTGATGGGCTACCTCAACCCGGTCGAGACAATGGGTTACGCGGAGTTTGCCGCAGCGGCGCATGCTGCCGGGGTCGATGGCGTCCTGACGGTAGACTTGCCGCCGGAAGAAGCCGGTGAGCTCAATGGCGAGTTGAAAAAGCAGGCTCTGGACACCATTTTCCTTATCGCACCAACCACCACGCCGCTCCGCATCAAACACATTAGCGCGCTGGCTACCGGTTATATCTACTACGTGTCATTGAAGGGGGTTACCGGCGCCGGTGGCCTCGATGCTGGCGCCGTGGCGGCGGCTGTGGACGCAATAAACGTTCATGCTGATATTCCCATCTGCGTCGGCTTCGGAATAAAGGATGCGGTAACCGCAAGCAGGATCGCACGGGTGGCGGACGGCGTTGTGGTTGGCAGCGCGCTGGTTGAACTAATGAGTTATGGCGACGCCGGACTCTATCAGGCAGAAGCTTTAGTGCAGGAAATAAGATCAGCCATTAACACGGAATGAAAACACAATGAGTTGGATAGACAAAATTCTACCCGCCGGCATTCGGTCGTCGGGCAGCAGTGAGCAGCGCAATGGCAGCAACATGCCGGAGGGCATGTGGAAAAAATGCGTCAAGTGTGATGCTGTGCTATACCGGCCCGAGCTGGAAAAGAATCTGGAGGTGTGTCCGAAGTGTGACCATCATATGCGCCTCGGTGCTCGCACGCGGCTGGATTTGTTTTTAGACGAAGAAGGCCGCGAAGAGTTGGCAACCGATGTTGAGACGATAGACCGGCTAAAATTTAAAGACCTGAAAAAATACAAAGACAGACTGACCGCGGCGCAGAAATCCACCGGCGAGAAAGATGCCCTCGTTGTTATGCAAGGCAAGCTCGAAGGCCTGCCATTAGTAGTGGCCGCGTTCGAGTTTGGCTTTCACGGTGGTTCCATGGGCTACGCGGTGGGTGAGAAATTCACGCGCGCAGCGAACGCCGCACTCGAGCAAAAAATTCCGTTAGTGTGCTTTTCCGCGACCGGCGGCGCGCGCATGCAGGAAGCGCTGATCTCCTTGATGCAAATGGCCAAAACCAGTGCCGTGCTGAAGCGCTTGAAGCTAGCGGGCATACCCTATATATCGGTTATTACGGATCCGGTATATGGCGGTGTGTCGGCCAGCCTGGCGATGTTGGGCGATATCAATATTGCCGAGCCGAACGCTCGCGCCGGTTTCGCCGGACCGAATATTATCGAACAAACCATTCGGCAAACCTTGCCGCCCGGCTTTCAACGCAGCGAATTTTTGCTGGAGAAAGGTGCGATCGACCTGATCGTGAGCCGCAACGATATGTGCGACACGATCAGGCGGCTGCTCGCCAAACTAACGCACGGCAACATGCCGGTTGAGGAAAGCGAACCGGAGCTTGTGACCGAAAATCAGCCGGCTGAAAAAGTGCAGCCCAATGGCGAGGAGCTTGATGGCTGAGCGCGATCTCGAGTCCTGGCTGCAGCGGCTGGCAACACTGCACCCTAAAGAAATAGAGCTTGGTTTAGACCGTGTAGCTAAAGTTTCTAACAGGTTAAACTATGGCGCGCTGGCCGAGCGGCGAGTCAGCGTGGCGGGCACAAACGGCAAAGGTTCTACCATCGCTACACTGGAGCGGCTACTGCTGGACGCCGACCAGCGCGTCGGCGTTTACACCTCGCCGCATCTTGTGCGTTATAACGAACGGGTGCGTATCAACGGTGACGACGTCGGCGATGCCGATTTGTGTACTGCTCTGGTCGCGGTAGATGCAGCGCGTGAGGATACACCGCTGACGTATTTCGAATTTACAACCCTGGCCGCTTTCTACTTGTTTGCGCAACAGACGCTCGACGTTGTGTTGTTGGAAGTGGGGCTGGGTGGTCGGCTCGACGCCGTGAATATAATAGACGCGGACATTGCCGTGATCACCAGCATAGCCATGGATCATGAGGACTGGCTAGGCGATAACCGCGAAGCTATCGCGGCCGAGAAAGCCGGCATACTGCGCGACGATATAACCTTTGTATGCGCCGACCGTGACCCGCCCGTTACGTTACGAACCGCTGCCGAAGCCTTAAATACCCAAAGCTACTTTATCGGCGAGCAGTTCGACTACGCCCGCAACGCCGACGAAAGCTGGACCTGGCGCTCCGCTGCCACGACATTCGAAAATTTACCGTTGCCTGCTTTGCAACTCGATTGTGTCGCGGCTGCATTGCAAGTGTTCATGTTGCTGGACAAGCCTGTCAGTGCCGCACGGTTAAGCCACAGTCTTGCCAACTGCCATTTGCCCGGCCGGCTGCAACAGTTCGATTACCAGGGCATCAGCATCGTGTTAGATGTGGCGCATAATCCCGCAGCGGCAATGGCGCTGGCAGAGCAGTTGCAACGGCGGCCATGGCCGGGTAAAACACACGCCGTGTTTGGCGTGTTGCAGGACAAGAACTGGCCGGCCATATTGACGCCTTTGCAAGAGCTGGTTGACAGCTGGTTTTTGGCCGAGTTACAAGCCAGCACGCGGGCAGAGTCGGCCGTCGTTATCGCTGATCAACTACGTGAGCGTGGCCAGTTTGTGGTCAGTGTCAGTAAAAACCCGCAGCAGGCCTTGCGCCGGGCATTGAGCATAGCCCAGACTGGCGACCGCGTGCTGGTGTTTGGCTCTTTTCACACGGTCGGGCCGGTGTTGGAATCATTGCAAAATGAAGTCGAGACAAACGATGGATGAGGCCCTCAAAAAGCGCCTGATCGGAGCCATTGTGCTACTGGCTATCGCCACGATTTTGTGGCCGCTGGTATTCGACAGCGCCGACAAAATCAAACTCAGCAAGCAGTCGCAAATTCCACCCAAGCCTGAAGTGGAGCGCTGGCAGCCGGACGAAGTCCCGGAGCCGGACGCCAGCACGGTTGGTTGGCCCGACGACAAAGTTGCTGATGCAACCGCGCCGCAGGTGGCGGCGCCAAAGCCGGCGGCCAAAGACGCGCAAGGCAAAGTTGCCGGCACGGACAAAACCAGCGAGAACACCGAGCCGGCCGCCAAGCCCACCGTGAAAAAGGCGCCAGTCACGGCCAAGCAGCAGAGGCTTTTTCGTCCGGCCTGGGTCGTCCAGGTAGCAAGCCTATCAGACCATAAAAGTGCCGATCAACTGGTGGAAAAACTCAAGGCAAAGAATTATCGCGCCTATAGCGAGGTTGCCGAGCGCGCCGGCAAAAAGTCTTATCGTATATTGGTTGGTCCGAAATTCGACAAGCGCAAAGCGGTCAGTATCAAGCAGGAAATCGACAAAAGCGAAAAGGTAGATTCGCTAGTGCTGAATTTTCGGCCCAAATAGCATGGCGAGTCTGCTAAAATGCCACCAAATTTCCCCACTAGAAGAATCGTTTAATTATGTTGAATGAATTGGGCTGATTGGGCCATCGTTGGCGTTGTGGGTTTGTCCTGTGCGGTCAGCCTGATGCGCGGCTTCGTGCATGAAGCCATATCATTGGCGGTATGGTTTCTGGCCATTGCGATCGCCATGTTGTTTGGCGAGCAGCTAAGCGGGTTGATGGTGGACAAAATAGCGACGCCGTCGTTGCGCAACATCGTGGCGTTTTCCGGTTTGTTCATTATCACGATGGTATTGGGCTCCCTGGTGTCGAAATTACTCGGCCAGTTGGTGACCTCGGTGGGACTCGGCAGTACCGATCGAATACTCGGCATGTTTTTCGGTTTTGCGCGCGGGATTATCATCGTACTCGCCATACTAATATTTGTGCCGGCGGTGATAACCGTTGCAGGCGATGACTGGTGGCAATCGTCGCAACTCATTCCGCATGTGCTGCGCCTGGAAGACTGGTCGCGGCAAGCGGCCAGCGCGGTGGTTCAGTTTTTCTCTGCAATTAAACCAGGCTGAAGTGTCGAGGTTCTGTGTATGTGCGGTATTGTCGGTATCGTCGGAAAATCCAACGTCAATCAAGCGCTGTACGATGCGCTGACATTATTGCAACACCGCGGTCAGGATTCCGCTGGCATAGTGACCTGCCATGCGGGCAAACTGAACCAGCGCAAGGGTAACGGCCTGGTGCGCGACGTGTTTCGCACCCGCCATATGCAGCAACTGGTTGGCAACATGGGTTTGGGCCATGTGCGCTATCCTACCGCCGGCAGCTCTAGCCCGGCGCTGGCGCAGCCGTTTTATGTGAACTCTCCGTATGGCATCAGCCTCGCGCATAACGGTAACTTAACCAACTCCGCCGAGCTGACCAAACAACTGTTCGAAGCTGATTTGCGCCATCTTAATACCGACTCTGATTCGGAAGTATTACTCAACGTATTTGCGCACGAACTGCAACGAATCGGCAAGCTAACCCCGGAGCCGCAGGATATCTTTAATGCAGTGAGCGGCGTGCACCGCCGTTGCCGTGGCGCATACGCGGCGGCGGCGATGATTACCAACCACGGCATCGTTGGCTTTCGCGATCCGCACGGTATACGCCCCATCGTGTTTGGCAAACGCGAAACGAGCCTGGGCGAAGAGTATATTATGGCGTCCGAAAGCGTGGCGCTGGATGTGCTTGGTTTCACATTGATTCGCGATATAGCACCCGGCGAAGCGGTTTATATCACCGCCCAGGGCAAAATACACACACAGCAGTGTGCTGCTAATCCGCAACTGATCCCGTGCATATTTGAACACGTATATTTTGCCCGCCCCGATTCGATCATGGACGGTATCTCGGTGTACAAATCACGGCTGCGTATGGGAGAAGCGCTGGCGCATAAAATTCTGAAGTTGCGGCCCGGCAATGATGTCGACGTGGTCATTCCCATCCCCGATACCAGCCGCGTTGCCGCCCAGGTGGTGGCCTATGAACTTGACGTGAAATTCCGCGAAGGCTTGATGAAGAATCGCTACATTGGGCGCACGTTTATTATGCAGGGTCAGCGTCAGCGCAAGAAATCGGTACGCCATAAGCTCAATGCTATCGGCCTGGAATTCAAGGGTAAAAACGTCTTGCTGGTCGATGACTCGGTTGTGCGCGGCACCACCTCGAAACAAATTATCGCACTGGCGCGCGAAGCGGGCGCCAAAAAAGTATATCTTGCCTCGGCCGCGCCTGCCGTTATATATCCCAACGTGTATGGCATTGACATGCCGTCGGCGCAGGAGCTTATCGCGCACGGCCGCAGTGAACAAGAAGTGTGCGAACTGATCGGCGCCGACTGGCTTGTCTATCAGGATCTGGCGGATCTAGTGGATTGTTCGGCCGAGGGTAACCCGGATATCCGTCGCTTCGACTGTTCGGTATTCGATGGCAACTATGTTACCGGTGATGTCGATGCGGCGTATTTAAACCAACTGGCAGCAGCGCGTAACGACAATGTGAAAGAACAAAACAACGCCCGTTTTAGCAATGACGACGATCATGTGATTGGCTTGCACAATAACCAGGCCTTATAGGCAATGGCGGCTCACAGTGACGGATAAAAACGAGGAACGGCGGCAAGCGCTCGCCAGCGCGGAAATCGATACTCTGGCGATTCGCACCGGTCATGCGCGTACGCCTGAAGGCGAACACAGCGAACCCATTTTCGCTACCTCCAGCTACGTGTTTGACTCGGCCGCGGAAGCGGCTGCGCGTTTTAGCGGTGAACAAGCCGGCAATGTTTACTCGCGTTATACTAATCCCACCGTGCGCACTTTTGAGCAACGCCTGGCCGCAATGGAAGGCGCCGAGGCGGCGGTGGCGACCGCATCGGGCATGGCAGCCATTCTCAGCACCTGCATGGCCTTGCTTAAAGCGGGCGATCATATCGTCTGCTCGCGCGCGGTATTCGGCAGCACGACTGTGTTGCTGAATAAATATATGCAACGCTTCGGGGTTACCACGAGCTTTGTCGACTGTGCCGACCTGGCGCAGTGGCAACAAGCACTGACCGCTGATACGCGCCTGCTACTTCTGGAGACGCCGTCTAATCCGCTGGCGGAAATCGCCGATATTGGCGCGTTGGCGCGCGTCGCTCAGGCGCACGGCGCGTACCTGGCGGTGGATAATTGTTTTTGTACCCCCGCCCTGCAAAAGCCCCTCGACTTCGGCGCCGATATTATCATCCATTCGGCCACCAAGTACCTCGACGGTCAAGGCCGCTGCCTGGGTGGGGTGGTGCTGGGTCGCCAGGAGTTGATGGATGAGGTGCTGAGCTTCGTCCGTGCCGGTGGCCCCAGTATGGCGCCGTTCAACGCCTGGGTGTTTTTGAAAGGTTTGGAAACATTGCGTCTGCGCATGCACGCACATAGCGCTAGCGCTTTACATCTGGCGCGATGGTTGCAGGCGCGAGAAAGTGTTGAAAAAGTGTTTTACTCCGGCTTGTCGGACCACCCGCAGCGCGAACTGGCCAGCCGGCAACAGAGCGCCTATGGTGGTGTACTGTCGTTTCGCGTGGCGGGCGATCAGCAGGCAGCCTGGCGTTTTATCGATGCCACCCGCCTGATGTCATTAACCGCCAACCTGGGCGATGCCAAGACAACGATCGTGCACCCGGCAACGACCACGCACGGCAGGCTGAGCGCAGAGGAAAAACAGGCCAGTGGTATCAGCGACAATCTCATTCGTATTGCTGTTGGATTGGAAGCCGTTGCCGACCTGCAGCGCGATTTGCAGCGTGGTCTTAACGCGTTATAGATGAACGACACGTAAGTAGCGCCCGTCCTGAAACTAGAGCGCTCTGCTCTTTAACACGCCGTCAGCGAAATCTGATCGTACTGGCCGCTTACCTTCTGTACGTGCATGTGTTGGAAACCCACGCGTGGATCGTCCAGTCCGCCGCAATACAGCTTGATGCTGCGAATAGGGCCAACTGCCCTGATATCCACCACGCCGGACAGCAATATTTGACTCGCGCCACGCGCTTCAATTTCTTCAACCAGCATACCGTGTTCGCCGGCGTTATCGCGGTAAACGACCAGCAGCGACACCGGCCTGCGTATTTCTACCGGCAAGCTGACCCAGCCGGCGATATTGAGTGTTACCGCAGATAAACTTCGGTAGCTGATATTGGATTTAGCCTCGTCTTGTGCGGAGCGGAACAATTTCGCGATCCTGCTTGCTGCTGGCCGCGCTCGTGATTTCACGCCGCGGCTGTAGGTCGACGGCGGAACATCCATCAGGAAGCTCTTTTTGATCGAATTAACGGGAATAAATGCAGACGACATCGGTTTAGCCTTTTCTTGAATCAACAGGCGAAAGACTATCACCTATTTGAAAATATTAGCGTGTTCTGGCAGGCTAAAGCAGTGAGAGCCAACTCACAATTTGGTTCGAAACGAGGAAATATCAGCGTGTTAACAGCACAAATGCTAACCACTGACGATTTTGTGCCGTCGTTCGCCTTTGCGGAGACATGTAGTTCCGCCGCCACTACCACTAGAGTGACAAGCCTGTTTCGCAGCAAGGCACCGTGCGTAGGCAATGGCCTTAGGCCGAATGGCACTTACTTAAGAGAATAAGTTTGTATAATCAATCGTTTACAAACTTCTATCTACATCCTTTTTGTTAGCCTGCGCTTGGAAGGCAGGGATATGAATATAAAGATAAGATAATGCACCAAACTTAGCGATGCTTAGTGATTTTCTAACCCGTTGAAATGCAATGTTATTTACCCTTAAGTAAGTGCCATTCCACTTAGGCCTTATCAAGCACGGCAACGCGGCTGCGCCCGAAGGGTTGGCTTGTCAACGTCCATGACTGCGTTATCACGTTGAAGGAGTGCTAGTGTAGTGTATAAGAAAAGACCAACGTATTTGGTAAGCGTTCAATAGGCGCCCAGCTTAGAAAAGTTAGTCATTTTTGCAGCTTTTCGGTTGCGGGGTCGTGCGTAGGGCCGTCTCTTTGTCTTATTATTGTTTCCTTGATCGCAATCAAGGAAATTGACCTGCTTAAGTATTACACTGTATGGCAGGTTTCACCGGGTTTTAAAAACAGCGGTTTGATCGCTGCGGTTTGTTTTGTACGCTGTGTTGCACGAGTACACCGAAGCTGAAACGCAAAGGCCTGAAGATTAAGTTAATGGCACGACTCCAAATAAGGTGGCTCTAATGAAAAAAGGACAAAACATACAGGATCCGTTCCTGAACATTCTACGCAAAGATCGCGTACCGGTATCCATTTTCCTGGTCAACGGAATTAAGTTGCAAGGCACGGTCGACAGCTTCGACCAATTCGTTGTGTTGCTGAAAAACGTTAATACGCAGGTCATCTACAAACACGCTATCTCTACAATTTTGCCATCGCGTGATGTCAGAATACCGCTGCCGACCAGCGAAGATAGCGCTGTCAATTCCTGATCGCGGCAGGCCTCGCCGCGGTTGAACTGCGCGAGTGGCCTGCTGCACCATCCATTATCCTGGCAATGTGCAGCCCATCATTTGTGCCGCCAAATAGTTATTTGTTTCATAACGCTCAAATGAAATAAATTTCCACCGTGTCGGGTGTACACTGACATGGTTTAAGCGTTCGCAATACGGTGCCTGCCGTTGGCCATGCGATGACTCCTGATGAAGCTATTTTAATGAAGCAACTGGGTCCGCTAGATTCGGCGTTTATCAATTTGGAAAGCACCAATACGCCGCAACATATCGGTGGCTTGGGTATTTACGACGTTTCCACGGCGCCCGGTGGTTTTGTACGCTTTAAGGATGTGATCAACAACTTTGAACAGCGCTTTAACACGGTGCCGATGTTGCGCACGCGGCTGGTCAGTGTTCCTGGTCAAATTGATCGCCCGTACTGGGTCGAAGACAGGAATTTTGACGTTGAATTTCATCTGCGCCATATGGCGCTGCCAGAACCGGGTGACTGGCGCCAGCTATGGATTCAGGTCGCGCGTATGCATTCCCGCCCGCTGGATATGACTCGCCCCTTATGGGAGGCGTATATTATTGAGGGGCTGGATAAAATTCCGGATGTGCCGCAAGGAGCGTTTGCCATCTATACCAAAATGCACCACGCACTGGTTGACGCTGCGGGCGGCCAGTCATTTATGGCAGCGTTGCACGATCTTGTACCCGACCCCGCGCCGCATGACCAAGCTGCTCAGCACGCGCTGCTTGTCGATCGCGAGCCGACCCCCGCCGAGTTGCTGGTTAAAGCCATGGTGAATCGTACCAGAAATAGCTTATTGCTGACCAAGGGCGTGGCGAATGTGGCGCTGGACCTGGCCAAGTACGGCATCAGCGTGGCGCGCGAGGAGATACCCTCTCCCGATATGCATGCGCCGAAAACGCGTTTCAATAATCCGGTAGGTCCGCATCGAGTGGCCGATGCCGCGATATTCGAGCAGGACGATTTCAAAGCGATAAAGAACGCCGCTGGCGTTACCATGAACGACGTGGCGCTGTCGGTTATTGGAGGAGCGCTGCGCAAGTATCTGCAACATTATAATGAACTGCCGGAGGAGCCCCTGGCAGCGAGTGTGCCATTGAATATGCGCACCCGGCACGCGCCCACCGACGAAAGTCACCAGTTGGGTTCCATGTTCACTTCGCTGCACACCAATATGCAAGACCCGGTAGCGCGCCTGCATGCGGTGCATGACAGCGCGGTCGATGCCAAGGCCAGCAGTGAAAGCAATCCACTGGTCGGTTCACTGAAAATCGCTGGTGTGTTTTCGCCAGCGGTGTCGAAGAGGGTTGCCGGATTTTGGGCTAAAAATCAGCTCAGCAAATTTGTACCGTTGAACGTTAGCACGGTGATTTCAAATGTCACCGGCCCGAATTTCCCTCTCTATAGCGCCGGCGCGCAGCTCGTTCGCTACCATGGCCTGGGTTTACTGTCACCGGGCTGCGGTGTTTTTCATTTGGTGTTCAGCTCGAACGGCGTTGTCACGATCACGGTGCTAGCCGACCGCGATATTATCCCCGACCCGGAATTTTATCGGCAGTGTCTGGTCGCGTCGTTTAACGAAACAAAAAAAGGCACACTCGGTAAAGCGCGACAGACAAAAGCGGCGGTAAAAAATTCTGCGTCGAAAAAAGCTGCCGTGAAGAAGAGCCCCGCGAAAAAGCGCGAGGCGCGAAAGACCGCCGTGAAAAGGACTTCGGTGAAAAAGGCAGTGGCTAATAAACGCCACGCAGGCGCGCGCGTTAGTCGCGTACCAGCCGGTAAAACATCAGTGAAAAAGTCGCGTGCCCGGTCAACGGCGGCGGTTTAGCCGCTCCTCATAATGAAAATCATGGCCGCAACAATTATCGTTACCTGCCCCGGCAGAAACCTTGTCACTCCCGGAGAACCCTGGCCACGGGGTTGATATTAATGAAAAACTGGCCGCTAAATACCCCTACGCAACGCGCGTATCTTCCGTTGAACCGTTTGGAAGATGGCACGATCACCAACTGCTCGCAGATGCGGCGCAAGCCAGTTACAGTTCGCCGGGGTGATAGACGCTAATCATAAAAGACACCATCTCTGTACTTCAGACTTTCATGAAAACCGTAAGCAAGCAGCAATTCCTGCTCGGATGACCAAGCCAGCATTCATCAGGGTTTCAGGTCATCTTTAATAAAACTTTTCGTAAACTTTTGGGCCTATTGTCAATAGAATACACCCTAAATCTAAAGTCCAGGGTGAGATGCTATGCCAAAACGGGGTCTTCGACAGTCACTCAGCCGTCCGGCGCCGAGTCGCAGCTGCGGATCATGGGGCCTAGTGAGTATGTGGCGACCACGGCAGGTGATGAATACATTTATTTACGTTCTACCCGCGCAGACGCTGGCCCCCTTAACTTCAATCAATGTGCGAGTTATAATCGCAGGCGGTGGCCAAACAATTGCCGCCCGCCAGGTTTTTAGGGAAAAGTAGTCGGGAAAGGGCGTTGGTTCTACTTATACACCATGCCCTTTACAACAGTATAGTAATGGTACGGTACGGAGGGTAACAGTGTCATGCCTGCAGCAAATGTAACGTTGAAGCTATCACTCGTGGTTTTCTTGATGCTAACCGCCAGCGGCTGCGAAAGTCTTTGGTATGGTTCAAAACTGCATGCAGCAGCAGCGAAGGGGAACAACGATACGTTGGCAAACGAATTAGCCAAGCACAAGATTGATGTCGATGACAAGAACGATTTTGGGAAAACCGCGCTGCACTTGGCCATTAGTAATGGGCAGTACCAAACGGTCAAATTCCTTGTCGACAATGGCGCTGCTGTTAATTTGCCCGATAGTTCAACATCACCAAGCTATCACAGCGCCGTGGAAAGAAAGCTTCAGCAGCAAGTAGCAGGTGCAGCGCCTTTACATTATGCAGCGAAGTCGAGATATACAGAAATCGCCAGATACTTGCTCGCCAAGGGGGCAGACATTAGTGGCGGCTCTAGCTACGGCAATTCTCCTCTGCATTTTGCTTATTTCGCCGAGAACAACAATGCCATGACAGAATTTTTGCTCGCGTCTGGTGCTGACCGGAACGCGCGAAATAACGCTAATGATTCTCCGGTAGAGGCTGGTTTGAAGTATCTGGCGCTGAAAAAGCGAGTTGACGAGGAAGAAAAGGAGCGGGAATCAGAAGAACGGCGCGAGCGAGAAGAGCAAGAGGACGAGCAACGCCGTGAGATTTTGGAAGAGGAGGACGCATACTAAAATAAATTACGGTGACGGCTTACGAAATAAACTCAATAGTCGTATCCGTTTTTCTTTTTGGGGCCGCGCTTTTATGGATTAAGCGATCGTCTGGTCAGTTTTTCAAGCTTCGCTATCCACGTTTCGTTCCCCGGAGCATGGCCAGCCGTTGGTAGACCTCAGTCGAATTGTTTGAATTGCCGGTCAGCCAGTTTTTCGTTTCTGCCTTTCTTTTTAAGGGTCCTCAGGGATATCTGTGGGTAAAAAGCTCGAGTTTTAACCGCCGGACTCC
>CAZJDL010000008.1:0-47441 GCA_964544755.1 uncultured Pseudomonadales bacterium | reverse complement strand
GGCACTAGTTAGGCTCCATTCATTTGCATGCAGCTGTGGTTAAGTTAATGTGTGGGGAGTCGTCGTGTATTGGACAAAATTGCTTTTTACCAATACGAAGCATAGGGATGCTGAAGGGTGACGTGTTGGCCAGAGCGACATTTGGCGTCTCGCCGCAAGGGCAGTCATCAAACCAGTCAGTACGGCGTTGTCGCTTTGGTCAGGGGAGGGGCCATTGCTTGCAAGCGATGTCTTGCACTGACTGATTTGATGACTTCTGATAGGTATATTTTATTCATTACAGCACATTAGCCGCTACGCCCCGGCAGCACATCACGTAATTTCTCAGCCATAGCGCGCAGCGCCGTGGCGGTCGTGTCCCAATCGATACAGGCATCGGTGACCGACACGCCATATTGCAACTCCGACAAATCTTCCGGTATGGGCTGCGCGCCAAAACCAATATTGCTCTCTACCATCAAACCGACAATCGACTGATTGCCCGCCAGCACCTGGTTGGCGACGTTCTCCATCACCAGTGTTTGTCGCTCGGGTTCCTTGTTGCTGTTGGCGTGACTGCAATCGATCATGATATTGGGTTTTATGCCCGCTTTTTCCAGCTGTTGCTCGCACAGCTTGACGTTGACCGAGTCATAATTCGGGCCTGGGCTGCCACCGCGCAGCACAATGTGCGCGTGCTGATTGCCGCGCGTATGTATGATGACCACCTGGCCCGCTTCGTTAATGCCGAGAAAGCGATGCGGTTCCGAAATCGACCCTAAGGCATTGATGGCGACTGTCAAGCTACCGTCAGTGCCGTTTTTGAAGCCCACGGCAGACGACAAGCCGCTGGCCATTTCACGGTGCGTTTGTGACTCGCTAGTGCGCGCGCCGATGGCCGACCAACTGATAAAGTCGTGCAAATATTGCGGCGAAATAGGATCCAGCGCCTCGGTCGCCACTGGCAGGCCCAACTCGGAAATTTCTTTCAGCAGTTGCCGGCCCACATGCAGGCCGTCTTCGATCTTGAACGAGTCATTCATATACGGGTCATTGATCAAACCCTTCCACCCGACGGTGGTGCGCGGTTTTTCGAAATACACGCGCATCACCAATAGCAAGCTGTCGGCGACTTCATCCGCCAGCGGCTTTAAGCGCTGGGCGTAATCCATTGCTGCTTTCGTGTCGTGGATAGAACACGGGCCTACCACTACAAACAAGCGCTTGTCTTTACCTGCTAGAATATTACGCACGGCTTGCCGACCGTTGGTGACTGTGTCAAACGACGCGCGATCCATCGGAATATCGGATTTAACCTGCTCGGGCGTTGCCAAAACGTTTTCCGCTTTGATATTAAGGTCGTCTAATGCTGGGTCGGACATAAGCTATACCTGTTTTTTATGCTGATTGAACAATGGTACCACCTGTTTTGATCTGTGAGGAATCCCGCGTCAAGATCTTAATCGAAAAACTAGAGCTGGACACCGTGTTACTTACGCCGAACCAGCGTTTAAGCATGCAACTGCAGCGCGATTACGATACCGCGCAGCTAGAGAAGCGACAAAAGACATGGCGCTCGCCGTGTATCACGCCTATCGGCCAGTATTTACGCACACTGTGGGAGGATTTTACCGCGGCTGGTGTTAACCCCTGCGTTGATGTTTGGCTGCTGACTGACCTGCAAGAACTGCAGCTTTGGCAGCGCGTGGTGCAGCAAAACTTTGACGGTGCCTTGCTGGCGCCCGAGTCGGCCGCGCGCGAAGCGATGCAAACGTACCGTAACCTTGCGTTGTGGAATCTCGATTTACAGGCGCAAGCGTTTAAAAACCGCTTTCAACTGCAGGATGACACCGCATTTTTTTACCGCTGCGCCGTTGCGTTTCAACAGCTTTGCAGTGTGGAATGTTGCATCGCAGAAGCCGACATCGTCGCCGTGTTGGCCACACTGTCTCCGCCACCATGCGCACGTATTGTGTTGTATGGTTTTGACGAAATTGTGCCGGCGTATACCGAGTTATTGAAGCAGTGGAATCTGCCCTTCGAGCCGGTACAACCCGGGGCAGAAGCGGGAGCTTGCCAGCGCGTGAGTTGTGCCACCGAGCGCGATGAATTTGCCAGTGCGGCAACCTGGGCGGAACAGGTGTTAAACGCGGACTCCGCAGCGCGTATCGGCATTATCGTGCCCGAATTGCGAACCAAACGCGCCAGCATCGAATACGAATTCACCAGGCGCTTTGAGCCAAATTATTTTAAACCCGGGACGGCGCGCCGTGTGTTGCCGTTCAATATCTCCGCCGGTCTCGCGTTGGCGAATGTGCCGCTGGTGCAATGTGCGTTAGCGGTGCTGCAATTAAACCGAAACACGCTGCCTACCGAGCAATTGGCAAGTCTGTTGTATTCGCCGTTTCTTGCCAGCGGGCAAGACAGCCTTGCGTCGCGCATTGTGTTGGAAAATCGCCTGCGCGATTATCAGGACGCATCGCTAAGCCTTGGTGCGTTACTGTTCCAGTGCAACGGCAAAGGCCTGGCAGATGATGAGCTGCTTTGCCCTGTGCTGGCGAATGCTGTGCAGCGCTTTAAGCACTTGCAACGTGGCCAGCAAAAAACTCTGGACGAATGGCTCGACGTGTTTAGCCGCCAGCTTGATGCGCTTGGCTGGCCCGGTCAGCGCACACTCGACAGCGTTGAATACCAGCAGCTGCAACGCTGGCATGAAGCCCTGGATGATGCGCGTACGCTCGCGTCTCTAACGGGGAAGCTCAGCGCCGCCGACGCGTTGCATATGCTGCGTCAGGTGTTGCGGGAAACTGTTTTCCAGCCGCAAACTGGCGGGAGCCCTATTCAGATACTCGGCTTGCTCGAAGGCGCTGGCCTGCCGTTCACGCACTTATGGATCTGCGGTCTCAGCAGCAAAACGTGGCCTCCCGCCGCGCGGCCCAGTGCGCTTATTCCGCTGGTATTGCAGCGCGAGTTGAATATGCCGCATTGCGGGCCAGAGCGCGAATACCAGTTTGCCAAGCGCTTGTTGCACAGTTACATGGTCAATAGCGATACGATTGTGCTTAGCCATGCGCAGCAGGAGGATCAGCAAATGGTCGATCCTAGCGCGTTGATTGTAGATGTTGAAGAAGTTTCATTGGCGCAACTATTGCCGGATGAGAGCGCGGCACAACCCGAGTCGGCGTCCGTCGAACTCGAAACGATTGTTACCGAAAAAGCGCCGGCTTTGCACGACAGCGAAGTGTTGCGCGGCGGGGTAACGATTTATGCCAATCAAGCGGCATGCCCGTTTCGCGCATTCGCCACGCATCGCTTGCAGGCGAGGCGACTGGCAACGCCGTGCACAGGGCTCAGCGCCATGCAGCGCGGCATATTGGTGCACCATTGCCTGGATTACCTGTGGCGTCATCTGGGTTCGCAAACAACGCTGCAACGGAAAACGGCCGAACAACTGCAGGGCTTGATTGCCGCCGCCATTCGTGATGCGCTGGCCACGGTCAGTAAAAATCTACAGCCCGGTAGTGTGCAGAAACTCCTGCAGTTAGAGCAGGCGCGATTACAGACGCTGCTAACGATGTGGCTGGAGAAAGAAGCGCAACGCCTGCCATTTACGGTGAAGTATTGCGAATACGAGTTGGAGACCTGTATAGCAGGGCGTGCGAAGCGGTTGCGCATCGACCGCGTCGATGAGCTTGAAGACGGTACGCAGTTGCTGCTTGATTACAAGACCGGTCAGGTCAGCGCGACCGGTTGGCGAGGTGAGCCTGTGCAAGACGCTCAGTTACCGCTGTATACCCTGTGCTTGAATGCCGGCGCGGAGCCACGTGTCAGTGGTATCGCGCTGGCACGGGTGGATAGCCACGAGCCAAAATGGGTAGGGGTGGGCAGCGGGGCCGATGTCGGCTTTCCTCAAGTTGGCAGCAACAGAGCGCGCAAAGATGAAACCACGTGGGACGACTACCTGACGCAATGGCATGCCGGAATCGACGCGCTTGATTTCGCGTTTAGCGAAGGCGAGGCGGCAGTTAATCCCTTGCACGGCAAGCTAAGCTGCAGCTACTGTGACCTAAATGCGCTGTGCCGCATTCCCAACCGCCAGTTGGATGGTAACGCCGAGGAGGCCGGCGACCATGGAGCCTGAGCTAGCCGATGCGGCGGCGCGTACAGCGGCGCTGGATGCCGAGCAATCATTTTGTGTGACGGCGCCGGCTGGTTCGGGTAAAACTGAGCTGTTGACGCAGCGTTTCCTGACTTTGCTGGCGCGGGTAGATAACCCCGAAGAAGTGCTCGCCATTACGTTCACCCGTAAAGCAGTTGCCGAAATGCGCGCGCGAATCGTGGTGGCATTGCGCTCCGCCGAGCGCGAAGACGACGAAAACGCAGCACCGCATCGGCAAGCCACGCTGGCGCTGGCGCGCGCGGTGTTGCAACGCGACGCCGATAAAGGCTGGCAATTACTGGCCAACCCTGGCCGCTTGCGAATTTTTACCTTTGACGCATTCAGCGCGTACCTAGTACGGCAGATGCCGATCACCAGTGGTTTTGGTGGTGCGCCCAGCCAGGAAGATAACGCCGAGCCGTTATATCTCGACGCCGTTGAGCGCCTGTTGGCGCGGCTGGAAGACGACAGCGCGCTGGCTGCGGATATTGCCACCGTGGTTGCGCACCTGGATTGCAAACTCGCCGAGCTTGAAAATATATTAGTTGACTTGTTGCGCAAACGCGATCAGTGGCGCGGGCTGTATGCCCATCTGCAGGAGGGTTCGGCGGCCGAGTTATTGCAAGGCTATATCGACAGCATGGTCGAAGAGTTGCTGGCCGGCTTGCACGCCAGGCTGCACCTGTTTGGCGGCCCTCTGTGCGAACAGATTGACTATGCGGCGGGCAAGCTTATCGAGCACGATAAGCCCTCGCCGGTAAAAGAGCTGGTGGGATTAACACAATTGCCTGGCGTCGATCCGGCGGAGGTAAAGGTCTGGCAAACGATTAGAACCCTGTTGTTGACCGACAAAAATGAATGGCGCAAAAGCGTGAATATTCGCCAGGGTTTTCCCGCCGGCAACGCCGCAGAAAAACGGCAAAAAAGTGCTTTCAAGGCGCTGCTAGACGAGTTGCAAATGCAGCAGGGCTTGCTGGCGCTGCTCGGTGAAATCCGCGAATTGCCCGAACATTCTTACGCCGAAGAGAACTGGCCGCTATTGCAGGCGCTACTCAATGTGATGCGTCATTTGCTGGCCTATCTTGAATTGTCTTTTCAAAGCGCGCAGAAGGTGGATTTTAGCGCCATCAGTTTGCGCGCACTGAGCGCCCTTGGCGCACTCGATGCGCCCAGTGATTTGGCGCTGCGGCTGGACTATCAAATTCAACATATCCTGGTCGACGAATTTCAGGATACCTCACGCGTGCAACATGAACTTCTGGCGCGCCTGGCGGCGGAATGGGGTTCAGACCCGCAAGCGCGCAAGACCTTGTTTATTGTCGGCGATGCGATGCAATCCATCTATGCGTTTCGCAACGCGCGGGTCGGCCTGTTTATGTATGCGCGCAAACACGGCATTGCCGAGTTGCCACTGCGGCCGCTTGAACTGAGTACCAATTTTCGCTCCAGGCAAGCCATTGTCGAGTGGGTGAACGCAACCTTCGAAACGGCGTTTCCGCCGGCCGATGACTTGCGCCTGGGTGCGACGCCTTATGTTGCTTCCACCGCGCTCAGCGCTAGCTCGAGTGCTGCCGAGGTGCAGGTGTTTGGCTATTTCGATACGTTTTCGAAGCAGGCAGAGGCGCAAAAAATCTGCGCGTTGATTGGCGCCGCGCGCGAGCAAGACCCCGAGGGCAGTATTGTGATTCTGCTGCGCACGCGCAAACAGGCCGAGCCTATTTTGCCCGCTTTACGGGCCGCTGGTATTGATTGGCAAGCCGCCGAGCTGGACAAGCTGTCTGACCAGGCTTGCGTGACCGACTTGATGAGCATCACCCGCGCACTACTGAATCCCGCCGATCGCGTCGCCTGGTTGGCGCTGCTGCGCCTGCCAATGTGTGGCTTGGCGATGGAGGATTTGCTGGCGGTAGCCGGCGTGACGCAAGCAACGGCGCAACAAGCGCTGCTCGAGCGTATCGTCAACTATCAGAGCATTGACACACTCAGCGACGATGGAAAACCCCGGCTGGCTTTGTTGAGCGAGGTGTTTGGCGCAGCCTGGGAGGCACGGCAGCGCAAACCGCTGCACTACGTGGTGCAAGGAATATGGCAGGCGCTCTCTGGTGATGCGGTGTATGCCACGCCGGCGGAACAAGACTATTGCCAACGTTTTTTTATGGCGCTCGAGCAACTGGTTCAGAACGAAGAAGCGCTACACTGGCAGTTAATCGAAGACAATATCGAGCGCCAATACGCCGAATCGACCAGCGAGTCCAGCGCTGCGGTGCAGATTATGACCATTCACAAGGCCAAGGGCCTGGAGTTCGATACGGTTCTGCTGCCGTCGCTGCACCAGCGCTCGCAAACCGATGGCAGGGAATTGCTTAACTGGTTTGATCCGGTTGACGACGACGGCCAGTCGCCGCTGCTGATCGGTTTAAACGAGCGCGGCAACGACCAGAAAAAAACCCTGTATAGCTATGTGCGCTTTTTAAAGCGCCGGCAGCGGGAGCTGGAAAGCGTGCGCTTACTGTACGTCGCCTGCACACGCGCGACCAAGCGCTTGTATTTGTTTAGTGGCGTAAAAGAACAGGCGAAGTCTGGCGATCTGGTCCCGGCCGGAAGCACTGGCCTTGCCAGCGTTATCTGGCCGACTATTCGCGATAATATACAAGTGCTAGACGATGCCGGTGCGAAACCGGAAGCCAGGCCCGAGATAGTCATTACAGAACTCACTCGGGTAGCGCATGTGAAACCAGCAGCAGCGACGCCGGAATCGGGCTTGCTCAGCACATTCCGCGGCCGCGAGTTTGACAGCGACCCACACGCCGCGCCGCAGCGTAACCGGCTGCAGAAAATCGTAGGCACGGTAGTACACACAAACCTCGAACAACTCGTACGCGATCGACACCACAATTGGCACCTGAAAGCACTGGATTTCATGCGTGCGCGCTGGCAAACCCAGCTGCGCCAACGGGGTGTCAGCGGCACTGATTTGCAGCAGGCGCTGGATGCAGTGCAACGCGCTATCCGCAATGCGCTCACCGATGCCAATGCCGCCTGGATATTCGACGCCGGTCAACACGACAGCGCGGTTGAGCTGCCGCTAGCGGTGCAAACAGCCACCGGCATCAAACACTATATTATCGATCGCACGTTCGTGCTTGAGGATGGAACGCGCTGGATTATCGACTATAAAACCGTTCTGCACGAAGCGGTCGACGATTTGGCAGCTTTCGATCGGCGAAAATCTGCGTTGTATCAGCAGCAACTGGCCGCGTATAGAAATGCGTTTATGCAAGCGGGCGAGGAAAAGGTAAGAACAGGCTTATATTTCCCAATCCAACAGCACTTTATAGAAGTCTCTTAACGTTAAACCTAGGTTAAATGTTACCAAACGTTAAACTTGTTATTCGAAGCGCTTGCTTTATTCTGTTTGGGCTACCAATCGCAATAAGCTACGGGAGCACTACCGTGCGCACTCAACATCTGGACGCCAACGGCCAACCGCTGTACACCAACCGCCTGGCGCAGGAGAGTTCGCCTTATCTAAAACAGCACGCGCACAACCCGGTCGACTGGTACCCGTGGGGCGAGGCTGCGTTGGCCGCCGCGCGGGCGCAGAACAAACCGGTGTTTTTATCGATCGGCTATTCCACCTGTCACTGGTGCCACGTGATGGAAGATGAAAGCTTCGACAACGTCGCGATTGCGAACCTGCTTAACGAAAACTTCATCAGCATCAAGGTAGATCGCGAGGAACACCCGGATATTGACGCCATCTACATGAATGCGGTGCAGCTACTGAGTGGTCGTGGTGGCTGGCCCATGTCCAGCTTTTTAACCGCGGCGGGCAAGCCGTTTTTTGCCGGCACGTACTACCCGCCACAACAGTTCAAAGCGCTGTTGGAGCAGGTTGCCAGCGTATGGGGTGATAAAAAAGACCGACTGGTCGCCGATGCGGAAAAAATTACCGCGCAATTACAAAGCACGAACGCCTTCGCGCCGGCGAAAAAATCGATATCCGCGCAGCAACTGCGTGTCGCGCTGACCACCATTTTTACGCAGCAAGATACGCAGCGTGGTGGCACGCGTGGTGCGCCCAAATTTCCACAGGAACCGCAGCTACTTTTTATGCTCAACCAATACGCCGTGAGTTTAAAGAACGATCTGCCACGCGACGAGTTGGAAACGGCCTTGCTGACCACGTTGAACCATATGGCGCGGGGCGGCATCTACGACCAGGTGGCCGGTGGTTTTCACCGCTATTCGACCGACGCTGACTGGCTGGTGCCGCACTTCGAAAAGATGTTGTATAACCAGGCGTACCTGGCGCGCGTGTACGCCTGGGCCGGCGAATTACTGGGCCGGGAAGATTTCGCCCGCATCGGCCGTGAGATTTGCGACTACGTGTTACGCGATATGCAATCACCCGAAGGCTTGTTCTACTCCGCCACCGACGCCGACAGTGAGGGCGAAGAAGGCGTATTTTTTGTCTGGTCAATCGACGAGATCAACAAGCAATTGGCCAGCGCAGACGCTCGGCGTTTTATCGCGTTGTATGGCATGCGCGAAAGCGGCAATTTTGAAGGCCACAATATCTTATTTTTACCCGAGTCAATTGAGAGTTTCGCCAAGCGCGAAGGCATGCCGGTGGCAGAGCTGCACACCTGGCTCACGACAATGAAAGACAAACTTTATTGGGTTCGTGAACAACGCGAGCATCCATTGCGCGACGAAAAGATAATCACTGCCTGGAACGGCATGATGATACGCGCGCTGGTCGAGGCGGGGCAGAGGCTACAGGAACCACGTTACCAGCAAGCAGCGACAAAAGCGGCTACCCAGTTGTGGCAGCGCATGGTCAGCGAACACGGACTGCAGCGCATATTGGTTGATGGCAAGGTTTCCATTGCTGCCAAGTTGGAAGACTACGTGTACCTGATTGACGCCATGTTGGCTTTATACGATCTAACACGGGCGCAACAATGGCTTGACCGCGCGCTGCAACTGCAACAGCAGCAAGATCAGGCATTTCTTGGTACTGACGCGGTGTATCTGAATAGCGGCAAAGACCACCAGGGTCCGCTGATCAGCAATACGCGCGAGCTTACCGACGGTGCTCTGCCCGCGCCCAACGCGGTCGCTCTGCAAAATCTGGTGCAGCTTTATCGCCGCACGGGTGATCTGCAGTGGCGCAATAAGGCGCACCAATTATTCCAGGTGTTCCAGCCGGTAGCCGACAAGTTTCCCAACGCGGTGTTGTCGGCCTTGCTTGCCTGGTCGGAATTGCAGGAAGGCGAGTGGCAAACGACGCAATACGGAGCAGGCGGCATCGTGCGTGCGACGGCGAGGGCTACCAACAAGGGCGTGAAATCAGAGTTGGTGATCGCCGTGCATATCGCCGAGGGTTGGCATGTTAATGCCGCGAAGGCGGCCGAGGGGCTTGTCGCTACCACCGTGACCGTGGCGCAAAAAGAAGCGCAACTTGGCTCGGTGGAGTATCCTGCAGCGACCAACACGCAAGACGGGTTGGCCATTTTACAAGGAGACTTTGAGATTAAAGCGCAGGTGCAGCAACGTTCACCCACGATTGTCGGGCTGCACGTGCAGGCTTGTGATGACAGCACTTGTTTGGAGCCCGAGACGTTAAACTTCGTTATGTGACAACAAAGGCACACGAAAGCACTTTTATGATAAAACTCATTACAATCATCTGTTGCGCGGCACTAGTTGGCGGCTGCACTTATTCACGAAACGTGCGCAACTACTTCGTTGACCCGGCGCAGTATTGGTCAAACAAAGCAATTACACTATGCCGCGATGCGGAAAGCCGACGAGACTATCATCAACGATGCCTGATCAATAAAAAAAGAGAGTTAAGAAGTCAGCACGGAGTTCTGCCTGAAAACTGGGAGCGGGTTTGCGAAAGTGATAATCAAGCTTATTTAAAGCGTCAAGACCAATGTGCGGCGGCAAGGAGCCAGCATAGCCAGGAGCTTGGCCAGCAAAGCTAGGGCCTCTCATATTGACGGCTGGCTGAGCATCTCGTGGTGCCAGAAAGCTACTCAAAGGGATGACATCGATGGTGTTTAGATTCTCTTGTGCAGCGTGTTGTTTCTCGTTTGACGGAGCACCCGCGCCCAAGTCATTTCCATTCAGGTTTGAAACCTCAATGTAGATCCATTCTATTTAGGGGGGTTAAGTTTCAGGCCGAGGGAATCCGCCCGCCATTCGTTTGTCTATAGCTCATCATATAAAAAGTAGCAGCATCTTACGCGGTAGAAGGATTGTTATGACAAAAATCGCAATCGCCAATCCCGCCGCTATCACCGTCGTCGTATTGCTTATTTTGTTGTTTGGCATCATCAGCTTAAGAGTCTTGCCCATTCAGTTATTGCCCGACGTTGCGCATCCACGGATATCCATCGTGACTCATTGGCGCTCGGCGGCGCCTGAAGAAGTGGAGGAGTCGATCGTTCAGCCGCAGGAGAAAGTGCTCAAGAGCCTCGAGGGGCTGGAGAGCATGGTGAGTACTATTTCGCGTGGCAACGGCAAAATTCAGCTCAATTTTCGCGTTGGTTGGGATATGCAACGCGCCTTGATCGACGTGATCACCCAGATGAACCAGGTCAGCGACCTGCCTGCCGACGCCGACGAACCACAAATTCGCTCGGGTGGTACCGCGCGGAGCCAGGCCGCTTCGCTGCTTATTTACACGATGCCGGGTAATTCCACCACCGAAGTGGCCAGCTATCAGCAATTGATCGATCAGGAAGTCGAGCCGCGCTTAGCGCGCGTGCCCGGTGTTGGCCGGGTCGATCTGGCCGGTGAGCGCGAACAGGAAATCAGCATCACGCTGGACGCGCAACGCATGGCGGCGCGCAATATTCAGATTAACGACGTCGAACAAACGCTGCGCCGCGCGGTCGATGTGTCGGGTGGTTTTGCCGATGTGGGGCGGCGGCGCTATACCGTTCGATTTTTGGGCCAGCGAAAAATTCCACAGCTCGACGAGTTAGTCGTTGCCTGGAAAAGCGGCGAACCGGTATATCTTCGCGAAATCGCCAAGCTGGAAGTTAAGCTTAAAAAGCGCCAATTTCTATCGCGGCGCAACGGCTTTCCTGCCTATTACATCAGTATGATTCCCAGCTTCGACGCCAATACCGTCGAACTGCTGGATGGTCTGAATAAGACCATAGACGAGTTAAACCGCGAGGTATTGAACGAGCAGGGACTGGTCATCGAACTGAGTTTCGACGCGTCGCTGCATATTCGTCGCGCGATTGCGCTGGTGCAGGGTAATCTGCTGCTGGGTATGGCGCTGGCGAGCATCGTATTGTGGCTGTTCCTGCGCAGTTATCGCTCCACCTTGTTGATCGCGATCAGCATCCCGATTTCGCTGTTGGTCGCCTTCATTGTGTTGCGCTTTACCGGCAAAACGCTGAATGTGATTTCCCTGGCGGGGCTGGCCTTCGCGGTCGGCCTGGTCATGGACGCGGCAATTATTGTGCAGGAAAATATCGTGCGGCTACGCGAAACCGGCTTGAATGCCGTACAAGCAACCTTACAAGGTTGTCGCGAAGTCTCCGGCGCATTGTTTTCATCGACGCTCACCAGCATTGCCATCTTCGTGCCGATATTATTTATGCAAGGTGTCGAGGGGCAGTTGTTTAAAGATCTGGCGATTACCTTAACCGCGGCGGTTAGTGTGTCTTTGCTGACGGCGTTGACGATCTTGCCGGCCGCGACGGCGCGTTGGGCGGCCCTCAAGCCACGCCGCGATCCGTTCGCCGAACGCTGGCGAAAAATAGCCGCGCTGGTAGTGCGCTGCACCGACACGCGGCAGCAACGCATTTTGTGGGTGGGTGGTATTCTCGGCGCATCCCTGCTGGCGACACTGCTGCTGATTCCCAAAGTCGACTTTTTGCCGAAAGCCCATATCGATGCGGTGCAAACCTATTTCGCCACACCGCCCGGAATCAATATCGATACGCTTGAAAGGGAAGTGGTCGGTGAAATTGTGCGCCGCCTGAAGCCCTATTACGACGGTGACAAAGAACCGGCAATTCGTGGTTATAACATTGGTTCATTCGGGGCGACCGATACGTTCAGCTATATTTATCCAAAGGATCCGGGGATGGTAGACCAGCTTATTGAGCTGCTACGCAAGGATTTGTTTGCCGGGATTGCTGACACGCAAGCCTTTGTTCGGCAGTCCTCGATGCTGGATGTTGGCGGCGATGATGGCCCCGGGGGCATTGCCATCGATATTCAAGGTGCCGATCTGGACAGTTTAATGAAAGTCGCTGCCATCGGCCTGGAAAAAATTCAAGCCCTATGGGGTGACGCGGCGGTGGTGTTTTCCACCCCGGACCTCGGTAAGGGCGAGGCAGAACTGCGGGTGTATCCACGCGAGCAGCGCATTAGCCTGGCCGGGCTGGATCGGTTGACGTTGGCGAATATCGTGCGCGCTTACACCGACGGTTTGTTTGCCGGCGAGTATTTCGACGGTAACTATCGTTACGATGTGATATTGCACGGCCCTCCATGGGCGGCGCCTGAAGAGCTGGCGGCCATGCCGCTGGCGACGCCGTTGGCCGGTGTTCAAACCATCGGCGAGTTGGCTACTATCGAACGCGGTATTGGCCCGTCGCAACTGCAGCGTGTTGACGCGCGGCGCACTGTGACCATTACCCTGGTGCCCCCTAATAATGTTCCCATGGCGGAGGCCTTGCAGCGCCTGCGCGACGAAGTGGAACCGGGCTTGAAAGCGCTGTTACCCGCTGGTGCGCGCATCGACTATCGCGGCAGCGCCGATCGCCTCAGGCAGGCCTTGCGCACTATCGCCGTCAACTTTATGCTGGCGATTCTGATTCTGTTTTTAATTATGGCGGCCATGTTTAAATCGGCGCGTGACAGTTTGTTGGTGTTAATGGTGATGCCAATGGCGGTTGCCGGTGGGGTAGTCGGGCTGAAACTGCTTAATTACATTAGTTATCAATCGCTTGATTTGCTGACCATGATTGGTTTCATTATTTTGCTCGGCCTGGTGGTTAATAACGCCATCTTGCTGGTTGACCAAACCCGTAACGCGCAACGCAATGGCATGGCGGCGCGCGAAGCGGTGCACCAGGCCGTGTTATACCGGGCACGCCCTATCTTTATGAGCACGCTGACCAGCTTGTTCGGTATGCTGCCGTTGATGATTATTCCCGGCGTGGGGTCGGAAATCTACCGTGGCCTGGCTACCGTCATCGTCGGCGGTATGGCGATCTGCGCTGTATTTACCCTGGTGTTATTGCCTAGTTTGTTGCGTCTGGGTGAAACGACAGTGGCGGCGCGAAACGGTGCGGCACTACAACTCGGAGAGGTATCGCAATGAGTCGCGCTGTGATAATGCACGTGAAACTTACCACGGTTGCGTGCCGTGTTTTCGTGCTGATGTTTTTGCCTGGTGTTGTGTTTCATGGCGCACAAGCTCAGGATGATGCACCGGCGGCTGCTGCCCCCGTGGTGGTCAAACAAGTTCAGGAAAAAAACCTGCGGCGTCAGTTGCCGATATCCGGGCGCGTACACAGTCGTAATGACGTCGAGTTGAGCATTACTATTGCCGGCGAACTGCAGGCGGTGGCCGAACCGGGCACCGTCGCTGAACGTGGCGAAATTGTTGCCAGCCTTGATGAACAGCCCATTTTGTTACGCCGGAAGGAGCTAGAGATTCGCGCCACCAGAGAGCAAGTCAATTTGACCTACCTGGGGAAGGAACTGCAACGCTTGCAGAAGTTACGAGAAACCAATAGCGTGTCGCAGGGCATGTTGGATGAGGCTGAATCAAAACGGGATATGTCGAACAGCGATTTAGCCGTGATCCGTTCGCAAATTCGACAAGTAGAAGACGAGTTGCGGCGCTCCAAAGTGGTTGCCAAATTTGCAGGCATGGTAGTAGAGCGCCAGCTCAAGGCTGGCGAGTACGTCCAGCCGGGCGATGTGATTCTGCGCCTGGTGGATGTAGGCCATCTTGAAGTACGTTTCGAGGTGCCAGTTAACTACCAGGGCCGCGTGGTCGTTGGTGACACAATCGCGTTTCAGCATCGCGCTGACGGCGCGCTCGAAGGTAAAGTCAGGACTATTATTTCCGCAGTTGACGAAAACTCGCAAAGCTTCGAGGTGCGCGCCGACATTGTGGGGGCGCCGGAGAGTCTTGGTGTTGCTGTCGGTCAGCTGATCGGTGTGTCGCTCAGTATCGCTAGTGGTAATATCGCATTGATGATTCCACGCGATGCAGTGGTTTTGCGTGCCGAGGGTAGCTATGTATTCCGTATCACGCAAGACAACACCGCCGAGAAAGTGATTGTTCAACTCGGTGAAGGGGCGCGCGATTGGGTGAGTGTGACGGGACGCTTGCGGCGTGGCGATTGGGTCGCGGTGCGTGGTGTTGAACGCCTCGAGGAGGGGCAAACGGTGGTGCGGGCCGAATCTTGATAAACAAACAACGCAACCTTAGAGGGGTAGTACGATGAACATCTTTGAAGATAACAGTTACACGATAGGCAACACACCGCTGGTAAAAATCAACCGTATTTCCAGCGGCAATATCTACGCCAAGATAGAAGGGCGTAACCCCGCCTATTCGGTCAAATGTCGTATTGGCGCCAGCATGATCTGGGCGGCGGAAAAAGACGAAAGCCTCAAGCCGGGGATGGAGATTGTCGAGCCTACCAGTGGTAACACCGGTATTGCGCTGGCCTTTGTTGCCAGCGCTCGTGGTTATCCTATCACCCTGACGATGCCCTCGACGATGAGCCTAGAACGGCGCCAGCTAATGAAGGCATTGGGCGCTAATGTAGTGCTGACCGAGGGCGCCAGAGGTATGCCTGCTGCAATTGCCAAAGCAACGGATATCGTTGCCGAACGGCCGGGTAAGTACTTTATGCCTGGCCAGTTTGATAACCCGGCCAACCCCGCGATACACGAGCAGACGACGGGGCCGGAAATATGGAACGACACCAATGGCGAGATCGATGTGCTGATCTGCGGGGTAGGGACGGGTGGTACGCTTAGCGGTATCTCGCGTTATATCAAAACCACGCAGGGCAAGGCGATCACGACCGTGGCTGTAGAGCCAAGCTCTACATCCATCATTACCACAGCGAAATATGGTGGTGAAGCGAGCCACGCACCGCACAAGATAGCGGGCATCGGGGCGGGTTTCTTGCCCGGCAATCTCGATATGGCTATGGTCGATCAGGTCGAGCAGGTCAATGATGAGGACGCCATCGCATGGGCGCGCAAACTCATGAAGCAAGAGGGCATTCTTTGCGGAATCTCCAGTGGTGCCGCTATGGCGGTTGCCGACCGGATATCACGCTGGCCTGGGCACGAGGGGAAAACCATCGTCGTTATCCTGCCGGACTCCGGTGAGCGCTATCTCTCCACCGCCTTGTTTGAAGGGGAGTTTACCGAAAACGAAACCATGCAATGAATGGCGCATAGCCGAATGGTACTGAGTCAAGCGTCCAGGCCACTCTGCGCAGTCCGGTCTGCACGCCTCATTGGGCGCTATTTATCGTCCCGCCGGGTCGATCCATTTCCGGATCACTGGCACCTCGGCTGCAAGCAGTTTGTCGATTAGGTTCTGGGGCTTCGAATCAGACAAGAGAATGTTGCGATGGACTGGCTGCACAAATGATTCTGTCACCAAATGGTCGAGAAAGGTTTCAAGGCCGTTATAGAACCCTGCGACGTTCAGCAGCCCAAGGGGTTTATTGTGGATTCCCAGCTGCGACCAGGTCCAGACTTCAAACGTCTCTTCGAGCGTGCCGATACCTCCCGGCAATGCAATAAAGGCGTCGGACAAATCAGCCATCTGCGCCTTACGTTCATGCATGGAGGAAACGATTCGCAGCTCGGTAAGGTGTTTATGGGCGATTTCCATAGCGGCAAGTGATTGCGGCAAAACGCCAATCACCTTGCCGCCATCACTGAGCGCGGCGTCGGCCACTGCGCCCATCAGGCCTACCGAAGCGCCACCGTACACCAGCCCAATATTGCGTTGCGCCAACTCTGCGCCAAGCTGCTTAGCGGCGTGTTGGTAGCTTTCGTTGCGACCGAGGCTGGAACCGGTAAATACGCAGATATTCAAGTCTGCACTTTGCATAACTCTCTCCATAATGCGAGCCGCTAATGCTTCGGATTCAAGGCTGGAATTTAAACGAAGTTGCCTGCGTCGCCTTGAAAATAAGCTTTGCCGCCTTCGCCATCAATTATCGCGATAGTTGCCCCAAAGCACTGCCCGTGTCAATGCAACGTGCCTTTATGCGTTGGAAGTTGGCTTTTCATTTATTAAACGCTAAACCATACCGTCGATTTGTACTTACTCGCCTTGCGGCGCTTACAATGCACGCTTTACGCCACTGTAAGTAATCCTGTGCCTTCTACACGTTTGTTGCTACTCGCCATCGCCGCGGTATTGGCCATGGCCTCAGTGCCGGTGCTGGTTAAATCCACCAGCGCCAACGAGGTGACCATCGGTATCGCGCGCCTGGCAATTGCGGTATTGGCGTTGACGCCGTTTGTGGTTGGCCGCAATCATTTGCTCCGTCTCAGCCGGCGCGACTGGGGAATGTTGATGGCGATTGGTCTGGTATTCGGCGCGCACTGGCTGAGCTACTTTTACAGCATTAAGCTTGCAACGGCATCGATTGGCGCTATGGCGGTTTCTACCTACGGTGTGCAATACTTATTATTAGCCTGGATTCTCCGCCGTGAGCGCCTGACGCTGTTTGAATGCGCGGCGATGGGTCTTTGCTTTTTGGGTTGTGTAGTCGTCGCGCCAGAGCTGTCGCTGGACAATGCAATGACGCGAGGTATTTTACTTGGCGTATTCAGTGCTTTGTTGTATGCCTTGTTGCCTTTCCTGCATCAACGCTCACAGCACCTCAGTACAACAGTTAGGAGTTGGGGGCAGTTCTTCTTCGCGCTCCTTTTTTTTATGCCGCTGCTCCCTGCCTCAAACTGGCAACTTACCAACATTGACTTCTATAAACTGATAACGCTGGGGCTGCTTTGCACCGTGTTTGCGCACGGGCTGTGGGTGAAGGTTAGCACCGAGTTGCCGGCCTTATTTACCAGCCTGATCTACTACCTGTACGTGCCTATATCGATGCTGTTGAGCGTGCTGTTACTGGATGAGGCGCTAACCGCGGCAAAGCTGACCGGCGCCGTGATGATAGTGACAGCCAGCGTTGGAATAACAATTTATCGCTGGCGTGCGGCGCAATCTTGATATTGCGCGTACGCCAATGTCGCTGATTTATCGTTGATAGCGTGCTCGCGCCTTTTTTGTTCTTCCCTGGCTGTAACGCGGCTCGTTGACTGCGGTAAGCGCTGATTTAGGTACGATTTCCGCTTGTAATCCCAGCGAGTTGATTTTGTCGAATTCGTTATTGGAAAACAAGTTGCACTGCCATACTGCCGAGTGGCGTTGCAGAGCCTCGACGGCTTCTTTGCGTGTGCGGAACGGGCCTTCCTGGACGCATTCACGCGTTAGGAAGAACCAGGAACCATTGGCCTGCTGCATGCGCTCAGTTCGAAAATAACGTGCGGTATGTTCGCCTTTTCTATTCTTCATTGTATTTACTCCTGGTTCCTGGTTATTTACACAAACCTGCAAGTGCGATACGCAGCATGCGTGGTATTTTCTGCAGTCGCCCAAGGTTTTGTTTTTGATCCTGGCGGCAAGGGATTGATGAGTTTATAAAGCACACAGCAGGCCACAATAATAAAACAACTTAAAAACAATATATTATATAAGTATATTAATCTAATTTAGAGATATTATGTATAGAAAGTCGACATCATCTGCCGGGCGGGAAAATGGAGTCTTCGGTGTTGGACTTGTAACTTTAAGCTCGGTATGAGTGCTGGCAGGGTGCTGCTATATGGCGACGGAATCCAACGGTGTGACGCCCAAATACACCGAGCGGGGCGGCGCCGCGGCGGCAACGACTCGAACTCTGGTTTTGGAGTTGTTGCTGCGGCGTAACCAGTAGAATCCGGGGCCAGGTATCTTTATATCGTGTCGGTAAGTTTTGTTTGCATGTTCAATGTGACCGCTGATTTCACAGGCTTGATCGAAGTAAACCAGCATCAGAATGTTCGTATTGTTGGCGTCAATCCATGCTGTCGGACCGATTGTTTCGCCGGTGCTTGGGTTTATCACGAAAGTGCCAAGGCGCGCGACGCGTGTTTTCGCGGGCTCAATATACAAATCACCGTTGTTGGCAGGAAAAGCTTTTGCCAGCTCGTCAATACGTTTCGTGATGGCGCGTAACCCGAACTTGAATCGGAGTTTGTCATCCAGTTCCGGTTTTAAAATGGCGTCTTCGTTTGGCAGGCCATAGAGGTTTCCCGTGATCAGCGGGAACCAGATTACCAGTTCTTCGGCGGCGTAGCGTTGCAGCGGCTTTTTAAAATCGGCATCGAAAAAACGTAACGCAGTGTTGAAGCTATCGGCTTGCAAGGCGTTTGTGCCAAACCAGCGATTGGTTTGGGCCGCGCAACTGCTTAAGACAAGTATGCAGCAAAGAACGGTAACCTGCCGCACAGCGTTCAAGTCGTTGCTTGCATGTTGGCGATAAAGCCGTCGGCGATGCGCGCAGCTCGTTTAAACGCTGGCTCCGGTAGGCCGTCGGTCCATAGAGGAATGTATTCAGTCGGTGCCGGATTCATCTCGAGGCGGCCGAAATCATAAAGCTCGCTGTGGTGTTCAGCCATGGTGCCACGCCAAAGCTTGCGCATCACTTCGATTGCCTGGCCAATCGGCAAGTGCATCCCAGCGGTGTCCACCGTTGGTAGTATACGGGTGGCGCTGAGATGGTCTTCGTGTGTACAACATGATCGGAGCGGGAAATCGCTTCTTACCCATGAGAAGCGGCGGCTTTAGCGATTTTAACGGTATGCGCCAGGCTTGCTGAATGCGGTCGATAGTGCAAACTTCAAGGCCTGTCTCCGTTGCTGAATTGAAAGTTGTTCCCGAATGCAGTGTTGTGGTAGACATGTTTTACTGCTGCGTTGCCAAGCCGGGTATTGTAATGTATTTGGCATCATTCAGCCTAGAAACCACAGTTGGGCGCGAAAAAAGTGTGCACCTCTTGATTCGTATGAAAAGCTTGATGTGCGTGGGAGATTGGAAAAACTCGTGGTCACCTTGTTGGTGATGAGAGCTTTTTCGAATTTTCCAGGCGCATTAAGAGCTTGTGCATACTTTCGTGATCCAACTGCGGTTTCTAGGTTCAGGCGCGTGGGGGAACATTATGATGAAATTGCCATCCATTGTCGTTCTGACGGGCGCAGGTATCTCGGCGGAATCGGGCATCAAAACCTTTCGGGCAGCCGACGGTCTTTGGGAAAATTACAGAGTGGAAGACGTGGCGTCGCCCGAGGGCTTCGCCAGAAATCCTGGCCTGGTGCAGAGATTTTACAATGCGCGGCGCCGGCAATTGTTACACGGTGGTATCGCGCCCAATGTGGGTCATATCGGGGTAGCCGACTTCGAGCGACAGTGGGGTGGTGGTTTCCTGCTGGTTACGCAAAATATCGATAATCTGCATGAACTGGCCGGCAGCAAGCGCCTTGTCCACATGCATGGAGAGCTACTGAAAATGCGTTGTACGCGGAGCGCTGCTGTTTTCGATATCAGTGATGATATCGAAATGCATCACACCTGTGAGTGCTGCGGCGCCACGGGCACACTGCGCCCCGATATTGTCTGGTTTGGGGAGATGCCGATGGCGATGGACGAGATTTACGCCTCGCTGTCAAACTGCGAGGTCTTTGTTGCCATTGGTACGTCAGGCAGTGTCTACCCGGCGGCCGGCTTTGTGGAATGCGCTCGCGATGCTGGCGCCGTGACGGTAGAGCTTAATCTTGAGCCGTCGGCCATTGGAAGCGTGTTTGTCGAAGGCCATTACGGGCCAGCCACCATCGAAGTAGAAAAGTATTTCAATAAGTTGTTAGAAAAATATTATTGGTAATTAAGGCTATGGATCTTGGCATTATAAATGCCGAGCAAAAAAAAGCGCCCATGAAGGGCGCTTTTTTATCTGCAACGATACCGCTGTACGTTAAGCGCTAGCGCGTTTTGAGCGAACAAAGCCGAGAGCGGCAATGCCACTGAAGAACAACAATCCTGCGGCGGGAATCGGGATAGCCGACACATCTTGAACCACCGTTATAGCACCAAGGTAGGCGCCTCCGGCTATGCCTGTAGCATTACCGGTAATTTGCACGGTGTAGTCACCGGGACCTAAAAGCAATGTACCCGTTTGGCCATTGCCTGAAAAAGTAGCAGCGGTGCCGCCCGGGCCTAGCAGTGTGGTCGACAGGTTCTCGATATCAAGAAATTGGAACCCGCTATTTTCGTTAGGCAGATTATCAGTCGATACCGATACAGATGACTCTTGTGCTAGCGTAAACAACCACATATTATCAAAGTCGCCGACGCCGACAACGTGGGGGAACACTACGGTTTCATAAGGGTCTGTATCAGATTCTGGTATGAACCCGAAATCCTCAATTACCGCAGCAGATGCATGTGTCGCCATAAGCGCAAATGCAAAACCCAGGAAACTCATTGCTACTTTCTTCATTTTCTCACTCCGTTAAACTGATGCTTCTTAGTCTTTATACGTAAAGTCGTAAGCAGGCAAGATACACGTCCCACCTTTGCATGTAAATGCTTTTTATTCCATTTTTTAGCATTTATAGAAGAATTAATAACAAAAAGTGATCACAAAACAAGCGGTTTAACGTTTGCGTGATTTGGAGGGGCGAGTAACGACCGTGATGCGCTATTTTGCGGTGTTGCCCGTGCCTTCGGTTTGAGAATTTCTACCCTGTAATAAGGTGTTAAATGGCATTGCGGACATCGATGTAAAGCGTTAATGCTTGCCCGGGCCGCAAGTAGTCGTCTTTATTCAGCGCGTTCCAACGCGCAATATCATCGCTGCGAATGCTGAAGCGTTGGGCAATTTCATACAGTGAATCGCCGCTGCGCACCCGGTAGCCAACTTTGCGAACCATGTTGGCGTTGATTGATCTGGTCATAGTGCTTTTCTTGGTCCAGATCGTGATCTGCCGGCCCGCGTGTAATGGGTCACTGGTTGTCATGCTGTTCCAGCTTGCCAGGTCGCGTATAGACACTCGAAACTGGCGCGCAATCTTCCACAGCGTATCGCCGGCCTTCACCTCATAGTTCACACGTGAACTGCCACGGGATGATTTGAACGCTGCTTCAAGGTCGATTGGATGTGCGGTATAGCCAGCCTGATGTCGTCCTGCGGGAACTAGCAATGTGCTGTCAATGCGAATCACGTCATTACGCAGATTATTGGCGCCGCGCAACAATCTAATGCTTGTGCCATGGCGCGCGGCGATGCGGCCAAGCGAATCACCACGCCTGACGGTGTAACGTTGCCATGGTAAGCGTTCGTTCGGATCGAGTTGCGCCAGCGCGTTGCGAAATTGCTCTGTATGGGCGACCGGAATAAGCAGTTGGTGCGGTCCGTCGGGGGCGGTGGCCCAGCGGTTAAAGCCTGGATTCAGCAGGTACAGTTCGTCATCCTCGATACCGGCCAATTCAGCCGCTTGCGCCAGGTCTATTTGTGCGCCCACGTCGACGGCCTGAAAGTAGGGTGCGTTAGGCACGTCGGTCAAGGTCACATTGTAGGTTGCAGGTTGCTTGATTAGTTTAGCAACGGCTAGCAGTTTTGGTACGTAGGCGCGGGTTTCACGCGGCAAACGTAAATTCCAGAAATCGGTCGGTTTGCCCGCCTTACGATTGCGCTCAATAGCGCGTTTGACGTTGCCTTCGCCGGTATTGTAGGCCGCCAGGGCGAGCAGCCAATCCTGGTCAAACTCTTCGTACAAGTGGTGCAGGTAACTCAACGCTGCCTGGGTCGATGCGCTGATGTCACGGCGGCCGTCGTACCACCAGTTTTTGTGCAACCCGAAATGGCGGCCGGTGCTGGCTATAAATTGCCATATGCCGGAAGCGCGGCCGTGACTGTACGCGAATGGATCGTAGGCGCTTTCGACGATTGGCAATAAAGCCAATTCCAGCGGTAAACCTGCTTGTTCAATGGCTTCAACGACATGGTAAATGTAGCGCTGAGCGCGTTCCGTGACCCGCTGCAGATGGCGCGGGTGGCTTGTATACCAGTTAACCTTGCGTTGAATGCGGTCATTGTCGACCTGCGCAATAGCGTAGCCGGCCCTGATACGTTCCCAGATGTCCGGGTAAGTCGCCACCGGTGGAAGAAATGGCGCGGCCGCGTCGATCGTCGTGAGGCATTGATCCTCCGGCTCGGATTCAGGGCTGCAGCGTGGCGGCGTGGCTGCCAGATGTTGGGCCCGGTCGCCGGTTTGTTGTGCTGCTTTCATATTCGCCTGCATCTCCGCCATCGGAGTGCCTGCGGCGAGATTATTCGACTGGGTCTGAGTGCAACCGACCAAAAAGCTAAGTGAAACAGTGAATACGATAGGTAAGAGATTGTTTTTATCCATAAATTTTGTGACGCTATAATACGAAGTCAAAAAAATCACCTGCCACGCGAAGTTCATGGTTATAACAAAAGGCAGTATCAAATAAGTGTAGTTAGAATCAGCGGGAAGGCCCGGAAATTATTGTTTCAGCGGCAAAGCCCGGTTGAAGCTGCTTTCGTCTGATCCAACTGCCGAGCGCGTTAGCCGTCTTTGCGCAGCACACCACAAAACGAACGACAGTCGCTCACTTCACGCTCATCAGACAAATATATTAGCGTGGCATTCTCGCCTTTCGCCAGTACATCTGCAATTGCTTTTTCGACAAATCCTGGCCAATGACTTAACCACTCGTTGCATTAAAGCGCATTCGTGGCCGCCGTGCGCCGTAAAGGTTGTCCGGTAAAATATCATATTTGTTAATGCCTGGATGCGGCGCCGGCGTGGATTGGGTAACATGTCCCCTGCCATATTGACAAAATAGACAGCGATAAAATAGACAGCGCCTTGAATAATCTCGAGCAGGAACAACAACGAGCTGTACGTTGGCTGTCGTCTGAGGCCGGTGCCGGCTTTTTGGCCGCCGAACGACAATTGCTTGAACAGCGTCTGCAAAATTGCTTTGGCGTGCATTTGTTGCAATGCAGTATTGTTGATGGCCTTGAGCTCTATCACAATAGCCCGGTCAATCATTGTTTTAAATTCGCGCCGCGCGCCACCGAGCTAAGCGAACGGGCGGCGGTGGCGCAGTTTGATGAATTGCCGCTTGAAGACAATAGCATCGATGTCGTGTTGCTGCATCATGTGCTGGAGTTCAGTGCCGGGCCGCATGCACTACTGCGCGAGATCGCGCGCGTGGTGCGACCGGAAGGGCGCATACTTGTTATGGTGTTTAATCCCTGGAGCATGCTGCATTTGCGCCAGATCATGGCGCACCGGTTTAACGTCAACGCCTGGCGCTGCCAAAATATCGGCGGCCATCGGGTGGCTGACTGGCTACGGGTGCTGAACTTTTATATTAACCAAACCGACTATAGCTGGTACGGTCCGCGCCTGCGCAGCGGCCGGTTAGCGAACATCGGGCGGCCGTTGCATTTTATGTTACGCCCGTTCGGGGGCGCAGCTCTGGTGACGGCCACCAAGCGTAACGCGACGCTAATTCCGATTCGCAAGCGCTGGCGCGAGCTGTCGCCAGGCCTGGTCGTGCCGGTCGTCAAGCCCAGCCCGCGCGCAGCAATAGGAGAACACAAAATAGGAGAACACAAGAGGCCGTGACTGCGCAACTACCCGAGATTGAAATCTTTACCGATGGTGCGTGCAAGGGTAATCCTGGCCCTGGCGGCTGGGGCGCTTTGTTGCGTTGCGGCGCGGTCGAGAAGGAGCACTGCGGTGGTGAAGCGAATACCACCAATAATCGCATGGAACTGCAAGCGGCAATCGAGGGGCTGAACGCCTTGACGCGAACGAGCAAGGTGACGCTCACAACCGACTCGCAATATGTGCGTCGCGGCATCACCGAATGGCTGCGCAAATGGAAGCAAAACGGTTGGCGCACCGCCAATAAAAAAGCGGTTAAAAACGTTGATTTATGGCAAGCGTTAGATGCAGTGGTACAGCAACATGAGGTTAGTTGGCATTGGGTGAAAGGCCATAGCGGGCATCGTGAGAATGAGATCGCCGACCGGTTGGCGAATCGCGGTATCGAAATGTTAGCACGAGATTAATCTATCCATGCGTCAGATTGTACTAGACACTGAAACCACCGGGCTCGATCCGAAAAACGGCCACCGTATTATTGAAATTGGCTGTATCGAGATGGTCAACCGACGCCTGACCGGCAAGCACTACCACCAGTACATCAATCCCGAGCGGCGGGTTGAAGATGGTGCTTTTGAAGTGCACGGTATCAGCGATACGTTTTTGGCCGACAAACCCGTGTTTGCGCAGATTGCGCAGGACTTCACCGACTTCATAGCGGGCGCCGAGCTTATCATTCATAACGCGCCGTTCGACGTTGGCTTTATCGATCACGAGTTGCGCCTTGACGGCCAGCGTTTTGAGCCGGTTGAGAAGAACTGTTCGGTGATTGATACGCTGGTGATGGCGCGCAACAAGCATCCGGGCCAAAAAAATAGCCTCGACGCCTTGTGCAAGCGCTACGCGGTGGATAATTCGCAGCGTGATCTGCACGGTGCATTGTTAGACGCCGAGATTTTGGCCGATGTGTACCTGTTAATGACCGGTGGTCAAACCAGTTTGATGCTGGGCGAGGAAGACAGCCAAGGCGGCACGGAATTGGGCAACACGTTCACGCCGCTAACGAGTGATCGGCAACCGTTGCCAGTGGTGCGTGCCAATGCAGATGAACTGGCCGCTCATCAGGACTATCTGCAAGCTCTCGATACGGCGAGCGATGGTGGTTGCGTTTGGCTGCGAGCCGACTCTCAATCAGTGTCGGACTAACTCGCCGCCGTCCGCACGCTGACCTGTCGTGTAGCGTCCTTGAAGCCAAGTCTCTACACGAGAGCGTTGGTATTGAAGCCCGGCAAGGTGGGAAAGGACATTGTTCATCATTTTGTTGTATTTTTTCAAACAACGTATTGCAGTAGGCTTTAAAAACCTGTCGAAATGCTAAGCCAGGGTAAATTTTTTGCCAAACTGTGACGCCAGCAAGCGTTTGGCTAATAAAACCGCAGAACTTAGTTATACTGAAGTCTATGGGAAAAAATAGCTATGCCAACGAGGTTGCCGTGACACGTAAAAACACGATCAATTTGTCTTCATTAACGGTGATTGATCAGGAGCTAAAACAGACGCTGCAAAAGGCGCAAGAAGCCTGGTTGGCGTTCGACGTTGACATGAACAATAGCACGCAGCTGAAGTCTGTGCTGCAAGCTCTGGGTCAAATCGACGGTGCATTTAAGATCACTGAGATGCACGGCGCGAGTGCGCTAGTCGAAGACCTGCTCGTTTTGGGCAACATGCTGCTGGATAACGAAAACAAGCGCACTAGTACCGCCAAGGCGACAGTTTTCAGCGCGCTGGCGCTATTACCGAAATATCTGCAACTGGTGCTGGCGTCCGGAGAGGTGACACCTGGCCTGCTCATTCCCATGCGCAACGAAGTGCGCAGCACCGCAGGCTTGCCGCGTTTGCCGGAGCAGTACTATTCAAATTTAAGCGTAGACACCCGCTTTACCCGTCCAGACTATGACAGCAACGCCGGGTTTGATGAGCCGGCAGTGGTCGCCACCGGAAAACGGCTGCGGCAGATGTACCAAACCGGCTTGATCGGTGTATTGCGCGAGACTGACCCGGCACCACACCTGATGCTGATGCAGCGCGCCTGCGTGCGTTTGCACGGACAAATAAAAACTAGCCTGGCCGCCGACTACTGGTGGCTGGCCACGGCGCTACTCGAGGCATTGAGCAGCGGCCAACTGGAGTTGACCTATTCGCGCCGCCGCTGGTTATCGACCATTGATAAAGCGTTTCGCGCATTTTTGCAAAATCCCGCCACCGCTTACGCGACCCGTGCGAGTGACGACGAGCTAGCGGAAATGCTGTACCTGATCAGCCTGGTTGCGCAGCCGGGCCCGCTGTGTGCCGCAGTTAGGGAGTTGGTGCCGTCGCAGAATGACGAAAATGAACACGAGTTGACCCAGTCGCGGCGTTTCCTGTACAGCACCGACCAGGCGCTGGACGCCGACAGCGTCGCGCGCATTGCTGAAGAAATGGCGCAGGCGAAGGAAATACTCGAACTCGCCAACTCAACTCATGGCTGCGATCTACCAGGCTTGCAGAACCTGAAAGAGCGTCTCGCGACGATTGCCGATATCATGCAAGACGCAGGCGGCAACACGATGCAGGAGCGCCTGCAGGCGCAACAGGTACGGCTAACCGAATGGATAGACGCGGGTGAAACAGTCGATCATGAAAGCCTGCTGGCGACCGCCGACTTGCTGTTATTGGTGGAATCGATTCTGGCCAACAAGGATAAGAACGCCCTCAATAGCACGCAAATGGACTCCATGTTGTCGCACAGCCAGCTGGCCGACGCCGAGTTGGCGGTCATCAAGGAAGCACAGGCCGGCATTAACCTGGCAAAGCGCGCGATCACATCCTACGTGGAGTCGGAGTTTGACCCTGTGCACATGGGCAATGTCACGGTGACCCTGAATTCGGTACGCGGTGGCCTGGCTGTTCTGAACCTGGTGCGCGCCTCCAGTGTGGCGAATCGTTGCATTCAGTTTATTGAGTCGACGTTGAAGAAAGACCGTTCCAGCGACGAGTCCTTGCTGGATACACTTGCCGACGCGCTGATCAGCCTGGAATACTATTTGTCGCAGGTAGAGGTTCGCAAAGACACCGACGAAGGCGTGCTGGATGTTGCCGACGACAGTTTGGCCGCGATAGGTTTCCCTGCCTAGCTTTCCAAGCGCTTCATGCGGGCATCCGTTCGCCAACTGGAACAAGCGCAATGACGATCATCGTGGTGCAGCTGTTGATCTGGCTGGCCGCAGCTATCGGTGTGCTCGGCGCTGTGAAATTGCTGTTCCGGCGTCATTGGCTCGGTGGCTGGTTGCGCGGTAGCCTCGGGCTGTTATTGCTTGTTGCGGCGTTGATCAGCGCCGCGCTGGCGCTTGATTTACGCGCTTACCAGGCCTGGCCGCAAGCGCAGACTATCGCCCACATCAGTTTCGAGCAGTTGGATGAACAGCAGTACATCGCCCGCCTGACCCGCGTAGGCGGGCGTGAACAGGTGTTTGAATTGTACGGCGACCAATGGCAGGTCGATGTGCGCATACTGAACTGGGCTCGTGCGTTGCGCAACCTGGGTCTTAAGCCGGTGTATAGACTCGACCGGCTGAGTGGTCGCTATCTGGTGCTTGAGCAAGAACTGGTAGCGCAACCCCGCAGCTACGCGCTGACCCAAAGCCTGGCGGGCATCGATCGTTGGCGGCTGGTTCGCGTGCTGCAAGACGCGCTGCCGTGGGTCAAACCTGAGTACGGCAGTGCGGCTTTCATGCCGATGGCCGCTGGCGCGGAATACGCGTTACAGCTAACCGGTGTGGGCTTTACGGCGCGCGCGCACAACGCGGTGGCCCGGCAGGCGCTGGCGATGTAGTAGGGCAGTCCGCCCTAACGCGTTACGCTCGATCCCACGCCTGCAAACGCCTCTTTTCTTTACCCCTCTCGATAGCCGCCAAAAGCCAACAAGCGGGTAACGCTTTGCCTTATAATACCGGCCCTTTTCTTGGCGCGGAGCGCAGTAGTGCTTGAATTTCTCTTGGAATATGGTCTGTTTCTCGCAAAGTCCGTCACGGTGCTGGTTGTGATATTGGTTGTAATTGGCAGCATTGCGGCGTTGGCGCATAAAAACAGGCCGCACGATGACGGCCACATCGAGGTTAAACATCTGAACCAGCGCTTTGACAGTATGCGTGACGCGCTGCGGAGCCTGGTGTGGAGCGACGCCGAGCTAAAAAAGCAGCACAAGCTGGACAAAAAGCACGATAAACAGGAGAAAAAGCGCGACAAGCAAAAGAGTGGCGCCGAGCCGGACAGCAAAAAACATGTCTACGTGCTGAAGTTTGACGGCGATATCAAGGCCAGCGCGGTCGACAACTTGCGCGAGGAAGTGACCACCGTGCTGACCCTGGCAACCAAAACCGACGAAGTTGTGATAGACCTCGAAAGCAGCGGCGGCATGGTGCACAGCTATGGCTTTGCCGCTTCGCAACTCGACCGCGTCAAAAGCCACGGTATTCCACTGACAGTGTGCGTTGATAAGGTGGCGGCCAGCGGCGGTTATATGATGGCCTGCATTGCCGATAAAATTTTGGCCGCGCCGTTTGCGATCATGGGTTCTATTGGTGTGGTTGCACAGATTCCGAATTTCCACCGCTTGTTAAAAAAGAACGAAGTCGATGTGGAAATGCTGACCGCAGGTGAGTACAAGCGCACCCTGACCGTGTTCGGTGAGAATACCGAGCGCGACCGCGAAAAATTTCGCGAAGACCTCGAGGATACACACGTTCTATTTAAGGAATTCGTAAAACAGCATCGCCCCGCGGTCGATATCGATCAGGTTGCCACCGGAGAGACATGGTATGGTACCCGAGCGCTACAGAAAAACCTGGTCGACGAGCTGATAACCAGTGATGAATATTTGCTGCAACAAGCGGAGCAGGCGGCGATTTATTCGGTGGTTTATCGCGAGAAAAAATCGATTCAGGAGAGGTTTGGCCTGGCTGCGTCCGGCGCAGTTGATCGTGCGTTGCTCAGAGTGTGGGAGGGGTTAAGCCGGCGCTGGAATCTATAGCAGCCGGCAATATTTCGCTACTAAAGTCGCGAAGCAGCGTAACAGACCCTAGTTTTCTTCTTGTTGCACGGCAGGCACGTCCGATTCAGGCACGATAGGCGCCGTGCCGCCCGGCGCAAAGGTTTCAAACTCGGGCAGCAGCGGAGTGATCTGGTATTCGCCCCGGTCCCAATCGTCACGCGAAATTTCTTTCTGCTTGGCGCGCATAAAGTTGTAGCGCTTGCGGGTCAGTTCGGCGATATGTTCTTTGTCTTTCAGAATAACCGGGTGGATGAACACCATCAGGTTTTTTTTCGACTTACTAATGCCCTTGCTGCTGAACAGCCTGCCGAGCAGTGGAATGTCGCCCAGAAACGGCACTTTTTGCCGCACTTCGGTTTCTTCGTCGCGGATCAAACCGCCAATCACCAGCACTTCGTCGTCTTTAATCAGCGCGCGTGTTTTCAGTGAAGTTTTGTTGGTCACAATATCGGATGCGACAGCCACCGTGGGTGCGATACTTTCCGTTGTTTGCTCTATTTGCAGCGCAATCGAGTCACCCTGGTTGATGCGCGGCGTAATTTTTAACGTTGTACCAATATCGTGTCGTTCAATGGTGGTAAAGGGGTTGTCGGTTTGCGAGGCAAGACCCGTCGATTGACCGGTAATAAACGGTACGCTTTGGCCCACCAGCAAATCAGCTTCTTCATTATCCAGCGCGATAATCGTCGGTGTCGACAAGATGTTAGCCTTGGTATTCGAGGCCAGGGCACGCAGTGCGGCACGCAGCGAACCGTTCTTGAAAAAGCCAAAGGTTAAACCGTTGCCAGGAATAAAATCGGTAACGTCAGCGTCAGCCATGCTGGGTGAGACTGCCGCCAGCGGCAGATTGCCGAGCGTGTTGACCGCGCCGAATGTGCCGCCCTCGGTAGCATCGTTGGTCGACACCCAGGTCACGCCGATATCATTGGCGATATCATTGCTGACTTCAACCACCAATGCTTCAACCAGCACCTGGGCGCGGCGAATATCGACCTGCGCTACGACCCGTTTCATGTTGGCGAGCAGTGCCGGGGGCGCGTTAATGATCAGCGCGTTGGAGCTCTTACTGGCCGCGACCGTTGCGCTCAGCTTGTCGTCGCTCTCACGTTTGTCTTTCGTATGCGCTTCGGCCATACCCTCTAAGATGGGTACTAGTTCTTCGGCGTCGACATAGTTCAAATAAACTACCTGGGTGCTGCCTTCGCCGGTTATCGGTTGATCCATACGACCAATCAAGCTACGCAGGTTTTTACGCTTGGCCGGGTCGCCGAACATGAGAATACTGTTAGAACGTTCGTCGTAGGAAAAGTTAACGCTGAGCATGGCGGATTGAGCTGATTGGCCGCCGCCGTTTTGCTGCTGTTGCGGCATCAACTGCGTCAGGCTCTGCATGATGTCTGCCGCGTTGGCGTGCTTGAGTTTGACCAGATCAAACTCGCCGCTGCCGGGTTTGTCCATGCGTTGTATGATGTTTTGGATGCGCTTGATATTCGATGCCCGGTCAACGACGACCAGCGAGTTAGAGGTCGCGTCGGCGGAAATTTTAGCATTCTCCGGCAGCAGCGGGCGCAACAACACAACCAGTTGGTTGGCCGGCAAATTACTGACTGGAATGATGCGCGTGACGACCTGATTGCCGCTGCCTTCGTCCAACGGTGTGGCGCTTTGGCCGGCCATGCGTTCGGGCACAATTTTGATCACGTTATTTGACTCAATCGCCGCGAAGCCATTGAGTTGCAAGGACGACAGAAACAGTTCGTAGGCCTCTTCCTTGGTCACCGGTCCACCGGAGATCACGGTAACCGCGCCTTGCACATCGTTGTGTACCAAAATATTCTTGCCGGTAAGGTCGGACACCCACTGAATCACGCCGCGAATGTCCGCATCGCGCATATTCATCGTGATTTTGTCGTCATCCTGTGCGTGCAGCGCAAAACTTTGCAGCACAATGATCGTTGCCAGGAGCATGTTGGATAACAGAGTGCAGAGGCGTAATTTCATATACTAATCCGGTGAGTCCCTAACGTTTTTGGCGGCTGCTTTGCTGGCGCAATTGTTCAAGCCGTTTGCGCACTACTTTTAGTTTCTGTTCCGGCGGGAGAGCCTGTAAAAGGCTGCGCATATCGCCGCCGCTCTGCAATTTTGCCATCGCTTTCTTTCTGTCCTTCCTGGAGAGGGAGGATAGCAGTTGCGAGTAATCCTGTTTGCTTAGCTCGTCTTTCTTGTTTTGCGTGGTGCGTGCGGTGCCTGGCCGTGGAAAACGCAGCGCTTCCAGTTTACCGTCGCGCTTTAACACAACCTGGTCAGCGTCAATGCGTTCAATGGTTGCATTATCTGCCAGAACGGCGCCGACGCGGTAGTTTTTTGCGTTGCCATCTGGCCCGGCAATAATTGCGTTGCTGTGGTCGGCATTGGGCGCACTAAAAATCGCCTGCAACGTGAGCGCCAGGTTGGTAACCGGTGCCTGACTGGGTTGGCTCGCTGCCGGGCTGGTGGCTGTCGCCGTGCCAAAAAGTTGGCGTTGCAGGATAGCGCTGGAGTCATAGTCGGTAATTGCCGCGCCGCGTTGCGCACTGGCATCAAGCGGCTCTTGGTCGCCAGTGGCCTGCCTGAGTTGTATGATTTGCCACAACAGCACGAGGCAGAACACCAACACCAGAATCCAGACGATGGCGTACGGTTGATTCCGCAGGTTTTTAATTTGATCAAGCAACAGAACGATTCTACTTTATCTTGTTAATTTATGCAGTCTAGCACAGCACAGCATTCGTCTCAGCCGCTATCGATTTGAGAACAGAACGTTAACGCGCAGCATGTGCAATAATGAGTGCCAAGTGTTAATCGCCGCACACGTATCGAACTGGTCTATTTAAAGAGCCGCAACTATATTTTAGTATATACGCTGACGATGCAACAGATTGATCCACTACTTATAATGTGAACAAAGTCCATGCAGCATAAAGAATGAACAACACATTAGATGTGAAAAAGTTACCCTTTTCCTACGCTAAACGCTACGGCGTGTTTTGCCGCGATGAGGGTGATGTCTTGCAGTTAATCTACCGGCAAGGAATTTCGCCGTCGATATTTGCGGAAGTGCGGCGCTTTATCGGCCATAACGCCAAGTTTCAGTTGATCGATGTCGACGCGGAAACTTTCGACCATGCTCTTAATGAGGCTTATGAGCAGGATTCCACTTCCACTATGCAAATGGTGAAGGGGTTGGGCGACGAAATGGATCTCGAGCGGCTGGCCAACGCGGTGCCGGAAATGGAAGATCTGTTAGAGCAGGAAGATGACGCACCCATCATTCGGCTGATTAACGCTCTGCTGACCGAAGCGGTTAAAGAAAATGCATCCGACATCCATATTGAAACCTATGAGCGTACGCTGTTGGTGCGCTTCCGGGTCGACGGCGTGTTACGCGAAGCAGTACAACCGAAACGCGCCCTGGCGCCGTTACTGGTATCGCGCATCAAAGTCATGGCGAAACTGGATATCGCCGAAAAACGTGTGCCGCAAGACGGCCGTATTTCGCTGCGGGTCGGCGGCCGAGAAATCGACGTGCGCGTGTCAACCATGCCTTCCAGCCACGGTGAACGCGTGGTGCTGCGCTTGCTCGACAAGCAATCCGGTCGCATCGAGCTGTCGTCCTTGGGCCTGGAAGCGCAGGAAACTGCTATCCTGACCGACATCATCCATCGTCCGCACGGCATTTTGCTGGTTACCGGGCCAACCGGTTCGGGCAAAAGCACCACCTTGTATGCGGCCTTATCGGAATTAAACGACCAAAGTCGCAATATCCTCACCATTGAGGACCCTATTGAGTACAATCTCGAAGGCGTCGGTCAAACCCAGGTCAACGTCAAGGCGGATATGACCTTTGCGCGAGGCCTGCGCGCCATGCTGCGGCAGGACCCGGACGTCGTCATGGTGGGCGAAATTCGCGACGCGGAAACGGCCGAGATTGCGGTGCAAGCCAGCCTCACGGGTCACATGGTCATGTCGACCCTGCATACTAACAGTGCAGTCGGGGCGATAATCCGTTTGCACGATATGGGCATTGAGCCGTTTCTATTGTCTTCCAGCCTGTTGGGTATTCTTGCCCAGCGATTGGTGCGTGTGCTCTGCCCCGATTGCAAACAACCGCATGTTGCCGACGAGTTCGAGCGCGATTTTCTCGGCATCGGTGAGTATCCCGAGCACACGCCGTTTCGCCCGGTGGGTTGTCCGCTGTGCAGTAACAGTGGTTATCGCGGTCGTATCGGTATTTATGAATTACTGCAAATCGATGCCGACGTACGCCGTATGATTCACCAGAACAGCGGTGACGAAGAAATATTAAAGCACGCGCGCAAACAACTGCCCAGTATGCGCGATGACGGCAAGCGCAAAGTGCGCGCCGGTCTTACCACCGTGGAAGAAGTGTTGCGCGTTACGCAGGAGAATTAGGCATCATCATCTTGAAAGTAAACTAGATGTCAGCGTTTTCCTATGCGGCGCTAGACGAAAAAGGCAAACAGCTGCGCGGCGTGCTGGAGGCCGACAGCGCGCGCCAGGTCAGACAAATGCTGCGCGACAAAGGTTGGGTGCCGCTGGCGGTGGAAGTGGCGGCGGATGGCGCAGTGCGGTCAAGCGGCAGCAACTGGTCTATGCGGCGTGGTATGAATACCGCGAAGCTGGCCTTGATTACTCGCCAGTTGGCGACCCTGGTGCAATCGTCTATGCCGTTGGAAGAAGCATTGACCGCGGTCGCGGCACAAGCCGAAAACAACCGCATACGCAGTATTATGCTAGGCGTGAGGGGGAGGGTGCTCGAAGGGCATTCGCTGGCGCACGCACTGCAAGACTACCCGCAGGCCTTTCCGCAAATGTATCGAGCCATGATTTCTGCCGGCGAACAGTCGGGTCATTTAGACGCCGTACTCGAGCGCCTCGCCGATTATACCGAAACGGCACAGGATTCCGGCCAGCAGGTGAAACTCGCGCTCCTTTATCCGTGTATTCTATTGCTGGTTGCCATGCTTATCGTGATTGGCTTGATGACCTTTGTGGTGCCACAAGTCGTTGGCGTATTTGTCGACCAGGGGCAACAACTGCCGTGGCTGACGCAGCAATTGATTAGCCTTAGCGCCTTCCTTAAAAACTACTCGTGGCTGGTGATTGGCGTGGTCGTGCTGCTGGTGTGGGCAGCGCGCGTTGCCTTGCGCAAGGCGCATTGGCGGCTGGCGTTCGACCGCCGCATCGCGCACTTGCCGCTGGTGCGTAAGTTCAGCCGCGCCAACAACACCGTACAGTTCAGCAGTACGCTGAGCATACTGGTGCGCAGCGGCGTGCCACTGGTGGATTCGCTAAATATTGCACGTGAAGTGGTGCCCAATCATTGGCTGCGCGAGCGCCTCGTCGGCGCCACCCAAAGCGTGTCGGAAGGTAGCAGCCTGAAAGATTCACTGGAATCGTGTCAGTTTTTTTCGCCGTTGCTGATTCACATGGTCGGCAGCGGCGAAGCTAGCGGCGCGCTGGGCAAAATGCTGACGCGCGCCGCCGACAACGAGCAGCGTAGCCTGGACAACATTATCAACACCGGCCTCAAGCTGTTCGAACCAATGGTGTTGCTAGCGATGGGCGGCATCGTGTTCTTGATCGTGCTGGCGATATTGCAACCAATATTTGAGCTTAATCAACTAATTTAGCAGGAGTAAGACGTGCGCAAAATGAACAATCAATCCGGTTTCACGCTGATCGAAATCATGGTGGTCGTGGTCATCATGGGGGTATTGATCGGCCTGATAGCGCCCAACATTCTGGGTCGCGTCGACGACGCACGGGCAACGGCCGCGCAAGCTGATATCAGCGTCTTGTCGCAGGCGTTGGACATGTACAAGCTGGATAATCAGCGTTACCCGTCAACCGATCAGGGTTTGCACTCGCTGGTCGAAGCGCCCACCGGCTCGCCGGAACCGAAACGCTGGAACCCCGATGGCTATCTGAAAAAATCAGCGCTGCCACAAGATCCCTGGGGTAATGAGTATCAATACGTGAGCCCTGGCTCGCGTAGCGCCTACGACCTCTATTCGCTGGGGGCCGACGGCAAAGAGGGTGGTGAGGGTTTTGATGCTGATGTTGGTAACTGGGAAGAAGAAGAGTAAACCGGATGGAACACCTTTAGCGACTGATCGCGAAACAGGTTTTCCTCGGGTGCTCCGGCAACGCGGTTTCACGCTGCTGGAGATTTTGGTTGTCGTGACTCTGCTTGGTTTCGTGCTCGGTATTGCGACCCTCAATGTGGGTGGTAACGAAGCGCGCGAGCTACGGCTGTTTGTGCGCCATGCGCACGCAGTGCTGGAGCTGGCAGCCGAAGAGGCCGAGCTGCAAAGTACCCAGCTGGGTCTGCGAGTCGACAATAGTTCACTGCGGTTCGTCGCCTTCGATGTCGTGGAGAACAGCTGGCAAGCGCTGCAAGACAAGCCGTTTCAGCCACTGGAAGTGCCCGCGCAAGTGCAGGTAAAGCTGGATGTCGAAGACTTCGCCGGGCAAGAGGAGACGCTGCTCGGTGAAGGCGGCGAGCAACAACCGCAAATCGTGTTTTTATCCAGCGGCGAAACAACGGCGTACACCTTGCTGCTGCAACCTGCGCGTGGCGAGGCTTATCGGCTGTTGTCCGATGGACTGAACTTGACGCTGGAAGAGGACACTTTGTGAACTCTGACCGCGGTTTTACCCTGCTGGAAATTTTGATCGCGCTGGCGATATTGGCGCTCACCTCGATGGCCTTGCTGAGTCAAACCCGTCATAGCGTGATGACGCGCAGTGCCTTGCAAGAAAAAACACTAGGCCAGTGGGTGGCTGAAGACAGCCTGGAGCGCATGCGCGCATACGGGGAGTGGCTGGATGTTGGCGCCAGCAGTGAGCGCATTGAATTGAGTGATAAAGAATGGGAAGTGGTGATCGACGTGACCGATACCGCACGCGCCGATATGCGCCGCGTAACGGTCGCGGTGACAACCCAGAGCCAGAGCGGTGAATTCGACAAGCCGGTCGTCGCGTTGACCAGCTTTATTGGCAGGTATTGATATGTTGCCGCTGAGCATCAAGGCCAGGTCCAATGGCTTCACTCTGATCGAAATGCTGATCTCATTGGCGATCTTCGCGCTGATCGGCGTTAGCGCTTATCAGGTGTTGGCCAGCTCGGCACTGGTGAGCGAGCGCGAACAACGGCGTACCGAGCGCATGCACGAATTGCACAAAGCCCTGCGCATAATGGAGCGTGATTTACGCCAGGTAGTCGACCGGCCGGTGCGCGACGAGTTGAGCTCGCGGGACGCGTTGCAGGGTTCCGAGGAAGGGCCGCTGGAATTTACCCGCGCTGGCAACGAAAACCCGTTGCGGTTGGCGCGCAGTGAGTTGTTGCGCGTGATGTACTTGTTACGCGAAGCGGAAGAAGACATTGAGCAGCAGGATTCCAGCCAGCAACAAAAAACCGAGGATACGCTGCAGTTGCTGCGCATTATTTCGCGTATGCCCGACAGTAGCCTGGAAGAGCCGGTGACTGAGCAACTGTTATTGAGCGCGGTCGAAAGCTTTACAGTGCGCTTTATGGATGCCGATCTGGCCTGGCATAACGCCTGGCCGTTGTCGCGCGAGGACGACAGCAACAACGACAGCGACGACGACAGCAACAACGACAACGACAACGACAACGACAGCGACAACGACAACGACAGCGACAACGACAGCGACAACGACAGCGACAACGACAGCGACAGCGACAGCGACGACACAAATCGTAGTGGCGGTGACGTCGCACTACCGGCCGCCATCGAGTTGACCTTGACCAGTGCGGCTACAGGAGAGGTGTCGCGTGTCATCAGCTTGCGGCGGTAGCCCTTGTTGCTCAGCGCCGGTTTGCGCTCGGCGGCAAGCGGGAATTGCGCTTATTTCCGTGCTGTTGGTGTTTGCGCTGGCCAGTCTGTTGATTGGCCATTTGGTCACCGCCGCCGCGCGTGACTTGCAGCGTTCGACCAATTATCTTGGTGCGCGGCAGGCGTTTTGGTACGCGCTGGGCGGTGAAACGCTGGCGCGTCAAATCTTGCACGCTGACTTGCAACTCGATATCGAAGCGGGCGAGCAACCGAGCGATGGTTTGGTCGACGAATGGGCGCAACCCTTGCCACAGTTCGATATTGAACAAGGCGCGCTACGGGTGCAGATTAACGATTTGCACGCGCGGTTTAATTTGAACAATCTTATTGGCGAGCAAGGTAGCGCCGATGCGGCGCAGGTTGAGCAGTTAGCCCGCTTGCTGCAGGTGGTTGATGTGCCGGTAGAGTTGGCGGCAGCTATCGCTGATTGGGTGGACGCCGACGAGGTGGATAGTAGCGGCCGTGCCGAAGACGAAGTGTATCTGGAAAAAACACCTGCCTATCTCAGCGCCAACAGCGCCATTGCGGATGTCAGCGAGCTGCGCCTAATCGATGGCATGACGACCGACTACTTCGAGCGTCTGGCGCCGCATGTGACGGCGCTGCCTAAACGTACCGAGGCCGAAGAGGCACCCACGAAAATCAATATCAACACGGTAAGCGAACAAGTTTTCAGCAGTTTCGCTAACAACGTCAGCGTGTCGCGTGCGCAAAGCGAACTGGGCGAACAAAAAACAGGGAAATATACCGAGCAAAACCCATTCACAACATCGTTATTCAAGTTGGATTCGACTAAGATAAGTTATACCAGCGAGTATTTTGAGATTTTGGTTGCCGCTAACTACGATAAGCGCTGGAGCTATTTGCGCTCGATTGTGCATCGCGATGAACAGGGCACGATAACCGTCGTGTCGCGCAGCATCAATAAAACAGCAGTGGCGCCCCTACTACTGACAGACGAATCATAATGAACTATTTTTGCCTGCGTTTTTTTCCTGAGCTGAACCCCAAGACCACGCCATGTAGCTGGGCGTTGCTTGACCCGTTCGGAGCTTTGCTGGAGCAGGGTGAACATTTATTGTTCCAACTGCGGGATCGCATCGAAATCGACGAGGAGATTCGGGTCATCATACTGGTTTCGGGCGAGCGCGTGCTTACTACCGAGATCGACGTCGCGCCGAATCATGCCCGGCATATTAAAAAAGCGCTGCCGTTTATGGTGGAAGAACAACTGGCGGAAGATATTGACGACGTGCATCTGGCCTTGCCACCGAACGCCGGTGTCGGCAAGAACCATATCTCAGTGGTGAGTCACCAGGAGCTGATTCATTGGCTGGAGTTGCTCTACAGCGTTGATTTAGAGCCATACATGATTGCCCCCGAGTTCATGTTTCTGCCCAACCCCGAGTCGGATTTACGCATCTTGTTCGATCGGGAGCGAGCGCTGATTCAATACGACCAGTACGCCGGCACCGTGGTTGAACTGGACAATCTTGACATATATCTGCAGCTTTATTGCCAGTCAGTCGACAAAACGGATACGCTGAAATTTTCGCTGATGGCTAGCGATGAAGACGAGCGCGGCAAAGAGGCGTTAACAAACTTTAGCGCAAGCCTTAAAGAGAATGAGCCTGCCGCGGCAATAAATACGCAGCTATACCGTGAGTCGGTGTTTTCCGTGCTGGCGGTGATGGCGATTAAATCGATGGGCCAGGCCCTGAACCTGCTGCAGGGTGGGTACAGGGTGCGCACCGAGTCGCAACAAACGTTTATGAAATGGCGCCCGGTTGCGGCGGTGGTCGCTTTGTTCGTCGTCTGCCAACTGGCATTGTTTGTTGGCAGTGGCTTATGGTACCAGTCGCGGGCCAGTGATGTTAAAGCGGACTCGATTAGCCTGTATCGCAAGCTTTTTCCGTCCGAGCGGCGCGTGGTGAATCCGAAATTGCAGTTTCAAAGCCATATGAACGAAAGTCAAAGCATGGATTTCAGCAAACAGTTTTTGGGCTTGCTGCAAATCGTTTCCAGCGATTTGCCGGCCAAGGACATGCGCTTGCGAAATCTGCGTTTCGATGCCTCCGCCGGTCGTTTGATGTTGGAAGTAGACGCCAAGACTATTGATCAACTCGAGAGCTACAAATCGGCACTGGTTGAAAGTGGTGTGCAGGTCGAGCTGTTACAGGCGGAGAAACAAGACCACGGCGTCAGCGGCCGCTTAAGGGTGGAGGCAATATAATGCTTGAGAATTTGCGCGATCAATTCGCGGCGCTAGTGAGCGGCCTTTATAGTTCAACGGTGACCCAACGCGTGGTAACGCGCTATCGCGCGCTGAGCGAACGTCATCAAAAAGCCTTGCAGTTACTCTTCCTGTTCGTGCTTTGTGTAGCCATTTTCTTAGGCATATTAAAGCCGGCTAAGAACTATATGGACGAAGCGCAACGCGACTATGTCAATCAAAAAGAAACCCTCGACTGGATGCAAGCTCGCAAGTCGCAATTTTTGGCGGGCGATTCCGATGCCCTGGCGCAACGCGGCGACCAGTCGTTACTCAGTTTGGCGTCCAATACCGCCAAAGCCTTCGGCATGAGTTTTCGGCGTTTCGAACCGGTCGACGATGACGCACTGCGCTTGTGGATCGACAATGTAAGCTTCAACGATGTCGTGCAGTGGATTGAGGTGTTGGATACAAGCTACAACATCTCCTTGCGTGAAATGATGGTTGACCAGACCGCACAAAGTGGTTTGGTGAGCACCAAGCTGGTCTTGCAAGAATAGAGGATCGCGACCCCTCCGTGTACAAAAACTACTTCCGGTTTAGTGATATACCGTTCTCGATAGCGCCTGACCCGCGCTATCTCTACCTTAGCGATCAACATAAGGATGCGCTGGCGCACTTGCTGTACGGCATCGGCGAGCACGGTGGCTTTGTGTTGCTCACCGGCGAGGTCGGCACCGGAAAAACCACTATTTGCCGCTGCTTGTTGCAGCAAATTCCGGGTGATTGCGAGGTCGCCTATATCGTTAACCCGCGCCAGACCGTGATTGAGTTGTTGCAGTCCATTTGCGATGAGCTTGGCGTTTATTATTTCTACGAAGACCAGGGCACCACCTATCTGGTTGACCTGATCAACGAGTATTTGCTTGAGAGTCACAGCAAGGGCCGCAATACTATCCTGATTATTGATGAGGCGCAGAACCTCGATGTCGACGTGCTGGAGCAGTTGCGCCTGCTGACTAACCTGGAAACCAACGAAAAGAAATTACTGCAACTTATTTTGCTCGGCCAGCCCGAGCTCAACGAGCTGCTCGACCGGCAGGAACTGCGTCAATTGGCGCAACGAATTACCGCGCGCTATCACCTGCAACCGCTAACCTTGGACGAAGCCGAGCACTACGTGATGCACCGCTTGACGGTAGCCGGTTACAGCGGCGAGTTATTCCCTAAACAGACGTTGAAAGTGATATATAAGGCCAGCGGTGGTATTCCACGACTGATTAACATTATCTGCGACCGCTGCCTGCTCGGCGTTTACAGTGCCAACGGTCGTGCGGTGGACACGCACATTGCCAAGCAGGCGATCGCTGAGATCAAGGGGGCAAGACGCGACCGCACATCGCTGGCTTCGCGTTGGTTATGGCCGCTGTTGGGCGGGTTGACCGTATTGGCGGCGTTGCTGGCGGGCTATTTTCTGTTGCCACAGGGCGAGCGGTCGCCTTTCGCCAGCGTGCCAACCGCGCCACAACAGGGTGCTGCGATCGCGCAGCAGAATACTTTGCTGTGGCAGCTTGCCGCGCTGAAGGGAGTTGCGTTGGCCGACGGTGCGCGGCAAGACCCGTGTGCAGCATTGCGGGAAAACGCGCTAGAATGTATTAGCAGCAGCGATCCATTTAACCAGTTTTTGCGCTTGCGCGAAGCGGCCGTTGTTGAACTGGAACAAGGCACAGGTGCTACCGAATGGGCGCTGCTGACGAGTGAAGATAACGTGGAGTTCACGCTGACCCGCGCCGGTAGCTCGTCGGTCAAGCATACCCGGGACGCGTTGCGCACCCGCTGGGCCGGCAACTACCGCTGGTTGTGGGAGCCTCCGGAAGGGTATAGAAAGCGTATCTCGCTGGGTGAAGACGACAGTTTCGTCCAGTGGATAAGCGCTGCCGTGCCGGCGGCGTCGGCGGTGGCGTCGAGCGGGGATTACCCGTTAAACCGCTTCAGTTATTTGCTTGCCAACGCCGGCAATGCGAAACTTCCAGCGATAGCCGATATCGCCTTGTTACGTCGCCTGAACACCGAGAAGCAGCGTCTCGACAGCAAAGCCTCTGGCATTACACCTGCTTTTACTAAAATACTGGCGACCCAGACCTGAGAGAGGCCTAATGTCTTACATACTCGACGCCCTGCGCAAGGCTGAGCAGGAACGCCAAAGCAAGCAACCCCCCGATTTGCACTCGCTGCAGGGTGGTCGCATGGCGCCGAAAAACTCCTCGGTTAAATGGGTGTGGATAGGTGCTATTGTAGCTGTGGTGGCAGCGGTGACTGTCGTGGTTTGGTTGTGGCAGCCGCGTGCGCCAGCAAGTGGCGCCGGCACCGCCGTTGTTGAAGCGGTAGCGTCGCCAAGCAAACAACCGCAGTCAGCAGCAAGGCCTGCGACCCAGCAAAGAAGCGCAGCCGAGCCGCAGCCTGTTGCCAGCGAGCCCGTCGAGCAACGCTCGGTGCAAGAGCTTTGGCAGGTTGCCTCACCGATTAAAGCGGCCGTTCAAGACCTGAAGTTTTCCTTCCATGTGTATTCAAAGAAACCACAGCGGCGCACCATTATTATTAATGGCCACCGCATGCGCGAAGGTGACAATGTGACTGCCGATTTGACCCTGGAGGAAATTACCGAAGACGGCGTCATACTGGCGCACCCCGATACGCTCGTTCATGTGGCGATACTAGATCAGTGGTAAATCGCCCAAATCTGGAGCTGTGGCAATAGGCAAGCGCAGCAGCGTGTTTAACGCCGCATTGACTGTTGGATGCGGCCGGTATTGCGCACCCAGGGTTTGAGGTTATTGATGCTTTTGGGCAAAAATTTGGCGGCTGACTCGGCCGCCTGGTAAGAATCATAGAGTCCGTAAGTGATGGCAAACCAGGTCTTGTCATCTTTGCGAACGGCGAAATAAGCGGCTTCATCTTCCAGCTGGTGGCTCTGGATAAATGCCCGGGCGCTCACTTCCCTGGTAAGGCTGAGAATCTGCAAAGTGTAGCGGTCAGGATCCAGGCTGGTGAACCATTCTGTAGAACGCAGCGGTGCAGGAGCACCAGCTTGCTCGAGGTCGATGGATGCGGCCGCCGACGCTTGCACCATTGCGATTTGCTCCTGCCCCTGCTCCCGGGCCGTCCGTTGTGGCTGTGCGCCCGTTTTGTCGTCGGCGCGTGTGTTTTCTTTGCCGCCTGCAAGCGTTGCCTCATGCCGGTCAATCATGGGCGGGACGGCGACAGCGTTTGCGGCGTCAGTCGACGCCCTGGCTGCGGCTGCACTGCCTTCAATGCCAGTGTTTCGCGTTGTTTGATCTTTGCTCTGCAGTCGTTGTGCTTGCGGTTGCTTATCCTCGGTTATTTCACTACGCTGTGTCGCTGTAGTGCTTGTTTCGGGCGGTAAGGTCTGATTAAACAACCAGATCGTTGCGCCGACAAAAGCGAGTGCTAACGCCGCAACGCCAAGCCATGCGCCTGTATCACGCTGTTTAGGTTCTGCGAGCAGCGGTTGAATTGGCTCCGCAAGTGCCTCCGACTGTGTGCGATAGCTGTCGACCACGTCATTTGCGTTGAGATCCACGAGAGTGGCGTAGTCACGCAGGCGACGCAAAAACTGTTCGTCCTGCGCCAGTGCATCGCAACGGTTTGCTTCAATCGCGCGAACGTGACTTACCAGTAAGTTTACTACGCTGGCAACATCGCGCATGGAGAGGCTCTCCTGTTCGCGCGCGCAGCGCAAACGATAGCCGGCACTAGCGTGGTAATCGATGGCCTGGGCTGGTGTCATTACGGTTATCCCGTTCGTAATGGAGCTCTACTAAAGGTTTGCAGTGACTGCCAGTATAAAAACAGCGCGAAGGCCGAAAAGGCGCCATCGTGAACTATTTCAGACAATTACACTTGATAGTCGAAATACTTTACAGCTATTGGCGGAGCCAGGCCACAGAATAGCTGTGATATGTTCCACATTTTGTTTGGTATTATTTTGCATCCGTGACAGCCAGCGAAAAGCCTGGCTGGATAGAATTAGCAGGCTGCTGGCCCGAAACCATTTATTGTACGAGTTTGAATTCGCCGGCAATTTATTCTTGTGGCAATTCCGGCAGCCGAGGGCGCTCGCGCTTTTTGCGCTTAAGATCGAAAGGGTTTTTCGGTTCGCGATGTTTCTGCTGCTTGGCGCGAATGGTGTCGTAGCGCTGCCGAGTCACTTCTCGGGATTTATCAACTTTGTTTAAGATGACCGGGCGAATAAACACCATCAGGTTGTTGCGAACTTCTGTCGTATTTTTACGTTGAAACAGTTTGCCGAGGATGGGGATATAGCCTAACACCGGCACCCGCGAAATCGTTTCGGTACTATCCTTCTTGGTCAAACCACCCAGCACCAACGTTTCCCTGTCGTCGATCAGCACTCGGGTTTTAATGCTGCGTTTGTTGGTAATCAAGTCTTGTGCAACCGTGGAGTTTGTCAGGTTTTCAACTTCCTGCAATATGTCCAGCGTGATCGATTGGTCGTCGTTGATCTGCGGTGTGATCTTCAGACTCACGCCGATGTCTTTGCGCTCAATGGTTTGAAACGGGTTTTCCGTTTCAGCAAACGCGCCGGTAGTTGCGCCGGTGATAAATGGCACGCTGGAGCCGACCAGAATTTCAGCCTCTTCGTTGTCCAGCGTCACAATCGACGGTGTTGACAGCAAATTAGCTCTATCATTGCTTTCAAAGGCATTCAATAGTGCGCGAATGTTCCCATTGCGAAAATAACCCAGAGTGAAACCCTGGCCCAGAACAAGATTCTCCTCAATCACATTGCCCTGAGAATCTGTTGTTGTTCGAATATCTGCCAGGTCAAAATTGGTGGCGGCTTCAACCCCTTTGCCGTTCAGTTCGGTGCTCCACTGCACGCCAATATCATCGGCTACGTCGTCGTTGACTTCGACAATCAGTGCTTCGATAAGGACTTGCGAGCGGCGTACGTCGATGCGCTTGATAACATCTTCCATCTCCTTCAATAGCGGTGGTGGCGCCGTCATGACCAGTGCGTTGCTCGATTCACTGGCTTGAATACTGATATTCGCTTTTTCGATCGTCACTTCTTTATCGTCTTTTTGCAGTGAGCCGCTCATACCTTGCAGAATGGGCACCAGTTCCACGGCCTGCAAATAGTTCAGGTACACCACCTTGGTGTTTGCTGTTTTTTCCAGCGGCTTGTCGATGCGGCGCAACAGGTCACGAATTTGCGCGCGCTTCGACGCGATACCGCTGACAAGAATACTGTTCGTGCGCGCATCGCTGGCCACGTTGAGCAACGTCGGCGTTTGCGCGCGCGAGTCGGAAGCGTTGCTCATGAGTTTGCCCAGCGACTGCAAGGCATCGTCGGCAGAGGCATACTTCAGTTTGACCACATCGACATTGATCGAGCCTTGCAGGTCAATGCGCCGCACCAGCTCCTTGATGCGTTTGATATTGTCGATCTGGTCGGCAATGATCAGTGTGTTGCTGCCGGGCAGGGCAGTTAAATAGCTGGCCTCCGACACCAGCGGCCGCAGCTGCGCCGCCAGATCGGACGCGGCGACATTCTTCAGGGTAATGACATGCACGGCGCGTTCGGATGAACTGTGGCCACTGAACGAGTCCAGCACCGCGGTGTTGGCTCGACTGGCTTTTGCGTTTGGCACCACCGTGATCGAGTTGCCTTTTTCGATAGCGCTGAAGCCGGCGACTTCCAGCGCTTTTAAAAACACCTGAAAGGCTTCGTCGGTGCTTAGGGCTTCGCTTGCAATAACGCTGATGTTGCCCTGTACCTGCGGGTCAACGAGAAAATGTTTGCCGGTCGTTTCAGCCATCCATTGAATAACCGTGCGCACTTCGGCGTCGCGCATGTTCATGGTAATGCGTTCTTCGTCTGCGTCTTCCTGGCTGCTCACGGTGAAAGATGCTAGCAGCAACATAGTGGCCAGCAGTCGAAAAACGGCTGCGCCGGGCAGCGTTGCATGGATGCGTTGGATCATCAGGGATTAGGCGAAGCGGCTATTGTTAATTTGTATAGATAATTCTAGCATTTATATCCAAACTGCGGTGTGCGGGATTGGTGGCAGTAATGCGGGCCATCGCCCGGGCCTGTCGTAAAGTCGGGGCGCTATCACTCAGAATCTTCGTTATCACGCTGGTCGAGAGCGCGGCGTGCGATCGCTTTTTGAGCCGGCGCCGCTTCGATTTTCGATGAGTCGTCGCCGGCGGCATTTAGTTCGTCGTCCGGTGCGGTAATTTCTTGTTCCGATTTTTGTATGCCAATGCGAAATGCCGCAAAGCCTGGCATCACCACCTGATTCAACGCCATGCCGAGTACGCGGCCGTTATGCGGCGACGTGATTTCGGCGCGCACGTTGGTGATCGGGTCGGTCACCGTGCCTAATAAATCGCCTTTTTTAACACGCTTGCCAAGGTGCACGCGGGTAAACAGAATGCCGCCACGGTCAGCGCGCACCCAGGTAGACTGGTAATAAACCGGCTCCGGCTCGCCCCACAAACTGGATTTCTTGTACATTTTCAGATGATTCAGCAGCGTTTGAACACCTTTTACGCCATGGTCGACTGCCTTCTCCTGTACGCGCATGGGTTCGCCGGCTTCCAGCGTGACGGCGGGTATGCCCGCGTCCATGGCCGAGCGTCGCAGCGTTCCGATTGCGGCGTCGCTATGCAGTACCACGGTGGCGCCGAAGCCTTGGGTGAGTTCAACGACGTCGGGATTGTTCAAATTGGCGCGTAGCTGCGGCAGATTGGTGCGGTAGAAAGAACCGGTATGCAGGTCAACCAATGCGCTGCAGCGCGAAATGACTTCATTGAAGAACGAATGCGCAATACGCGCCGCCGAACTGCCGTAAGGATTGCCGGGGAAAAACCGGTTCAAATCGCGGCGGTCGGTAAGGTAGCGCGAGGTGCGGCGGAAGCCTTGTAAATTGACGATAGGGACGCCAATGACGGCACCGGCCAGCTTGTCGGCGTCGATGTTGTAGAGCACGCGGCGCACAATTTCAATGCCGTTTAACTCGTCGCCATGCACGGCGGCGGTCAGGCACAATACCGGGCCGGGTTTGCTGCCATTGACAACTAGTACAGGGGTTGGCATCGCAATACCTTCAAAGGTCTCGCTCGGTGACCACGACAACCGCGTGGCGGTGCCGGGCGGTACTTCCGCGCCTAGCAATATGAACGGTATGCCTTCGTCCTGGTCGTCATCTTCTTTTTGTTTTTTGTCGTCTCGCTTTTTATCGGCTTTGCGTTTGCTTTTCTTTGCATCCGCGATTTCAACGTCAGCCTTGACCTCGGCGGCCTTCTCTTCGCGTTGTGGCGACAGTTCTTCAACGGGCGGTTTTGGCGCGTCAACGACCTTTTCCCCCACTTTTGGCTTGTCTTTAACAACAGGTTTTTCAAGGTCTATGCTTTCCGCCTGGGGTATCTCCTTGGCGGCGACCTCAGCTTTCGGATCTTCAGCTGGCTCCGACTTTTTCTCGTTGTTCGTGGATTTCTTCGCAGCTTTGATCTCAATGGCAGGCTTTTTGTCGCCTTCGATTTTATCCTTGGTAATCGGTTTCTCGAGGTCTACGCTTTCTGCTTTTGGTATTTTTTTGTCTGTCAGCTTGGGCTTTGGCTTCCTGGTTGGCGCTTTTTTGTTCTTCGAGTTTTTCTCAGTGTTGTTCTTGGCGGGCTGTTTCCCGGCTTTGGCTTTCACATCCGGCTTGCCTGGCGTTGCGTTGGCGGTTTTTTCTGTTGCTGCCCCTGATTTTGCCGCCTCTTCAACTTCTTCCACAGTTTCAGTAGCGAAAACGGGGTTGGCGCTGGCTAAAAAGAAAGCAGCGACTATTGACAAGCCAATGCCAGTTGTTGCGCTGGAGCGCATTGTGCATGCAAGCTTCATTCAATATTTCCGTTTTTCTTCATTATTGCGACAGTGCTTTCCGTGCAGCTGTTCTCTGTTTGTCGATGCGTATTGCATGGATGTGCTGAGTGCTGGGTGATATTCAAGCTTAGAAATTGCTTCCAAGATACTGAACCTAACCATTAAAATCCAGTAACTTAGCACTAAATCGGATGCGGAAAATCAGCGCAGTTTAGATAAATCAAAACTCGCTGTTATAACTATAGCCAATAATCATGCACTTATGCGGAATTAGGTAACGTTACTGTGGCGGTTGTCTTGTCGGTTTCACGCAGCCGGGTGCTGCTTTATACCCTAATCCCCAGATAGAAACCTCTAAAACGCAGGAAGCCTTGGCTGTATAA
>CAZJDL010000007.1:0-47584 GCA_964544755.1 uncultured Pseudomonadales bacterium | reverse complement strand
ATAAATCTGACCGCCTGAAGGCGGTGGTTTCAACCTTAAACGGGACTAATGAAAATGGTTATGATAAAAGGAGAGCGACATGCAAAGATTCAGCGACATTCTTCTACTACTTAATCCTGACGTGCAGGAAACGGCAGCGCTGGATAAGGCGGTGTCCCTGGCCAGTCAAAATCGCGCACGGTTAACACTTTTTTCGGTATTGAAGAAGCCTCCAGGATTACAAGGTTATAGCGATTCTGTTGCACAATATCAGCTGGCCTCGGCTGTCACTGAGCGCAGGGAATGGCTACGAGGTCTAATGGTATCCCGGCAGCATGACAATATTGACCTGGTAATCAATGTGGTGGAAGGAACAGCCTTTCTGGAGATCATCCGTCAAGTGCTGCGCGCACAACACGATCTGGTCATCACGACGGCGGAGGAGAAAAAAGGCCTTCGTACACGTTTGTTTGGGGCTACCTCCATGCACTTGATGCGCAAATGCCCCTGTCCCGTGTGGGTTGTCAAGCGGGCGCAGACACGGCCTTATACTCGTATCCTGGCGGCAGTCGATCCTTCGGTTTGTGACCCAAAACGAGATTTTCTCAATCCGCTGATCCTGCAACTGGCCGGCAGCATGGCTCGCAACGAAGCGGGAGAGTTGCACATTGTTCATGCGTGGCATCTTTTCGGTGAACGTTATGTGCGTAGTGGCGGCATGACTGATGAGAATGTTCAGGATGCAAGGGAGCAAGAGAAGCTACGGTGTAAAAAGCATTTCGATATCCTGTTGAGCCGGCTGGATGTCGCCGATCTGAAACCCCGCCTGCACTTGGTCGAGGGTGATCCCGATGAATGTATACCGGAGCTGGTGGTGGAGCAGGGTATCGACCTACTGGTCATGGGAACGGTCTGCCGCTCGGGAATCGCCGGTTTTCTGATCGGCAACACCGCGGAAGAGGTGCTCAGTCAGGTGGACTGCTCGGTATTGACGTGCAAGCCTGAAGGTTTCGTTACACCGGTGACCCTCGAATAACCGCATGACAGGTTTATATCCGCGGGGAATCACGCTCCACGAGAAATCACATCACAGTGGCTGGCCACCGAGGCAGCGGAGTAGCCACTGACGATGGGTGAAGGCTTGCGCAGACTGGCTTAATGGCTACGAGTTTTCACTGTGGCTGCTATCGTTGCCTGCTTCTCTACCGATGCTGGCCCCGGGTTTGAGCTCCCTGCTGGGCGAGTGTCGCTTGGTGCATGGTCATGGGCTGAAATTTCGCCAAACCTCAACAACTTCAAGCACCAATACAATTACCCACGAAAATATAGCAATGCCGGTTGCCGCTGCGGCAATGTCTTTAATTATACCGATTTTTTCATCAAAATCGGATTGCATGTAATCACACACGGCTTCAATCGATGTATTAAACATTTCTGCACTGATCATCACCCCCGTTGCGAGCACAAGTAACGAGGCATCTATTGCCGCGTTATAAATCATGACGGGTATCAATATAACGATTGACAGAATTACCTTGTAGAGCACGCTGAAATCATGAAGAACCGAAAAACGTAGCCCAGAGAGGATAACGGAAAACTTCCGCAGCGGGTGATACCCGCGTTCTCCCGTACCTAGAAACTTGTTTTTCATGGCAATACTTCCGATTTAGCTGCAATTATAGCGAAAAGCGCCCAGATTAAGGCCACCAAAATACCAGCAATGACATCGCTTGGAAAGTGCACCTGAAGGTAGAGCCTTGAAGTTGCGACACCGATAGCGATGGTAATGAGCAAGCTTGTAATTGTACCTTCCCATTTAATATTGAGCTGATGCATCGCCAGCCACAGCATCAGCACAAAGATGAAAACCTGGGTGGTATGAGCGCTTGGAAAGGCGGGGTCAGGCGGTAAGCCATTGAGATGATCAAAATACGCAGGTCGTTCACGTTCCAGTGCATATTTCATGATATAGGTTGTTACTATGGCTCCCGTGAATCCCGATGTAAATAATACGGCTTCAGAGCGATGATCATAAAAGAGTAGCGTCAAGATCAACAAAAGGGAGGCTGGCAGTAAAAACCAGAGCGAGCCAAGCCATGTTAGTACAGCAAAAAAATGGTCCAGTGTGCTACTTTGTAACCGGTGAAACCAGTAGAGTAGTGTTTGATCCTGTGCATCCCATCGACCATTGTTTACCGAGATGGTTAGAAAAACCAATAGTAAAAATCCCGTTAACAAAGCTGCAATGGGGAAAAGTTTTTCATTGGGTATCGCTGTTAATAGATTCATGATGTTCCTGAGTTGTGAAGTGGATTCCTTTGTCTCGAAGGGAGGCGCCAGATTAGCCACATTGCAGATGACCAATACCTCCCCGGGTTCCGCATCAATCAGAATGGTGGGGCCAACTCATGAATCACAGCAGCATAGTGCGAAGCGAGCCGCTGCCCAATCCGGTTATTATAGCAATGACGATCACACCGAACAGGTTAAACTGCTTGAAATCCGCCATCAGCACCGCCTGGGCCGAGGACACAATGACGGCGAACGGAGTGGCTCGGTACCGGTTGTCCAGCAATGCCGGGGTTGGGTCTGGAATCATTGACGGAGTATTTCTTCAACCGCAAGCCCGGTCATGCCACGTAGAGTGCGCCACAGGTAATAAGAGGTGGCCAGTATCATCACCGTGGAGGGAATGGCAATCATCGGGTAACTGAGCAGTGTCATCTGTCCGAGCTGCTCGTTAAAAGCAGCGCTGCCCGCCGGGCTGGTCACAATCCACCTGGCGAGAATGTAGTTCATCATGGCGGAAAAGAAAAAAGTACCCCCCAGCAGATAAGTGGCCTTCATCAGGCGAGCCTCAAACGCTGCAGTACGATCAAGTTCTTCGAGTTTCCGCTTGATCTTGTCGACATTCAAAACCCTCGGATTATAGAGCAAGGCCTTTATCAAAGGGTAGCGAGTTTGGGTGGAGATCAGTACCGCGATGCCAATCAGCCCGGGAATCGCAGCTTCCTTGACGGCCAGCCACTGTGTATCCAGCTGTAGCAATCCGATGCCGCCGGTAAGCAATACGCTGATTACTCCTAGCAAGGCGATAAAATTAAATTTCTTGTACTGCAGAAGCGCGTAGATGCCCCAACCGAGAGGAAAAGCCAGTGCCACGATCAGGGCGCCACTCGCTCCGAGTTCGTTATCACCACTCAGCTTCATCAGGATAACGGAGGGAACAACAATGCTGATCAGCAGGTCAGCCAGTGGGCGTGGCTTATGGTCAGGCGATTTTTGTGTGACGGTGCTGGGGGTATTCATGGCATGACTTCCCGGTTGTTTGAATACTCGGCATGGTTCGTTCCCGACGCGGCCGTTTGATAATCGATGCTGATGCGCTCACCCGCTATCGGCCGGAACAGGTTGTTGGCAAAAGCCACGTGGCCAGGATGTTCGTGGTAGCTATCGATCACTGCCGCGTGACAGAAACGCACCAGCCAGGTGTAGCGGTACTTTGCATCATGCTGCACGGCCTCACCGGTGAACACTTCCCGCACACCCGGAATAGCAGAGAGGACACGGTGACCTTCAGCTATCATGGATTCTGCCGCAGCCTTGTCAACCCCATGAACATTGTAGATGATCAAATGCTCTACAGGCAGCCAGGGCCTGTAGCTTGATAGTAGTACGTCGGCTCGGCCGGCAGCTCCCCACAAGTGCATGCAGAGTTCTGTTTCGGTGGTAACAACGCTGCGGATATTCTTTACCAGGCCGGTATAGCCGCTGCTTGAGCCTGTCTCGGCGTTTTCATTGATTTTCTTTGCCTCTCTGGCGTCAACTATCTTGGCCGGTTGGCGTCAATTAGGATGGCCGGTTAGGTTTCTTACTCCTGCCTGGTTTAACACTGGCCTGGTGTTGGGCCTTTCGGTAGCTTTCTCCCGCCAACTCAATGATGCTGGCATGGTGAATAAGTCGATCTACGGCAGCCGCCGTGGATCACTAACGGGATAGCCAGCGCTTCGTCGATCTGTTTGAGGCGCTGGAAATCCAACTTTGGCTTGCCTTTCATTCGGCCATGCTCGGTGCCGATGGAGACGGCGAGAAAATCCACGCCGGTTTGTTCCACATAGGTTCTGGCCTCTGCGGGCGTGGTGTAGGCAATTTCGCCAGGGCGGCGTTCGGCGTCCTCGCCCTCAACCCCCGGCACATACCCCAGTTCACCTTCTACCGGCACGCCGCAGGCATGCGCCATGTTGACCACAGCACATGTCGTTTGTATGTTGTTCGACAAAGGTACGCTGGAGTCGTCAACCATGACTCCGTTGCAGCCAAGGTTTATTGCTGCTATCGCTGATTCCAGGCTGGCGCCATGATCGAGATGAATAGCCACTGGCACCGTGGCCCGTCTGGCGGCAGTCTCCACCGCTGGCATGACCAGTTCGAAATCGAAGTATTCAAAGTGAGATTCTGCCATGCTCAGGATAACCGGCGCATCGCTTCGTTCTGCGGCCACCATAATCCCTTGTAAAAAATCCAGGCTCACCAGGTCAAAGGCACCTATCGCGTAGCCGTTATGGTAGGCGTGCTTGAGCATATCTTGCATGTTAACAAGTGGCATCGTGGTTCACTCTGACTTTAGGTCGTAAATCAAAACCATGCTCGCGTCCTCTGGGGCGATGCAGCCGCAGGCTGGTAAACAGGTTGAAGACGGAAACATACAACGCGACCGAGGCCATGCTGTAGTTGGTCTCACCACCGTGGGTGATGTCCTTGCTTGGGCTTGTGAGTGGCTTAGTCGGACGCTTGCGTGTCCGGTAGCGGCGGTCGGCCCTGCCTGAGCAGGGACAGCTGTCGGCCAAGCTTGCGCACCAGCGTGCGCCCGGCGCGATCACACGCACGGTCAATGGCGACGTACAGGTCGGCCTCGATATCTTCGATTATCACATCGGGCAGACCGGCCAGTACTACTCGCAGGTGGCAGCGTTTATCCGCCCCGCCGCGCGGGCCGTTGATGTCTGACAGCCGCATCACAACCCGCTGAATATGATCGGCACAGCAGGTCAGGGCGAAACACAACCGCCGTTCGGCATGGCTGCGCAGAGCGTCGGTCAGGGGAAAATGGCGTGCCTGTATGTCAATCTGCATAAGGTTCTCGTTGCAATGCGGTTGCTGCTTCACGAACAGGCATGCTAGGCAGGTTTGATAGACAAAAAAAGTCGATTATATTTGTTATACTCTTCGTAAATTACGAGCCATTGGTAAGTTGATGATTAACTACAAGCACTTACACTACTTCTGGGCAGTGGCCAGAGAGGGTGGCGTCGCCCGGGCCAGTGAACGGTTGCACCTGACGCCACAAACCATCAGTGGGCAGCTGAGCCTGCTGGAGGAGCACCTTGGCGTAGATCTGTTCAACCGGGTCGGTCGCAACCTGGAGCTCACCGACACCGGGCGGCTGGTGTTGAGCTATGCCGATGAGATCTTTTCGCTCGGCGGTGAGCTGCAAGAAGTAATACATCAACTGCCGGATACCCCGCCCAAACTATTCCGTGTTGGTGTGGTCGATGTGCTGCCCAAGTCCATTGCCCATCGTATCCTTGAACCCGCGCTGCGGATGCCGGAGCCGGTGCGCATGATTTGCCGTGAGGAGAGCCTCGAGATGCTGTTGGCGGAGCTGGCCGTGCACCGCCTGGATCTGGTGCTGGCCGACCGGCCTATCCCTGCCACGGTGAGTACACGGGGTTTCAGTCACAAGCTCGGCGAGTGCGCGATCAGCTTCTTTGCCAAGCAGAAACTGGAAAAAAAGCTGAAAGGTGAATTTCCGTGGTGCCTGGATGGCGCGCCGTTACTGTTGCCCAGCCGTGGTACTCACCTGCGTGCCGGCATTGACCGTTGGCTGGACAAGCATCGACTACATCCGCGTGTGATTGCAGAGTTTGATGACAGCGCACTGATGAAGGCCTTCGGGCGGGAAGGCGCGGGGGTCTTTGTCGCGCCAGCCGCAATAGAGGCAGATGTGGCGTGGCAATATCAGGCGACAGCAATTGGCCGGGTTGATGCGGTGAGAGAGCGTTTCTACGTCATTTCCGTCGAGCGTCGGGTCACGCATCCGGTGGTATCCGCGCTAATGGAGGCAGCCCGCGAGACATTATTTACTGATAAATAGTTGTTAGGCTAACGGGCCGGGGTTTATCCGGCTCTATATAGTGAGCAAACCGGTAGCGGCGGAGGATTAGACGATGCAAGCCCACGACTTTTTTCTGACCCTGCTGATTATTCTGCTGACGGCGCGCGTGTTTGCCGAGCTGGCAACCCGTCTCAAATCACCCGCGGTGATCGGTGAGCTGTTTGCCGGCGTGGTGCTGGGTCCCAGCCTGCTGGGGTGGATCGAGCCGACTGAGGCGATCCGGCTGATGGCGGGAATCGGTATTATCCTGTTGCTGTTCGAGGTGGGACTGGAGACGGACGTTAAACTCCTGGTGCGTACCGGTGTGGCATCTGTGGTGGTGGCCTTCGCCGGTTTTGTGTTACCACTGCTGTTTGGTTTTGCTTTGGCCTACTGGCTGTTTGACCTGTCGCTGCTGGTCTCGCTGTTCATTGGCGGTACGCTGACGGCAACCAGCATTGGTATTACCGTGCGGGTGCTCGGCGATCTCAAGCGCCAGCATTCGAAAGAGGGGCAGATTGTTCTGGGTGCGGCGGTGCTGGACGATGTAATGGGAGTAGCGTTGCTGGCGCTGCTCTATGAGTACTCCATCGGCGGTGGTGTGAGCTTGATAAATACTGGCAAAGTGCTGCTTTTCGTGGTGGCGTTCTTTGTGTTGGCGCCGGCGGCCGCCAAGCTGATGTCCGTGGTCATCAAACGTTTCGATGCGAGCAGCGAAATCCCCGGGCTGATCCCAACGACCATTGTTTCTTTGGTGTTGTTTTTCGCCTGGCTGGCACACGCCATCGGTGCGCCGGAACTGCTGGGCGGCTTTGCTGCCGGGCTGGCACTGTCTCGGCGTTTCTTCCTGCCCCTGGGCGTCGCGTTGCATGCCGATGAGGACTTCGCGGAGCGTATTGAAACGCAGATGAAACCCATTGTGCAACTGTTCACGCCAATCTTCTTCGTCATGGTCGGGCTATCGCTGAACCTGCGCGAGATCGACTGGAGTTCGCCTTTTATCTGGATCTTCTCCCTGTCGCTGCTGGTCGCCGCTATTGCAGGAAAACTCATTGGGGCGTTGCTGCTGAAAGAGGGCTGGCCAACCCGCTGGATGATTGGCACGGCGATGATTCCGCGCGGAGAAGTGGGATTAATTTTCGCCGAGCTGGGGCGCGAGAGCAGGATCTTCAACAATGAGGTCTACGCTGGCATGGTTATCGTCATCGCCCTGACCACACTACTACCGCCCTTTATTATGAAATGGTATTACGGGCGCTATGCAGCGCGGATTGCCTAGTCGATCGCTGATTGGATACGCCGGTGTTGCCGGGCATACGATCGAAAATATCGAACAGGTGACATATAAAATTCGACTTTTATATTTTCATCAATAGCATAGAGTTGCCTCAGGAAAGCAAAGCCAACAGCACGTTACTATGGAGGTTCTTATGTTTACCCATGCGTTTCAAAAAATATCCGGAACTATCAGGCAGTGGTTTGAGAGCGCCCTGTTTGCCACCGTACCTATACCCATCCCCGTTAAGGTACGAACCGATACGGATGTACGTCATCGAACGATGAGTATTCGGCAATATCGAATTTTAGATCAGAGGTACCAACGATGAGCAAGCCAACGAAACCCATTGTTGGGGCTGTTTTGTTTTTGATGGTGGCACTGTTTCAGGCAACCCCGGCGCTAGCCCGCAGTGATGATCTTATACAGCACGAGATCGAGGCGCAGATTGCGGACTCTACCACGCTGCGAGGCTCCCGAATCGAAGTCCATGTGGAACAGCGGCTGGTGGTTCTTAGCGGTGAAGTTCGGCTCTACGAGCAGAAGCTGGTCAGTGACCGTATCGCCTGGACGACCTTGGGTGTATTCGAGGTGGACAACGAGATCCAGGTGGTGCCGAAGGTGCCGCTGGCGGATGTGGCTATCGAGCGGAAGGTTAAGGAAATCGTTAAATCGCACCGACGTTTCCATGGTGCAGGGGTAGTAGCCGAGGTTGACAACGGCGTTGTCGTTATCCAGGGCAGTTTTTTCGGGATCAGTGATCCGGCGTTCCTGAAACATCAGGTGGCAATGATTCCCGGTGTGGTTGACATCAGGATTAATGCGGCATTCCTTGCCCGGTTAACCGACGCAGGATAATGGCGCGGGCGTGAGTGCATTGAGAGTAACTGAGTCGTGACCCCGGTTTTCGGTGATGTTTTTACCGAAATGGCAGTGCTACTGTTGATGGCTGCCGTTATTGGCGCCATTGGTGTGCGGCTACGGCAGCCATTGATTGTCGCTTTCATCGCGGTAGGCATTCTGGTGGGGCCATCCGTACTCGGTTGGGTGTCGGCAAACGACCAGGTCGATCTGCTGGCCAAGTTGGGTATCGCGCTGCTGTTATTCGTGGTCGGGCTGAAGCTGGATCTGCACATCATCCGCACCATGGGCCCTGTCGCGCTGGCCACTGGTCTGGGGCAGGTTCTCTTCACCTCCGTGGTTGGCTACTTTATCGCCATCGCCTTGGGGATGACCCCGGTGGTTGCCCTTTATGTGGCGGTGGCGTTGACCTTTTCCAGCACCATTATCATCGTCAAACTGCTGTCTGATAAGCGCGAGGTGGATGCATTGCACGGGCGCATCGCCATCGGTTTCCTTATCGTTCAGGATATTGTCGTGGTATTGGTCATGATTGGCTTGACCGCGCTGGGTGAGGCCGGTGATGCCGCCAGCCTGGGACGCGAAGCGGTCGAGGTGTTGATCAAAGGCGGCCTGTTCATTGTCACCATTGGTTTGTTGATGCGCTTTGTGTTGACTCCGCTGCTGCACCAATTGGCTAAATCGCCTGAGTTACTGGTGCTGTTCGCCATTGCCTGGGCGGTGGCCCTCGGTGCGGCAGGCGCGCATCTGGGTTTCAGCAAAGAGGTGGGCGCCTTTCTTGCCGGGGTGTCGCTGGCCTCCACGCCCTACCGTGAAGCCATCGGCTCGCGCCTGGTGAGTCTGCGTGATTTCCTGCTGCTGTTTTTCTTCATTGATCTGGGCGCCGGGTTGGAGTTGGCTACACTGGGCGCACAGATAGTGCCGGCCATGCTGCTATCCTTGTTCGTGCTCATCGGCAATCCACTGATCGTGATGACCATTCTGGGTGCCATGGGTTACCGCAAGCGCACCGGGTTTCTGGCCGGTCTGACGGTGGCCCAGATCAGCGAATTCTCTCTGATCCTGGGCGCGTTGGGCCTGAGCCTGGGCCATATTGGTGCCGACACCATGGGCCTCATCACCCTGGTGGGATTGATCACCATCAGCGCGTCCACCTATATGATTCTGTACTCCCACCCCCTCTACGAGAAGATTTCCCCGTGGCTGGGTGTGTTCGAGCGTAAACGGGCGCATCGGGAAGAGTTCCGGAGCCTGGCTGCAGATGAGAGCGGGGTCGATGTCGTTCTGTTCGGTCTGGGGCGGTTCGGTGCCGGGATTGCACGGGAACTGCAGCAACGCGGTCATCGGGTGCTCGGTGTGGATTTTGATCCCGATCTGGTGCGTCGGCGTGAAGGGTGCGATTATGCGGTGCGTTATGGTGATGCCGAAGACCCTGAGTTTCTCGCCAGTTTGCCGCTCAAGCAGGTGCGTTGGGTCTTGAGCAGCGTGCGTGAGATGCCGGTCAATCTCGCTCTGTTGCATGGCCTGCACAATCACGTTTATAACGGGCGGGTGGCAGTTACCGCCCATTCTCCCGAAAAAGCCGAACAGTTGAAAGACGCAGGCGCCGATCGTGTGCTGATGCCGTATGCCGATGCGGCCGCGAAAGTCGTTGACAAGCTGTTTGGGCAAGTTAAACAAACTACGCCCGGACCAATCACCTTGGTGAAACCGGAGAGCTGAATGGACAATCATTGCCGCACCCGTACGTCGATGTCGGGGAGTTCGTCCAGCTTGAGGAACCGGTTTCGCTGGCCGCCGCGTCAGGCGGCCTGGCGCGGTATCTGAATTGATCCGCAGGCGGCCCGCAAATCGGCAAAAACAGATGGTCCGGTGTCGGTCTGGACCATACCGGCCAACTGAAGCACTTGTCATCGCCTAGCGCGCGTATTGTATTGCACAGCGGCAACGAGTTCTGAATTGAAACCACACTGTGTTCGAAACTGGAGGAACGGTAAATGATGCAGGCCACGAACGAATCCACGACCAACGAAACCCCGCTGTCCAACGACGAGCTGCGCAAAACGGACGCCTACTGGCGTGCCTGCAACTATCTCGCGGTCGGCATGATCTACCTGCAGGACAATCCCTTGCTGCTTGAGCCCCTCAAGCCCAAGCACATTAAGAACCGTCTGATCGGCCATTGGGGGGCGAGCCCGGGACTGGCGTTCATGTACGTGCACATGAACCGGCTCATCAACAAATACGACCTGAACGCCATCTTCCTGGCCGGCCCGGGCCATGGTGCACCCGGGGTACTGGCGCCGGTGTATCTGGAAAGCACCTATTCCGACGTCTATCCAGACAGGAGCGAGGACGAGGAAGGTTTGCGGCGCTTCTTCAAGCAGTTCTCGTTCCCCGGCGGCATCGGTAGCCATTGTACGCCGGAGACACCCGGCTCTATCCACGAGGGCGGCGAGCTCGGCTACAGCGTCTCCCATGCTTTCGGCGCCGCCTTCGACAACCCGGACTTGATCGTTACCGTCGCGGTAGGCGACGGTGAGGCTGAGACGGGGCCGCTGGCGACCGCCTGGCATTCCAACAAATTTCTCAACCCGGCGCGCGACGGCGCCGTACTGCCCATCCTGCATCTGAACGGCTACAAGATCAACAATCCGACCATTCTGTCACGGATCTCGCACGACGAGCTGGACAGCCTGTTCCGCGGCTACGGCTGGACACCCTACTTCGTCGAGGGTGAGGATCCGAACACAATGCATCAGGCGATGGCGGCGACCATGGAACGCTGCGTGCTCGAGATTAGAGACATTCAGGCACAGGCGCGTAGCGGTGGTGCGGTTACCCGCGCACGCTGGCCGATGATCGTGCTGCGCTCACCGAAAGGCTGGACCGGGCCGAAAGAGGTGGGCGGACACAAGGTCGAGGGCTTCTGGCGTGCGCATCAAGTGCCGCTGTCCGGTCCGCATGACAACCCGGCCCACCTGCAGCAACTGGAAAGCTGGCTGCGCAGCTACCGGCCCGAGGAGCTGTTTGGCGCGGACGGCCGCCTGGTACCCGAGTTGAAGGCGCTGGCACCAACAGGCACGCGCCGCATGAGCGCCAATCCGCATGCCAACGGCGGCCTGCTGCGGCGTGACCTGCGCATGCCCGACTTCCGTGACTACGTGCGGGAGGTACCGAAACCGGGCCAGGTCAGCGCCATGAATACCAGGCCGCTGGGGGCTATGCTGCGCGATGTCATGCGTCTGAACATGAACAATTTTCGTGTGTTTGGTCCTGACGAGAATACCTCCAACAAGCTCGACGCGGTCTACGAGGTCAGCAAGAAGCTGTGGTTGGCTGACTATCTGCCAGAGGACGACGACAGCGGTGAGCTCAGTCCCGACGGCCGTGTACTGGAGATGCTCTCGGAACATACCCTGGAGGGCTGGTACGAAGGCTATGTTCTCACCGGCCGCCACGGCTTCTTCGCCACCTACGAAGCTTTCGTGCACGTTATCGATTCAATGTACAACCAGCACGCCAAGTGGCTGGCGATCTGCGAGGAGCTGCCTTGGCGGGCGCCAATCGCCTCGATCAATCTGCTCATCACTTCCACCGTCTGGCGCCAGGACCACAACGGTTTCACCCACCAGGATCCGGGTTTTCTGGATATCGTGGTCAACAAGAACCCGGAGGTTACACGCATTTATCTGCCGCCGGATGTCAACTGTCTGCTCTCCACCGCTGACCATTGCCTGCGCAGCCACAATGATATCAACGTCATCGTCTGCGACAAGCAGATGCACCTGCAATATCTTGACCGGGATGCCGCCATCAGGCATTGCACCAAGGGTCTGGGAATATGGGAATGGGCGAGTAACGATCAGGGCGGCGAGCCGGACGTGGTGATGGTCGGTTGTGGCGACATCCCTACCAAAGAGGCACTGGTTGCCACCGCCCTGCTGCGCGAGCACTTTCCTGACCTCAAGATCCGTTTCGTCAACGTGGTGGACCTGTTCCGTATGACGTCTGCAGGCGAGCATCCGCACGGGCTGTCCGACCGCGATTTCGACAGCCTGTTCACCACCGACAAGCCAATCATCTTTAACTTCCACGGCTACCCTTGCCTCATCCATCGCCTGGCGTACCGTCGGACCAATCATCACAACCTGCATGTGCGTGGTTACAAGGAACGCGGCAACATCAACACGCCGCTGGACCTCGCCATCGAGAACGAGATCGATCGCTTCAGCCTGGCCATCGATGTCATCGACCGCGTGCCCCGGCTGCAGGTCGCGGGCGCCCACGTCAAAGAAAAGCTGCGGAATATGCAAATCGACTGTCGCCGCTATGCCCACGAACATGGTATTGACAAGCCGCAGGAGCGCGACTGGGTGTGGCCCTATTGATGGGCCAGTCGGGACGCTTCCGGGTGAATCATGGAGACAAGAAAAAATGACCAATCCGTTTGGATTTGACGTAGGGCTTGATCAACTGCGGGGCTGTCAGCTTCACTTCATGACGGTAGCTTCGCAATAACCGCGCCCAATATTGCGTACTGGCGCAGGCTTCCATCCCAACCACGCACCTTTGCCGTCATCATCTGGCATAACTTTTTCACACCCAAGTCGTGGTTTCTAGGATAATATGGTGTTTTCGCCCAAGGGTTAATAGTGAATAGTATTCAGCTCAATGGCATTGGCATGACCTCGGAGCGTACTCGTGAGCGCCTGGTGCAGCGGTTGCGCCAGCAAGGCATTAGCGACGAACGCGTACTCGAAGTCATGCGTTCGACACCGCGGCATATTTTTCTCGACGAGGCGTTAGCGCATCGAGCCTACGAAGACTGCGCCTTGCCGATCGGCTTTGAGCAAACCTTGTCGCAACCCTATATCGTTGCCCACATGACCGAATTGCTGCTGACCGATGGAATTCCCGAAAAAGTATTGGAGATTGGCACCGGCTCGGGTTATCAAACCGCCGTGCTGGCGCAGTTGGTTCCGCGAGTATATACGGTCGAACGCATCAAGCCGTTGCAGGACAAAGCCAGAAAGCGCATGCGTTTGCTGAAGCTGCGTAACATCAACTACCGGCACGCCGACGGCTACGCCGGCTGGAGTTCGGCTGCGCCATTCGACGCCATTCTTGCAAGCGCCGCGCCAGTGGATATCCCCGCCAGCTTTATCGACCAGTTAGCACCCAATGGCCTGCTGGTGTTGCCGGTAGGCAGCGGCGCACAGGAATTGCAGCTGATCCGTAAAAAAGCCGCCGGTATTGAAATCAGCCATATTGAGGCGGTGCGCTTCGTGCCGTTGAAGGCGGGCCTCGGCCGGGCGTGAAAGATCGACGAGCAATGCTGCGCACCTATCTTATAGGCTTGGCGATGGGTGCGGCCGATGTCGTGCCCGGTGTGTCCGGTGGCACCATCGCTTTTATCAGCGGTATTTATCAACGCTTGCTTGATGCGATTCGTGCTTTTGATCCGCGCGCGCTGCAATTGTTGGCGCGCGAAGGTGTGGCAGCCTTTTGGCGGCGCATTGATGGGTCTTTTCTGTTGGTGTTGCTGGCAGGCATCGTAACGAGTGTATTGCTGTTTGCGCGTTTGATCACGGTTGCGCTTGCTAACTATCCCACCTGTGTCTGGGCGTTCTTTTTTGGGCTCGTCGTCGCATCGAGCTGGTTCCTGGCGCGCCAGGTGCGCTGGCGCGCCGTTACCTGCTTGCTGTTTTTGGCGGGTCTGGCCATTGCGCTGATGATAGGTGAACTGCGCCCGACACAGCTGGAAACACAACCGGTAATCATATTTGGTAGTGGCGCGCTGGCCATTTGCGCCATGATCTTGCCGGGTATTTCCGGCAGTTTTATTTTGCTGTTGCTGGGAATGTACAGCACTGTGTTGCAGGCGCTGCACGAGTTTGACCTGGGCTTTATTGCCATTTTCGTGGCTGGTTGTGGCGTTGGCCTGCTGAGCTTTTCCCATGTGCTGGGTTATCTGCTGAGTCGCTTTCACAACCAGACCCTGGCGCTTCTTACCGGCTTTTTGGCTGGCTCCCTGTCCATGATCTGGCCCTGGCAACAGGTTATCAGCAGTTATGTCAAAGATGACGGGCGCACGGTAGCGCTGCAAACGCAAAATGTACTACCTGCCGACTACGCCGTGCTGACCCAACAGGAACCTTATACCATGGCGGCTTTGGCTTTGGCCGTTATGGCGGTGTTGTTGGTGCTCGGTCTGGAAAAGCTCGCCGCGCAGCCTGGGTAAACAAAGGGTTGGCGGCGCGCTTTGAAAGCGCTTAAAAAACGAGCAGATACGCGGCAAATAAAATATAGAATACAGAGGGTTAAAGCTCACTCTTCACTTGCTTTTATAAAATACTTGCTAAACTGAGGGTTTCATTGCAGCATACGGCTTGGCAGGTTGGCGAATATGGGGAGACACCAAAATAAACTGGCTATCGGTTTGCTGTTGTGTGTCTTGGGTGGTTGCGCTCGGGGCCTCGTACCAGTTATTGATTTAAACCAGGCCGCTGATAGCGGCGCCAGGGTGGGTACTGTCCACACTGTTGTGAGAGGTGATTCGTTGCATGCGATTGCGTGGCAATACGGCCTGAATTATCGTCAACTGGCTGCAGTGAATGGTATCGCAGCGCCGTACATTATCTATCCAGGCCAAAAACTGAATTTATCCAGTCGCGCGCAGCGCTACAAGCATACAGTAGCGTCGGCGCCGGCTCCCGTCGTGGGTGAAGCGTTGAGTGGTTCCTGGCACTGGCCGGCGCAAGGTGCGGTTGTTGCACGTCAGGGCGGTTTCGGTCGCAAAAAAGGTATCGATATCAGCGGTAAAGTCGGGCAGGCTGTCTTTTCCGCCAAGGGTGGCAAGGTCGTATACTCGGGTAACGGTATCCGCGGCTACGGCAATCTACTAATTGTGAAGCACGACGAAGAGTATCTCAGCGCCTACGCCTATAATCAGCGCTTGTTGGTTGCTGAGGGTGATCGGGTGAAAGTCGGGCAGAAAATTGCCGAAATAGGAACCAGCGGTGCGACACGGGAAGCCAAGCTGCATTTTGAGATTCGCCGGGACGGCAAAGCGGTTGATCCACTAAGCTTGTTACCGAAACGGCAAAACAATGTAAAAATATAACGCCCGGTGCACTTACACTATCTATAATGTACCGACATCTATAATGTACCGACGGCACAAGCAACCGATGTCGATATAAAAAAGGGGTCAGGATTATGGGAGCGAGTCGCGAGCAGGAAGGGGAAACTGTGCTGGACGATTCCGCGGCGGCGACCGCCGGCAAGGCAGCCGTAAAACCCAAAAAAGCCAAAGCCAAAGCCAAAACCAAAACTGCGGCAAAATCGAAAAAGAAAACCGCTGCAAAGTCTAAAGCTACGGCCGACAAAAAGCCCAGTGAAGAGACCTTCGGCAAAACTCTTGATGCCACCCAGCTGTATTTAAGCGAAATTGGTTTCTCACCATTATTGTCGCCGGAAGAAGAAGTGCATTTTGCGCGCATGGCGCAGCGTGGTGAAGAGGCGGGCCGTAAGCGCATGATTGAAAGCAATTTGCGCCTGGTGGTAAAAATTGCGCGCCGCTACCTGAACCGCGGCTTATCGCTGCTCGACCTGATCGAAGAGGGCAATCTCGGCCTGATTCGTGCGGTAGAAAAATTTGACCCTGAACGGGGTTTTCGTTTTTCAACCTATGCCACCTGGTGGATTCGACAAACCATCGAGCGTGCCATCATGAATCAAACGCGCACCATTCGTTTGCCGATTCACGTGGTTAAAGAGCTCAATGTATACCTGCGCGCGGCGCGTGAGCTCACGCAGAAACTCGATCACGAACCCCGCGCCGAGGAAATCGCCGAGCTGCTCGACAGGCCGTTGGCCGACGTTAAAAAAATGCTGAGCTTGAATGAGCGGGTGACTTCAATCGATTCGCCGATTGGTCCCGATTCAGAAAAGACCCTGGTCGAAACCATTCCCGATCAGCATTTGTCCGACCCGGCGTTTTTGCTGCAAGACAGCGATATGCGCTCCAGTATTAACAGTTGGTTACTTGAATTATCGGAGAAACAACGGGAAGTGATTTCCCGTCGCTTCGGCCTGCTCGGGCACGAGTCCAGCACGCTGGAGCAGGTTGGTTCCGAGATTGGCCTGACCCGGGAGCGCGTGCGCCAGATTCAGGTAGAAGCATTGAAGCGCTTGCGCGGTATTCTGGAAAAGCAAGGCTTGTCCAGCCAGTCGGTATTTAGCGACTAAGGGCGATAGACAGTTTTCTCCAGCCCATTAAAAACCCGGCACTAGCCGGGTTTTTAATGGGCTGATGCTTAACGCTCCAAATACTGCAGCTTGTCTTTCACCGTCCCCCATTCTTCCGCGTCGGGGGGTGAATCTTTCATTTCGGTAATATTCGGCCACACCTCAGCCAGTTCGGCGTTCAGCTCCAAAAATACCTGCTGGTCTTCGGGTAGCTCGTCTTCGGAGTAAATCGCGTCGACCGGGCATTCGGGTTCGCACAGCGCGCAGTCGATGCACTCGTCGGGGTGTATGACTAAAAAATTGGGCCCCTCATAGAAACAATCTACCGGGCAAACCTCGACACAATCAGTGTGCTTGCATTTAATACAAGTCTCGGCAACTATAAATGTCATCGTCTGGTTTACCTTGGATAGCGTGCGAGTAATGTCTTGTTTAAAATAACAAAGTTTAGCACTATTCGTCGGCTAGATAGAAGCGTGATCGGCGTTGCCAGGAATGGAATAATCGTTGCCGCCGACAGCAAAGCGTTGCAGTCTTCCCTTTTTCCCCTGAGATATAATATGTCAATAGCGCCGTCAGGAATCTATCAGCCGCTGCCACTGATAAATTAAATCCAGCGCCTGCCGGGGGCTCAATTCATCGGCTTGAACATCCTTCACCGCGCTCAGTAATGGATGATCCGGCGCTTCGACAAACAGCTGCGCCTGGTAAGGCGCGGCGTTACCTGAGTTCAGCGCTTGCCGCTCCAGCTCGTTCAATTTCTTGCGCGCCGCTGTGATCACGCTCATTGGTATGCCGGCCAATTTGGCGACGTAAATACCGTAGCTTTGATTGGCGGGGCCGTCTTGCACGCTGTGCAGAAACACGATGTTGTCTCGGTGTTCGGTGGCGTCGAGGTGCACATTGGCAACCGGTGGGTAGTCGTCCGCCAGTGCGGTCAGCTCAAAATAATGTGTGGCGAACAGCGTATACGCGGCCACGTGCTGGACGATGTGTGTGGCACAGGCCCAGGCTAGCGCCAGGCCGTCGAAGGTGCTCGTGCCACGGCCTATCTCGTCCATTAACACCAGGCTGCGTGCGCTCGCACTGTTGAGTATGTTGGCGGCTTCGGTCATTTCGACCATAAACGTTGAACGCCCGCCGGCCAGATCGTCGGACGAGCCAATGCGGGTAAAGATCTGGTCAAACACACTGAGTGAGACCTTGCGCGCCGGCACGAAGCCGCCGATATGCGCCAGCAACACGATAATCGCGGTCTGGCGCATATAAGTGGATTTGCCGCCCATATTAGGGCCGGTAATCACCAGCATCTGCCGGCCTTTGTGCATGACCAGGTCGTTGGCGATAAAGGCGTCGTCGCTGGCTTGTTCGACCACCAGGTGGCGACCGTCTTCGATGTTGAGGCCGCTGTCCGGCGTAAACTCGGGGCAGCACAGGTCTAGTGCCAGGGCACGCTCGGCCAGGTTGCCAAGTACGTCTAGCTCGGCGCAGGCAGTGGCGCTTTGCTGCAAATCCTGTAATTGCTCGTTCAGCTTGTCCAGTAGTAGTTCATACAGTTCTTTCTCACGTATCAGCGCCTTGGCCTGGCTGCTTAAAGCCTTTTCTTCGAAGATTTTTAATTCCGGCGTGATATAGCGCTCGGCGTTTTTCAGCGTCTGGCGACGTGTGTAATGTGCCGGCGCCTTGTCGGCCTGGCCGCGGCTGATTTCAATATAATAGCCGTGCACGCGGTTGTAACCGACCTTCAGTGTGCTAATGCCCGTCGCCGCGCGTTCTCTGCTTTCAAGCTCCAGCAGCACGTCGCTGGCGTTGGTGCTGATGGCGCGCAGTTCGTCGAGCCCCGGATCGAAACCCGTTTTGATCACCCCGCCGTCGCGCAAGACCATCGGCGGATTGTCAATCAGCGCGGTATCCAATAGATTTTGTAAGTGTGGGAAGTCGCCCAGTTGTTGCGCCAGGGCGGTGAGCAGTGGGCTTTGCAGTGGCGCGCAGGCGGCTTGCAGCAGCGGCAGTTGGGTCAGCGAATCGCCGAGGCGGCTGAGATCGCGCGGCCGCGCCGAGCGCAACGCAACGCGCGACAAAATGCGTTCCATATCACCCACCGATTGCAGGGCTTGTTGTAGTGCCTCGTAGTGATAGTTGTCTAACAGAGTTTGTATGGCGTGCTGGCGTTGTCGTAGCTGTGTAACATCGGTCAGCGGCCGGTGCAGCCAACGCGTTAACAAGCGGCTACCCATCGCGCCCCGCGTTTTATCCAGTACGGCAACGATAGTATTAGCCGTCCCGCCGTTCAGATTCTGGTCTATTTCCAGATTGCGTCGGGTGGCGCCGTCCAGATGCAAATAATCGCCGCTGCGCTCGGCCTGCAAACGGCGAATATGCGGCAGGCTGCCGCGCTGGGTTTGCTGCACGTAGGCGAGCAGGCAGCCGGCGGCCTGAATGGCGATATGCAAGTCGGCGCAGGCGAAGCCGCTGAGATCATGCGTGCCAAACTGCGCGCACAATAGGCGGGTGGCGGTTTCGCTTTCGAACTCCCACGGCGCGCGTTGTCGCATGTTGATTTGCTGCAGTTGCTGCGTCGGGTAATCGGCCTCGCTATTCAGCAACAGTTCGGCGGGGCGCAGGCGCTGCAGTTCGGCCAGGCAGGCATCGGCGCCTTGCGTTTCCAGCACCGTGAAGTGGCCGCTGCTCAGGTCCAGGCTGGCGATGCCAAAGCAGGCGTTGTCACACTGCACGGCGACCAGTAAATTGTCTTTGCGGTCTTCCAGCAGCGCCTCGTCGGTGGCGGTGCCGGGGGTCAGTATGCGCACGACCTTGCGCTCGACCGGTCCCTTGCTGGTCGCCGGGTCGCCGATCTGTTCGCAAATGGCGACCGACTGGCCCGCTTTGAGCAACTTGGCCAAGTAATTTTCCGCGGCGTGATAGGGTACCCCGGCCATGGGAATCGGCTGGCCCTGTGCTTTGCCGCGCGCGGTGAGGGTGATATCCAACAGTTCAGCGGCGTGTTTGGCGTCGTCAAAAAACAGTTCGTAGAAGTCACCCATACGATAAAACAGAAGTTCTTCAGTATGCTGCGCCTTGATCTTCAAGTATTGCCGCATCATCGGTGTGTGCTGGGTGTTGCTGTTGGCCACGGCGAGTATCGCTCTGGAAAAATCGGGAACGCGCATTCTACGGCATGTGCGATGGCGCACCAAAAGTTTGTACTTGATAGCGTAAATCGTTACCCAAAATAAATGTTCAAAGGGGCTGGACAGCTTTTTAGAATACTGATTAAATATACAGGTGTTGATTGCTGCAGTGTTTGACCGGTTGGCCAACACTCGCAAATCTCGCAGGCTTGGACGGCCATTCGATAACCCCCCGGAGACCAATATGAATTCAGACAAACAAAAAGCACTCGACGCGGCCCTGGCGCAAATTGAACGCCAGTTTGGCAAAGGCACGGTAATGAAAATGGGCGATGATGTGCGCGTCGCCATGCCAGCAATTTCGACTGGCTCGTTGGGGCTTGACGTTGCGCTGGGCATCGGCGGTTTGCCGAAGGGGCGCATCTGCGAAATTTACGGCCCCGAGTCGTCCGGCAAGACGACCTTGACCTTGCAAGTCATCGCCGAGTGTCAAAAGGCGGGCGGTACGGCCGCGTTTATTGACGCCGAACACGCGCTGGATCCGGTATACGCCGAAAAACTCGGTGTGAATATCGACGACCTCATCGTCTCGCAGCCGGATACTGGCGAACAGGCGCTGGAAGTGACCGACATGCTGGTGCGCTCCGGTGCGGTCGATGTATTGATCATCGACTCGGTAGCTGCGCTGACGCCCAGGGCAGAAATCGAAGGCGAGATGGGCGATTCGCATATGGGGCTGCAAGCGCGTTTGTTAAGCCAGGCCATGCGCAAAATTACCGGTAATATCAAACAGGCAAACTGCTTGGTCATCTTCGTCAACCAAATCCGGATGAAAATCGGCGTGATGTTTGGCAGCCCGGAAACGACCACTGGCGGTAATGCGCTGAAATTCTACTCGTCGGTACGGCTCGATATTCGTCGCATCGGCGCTGTTAAAGATGGCGATGAAGTTATCGGTAATGAAACGCGTGTCAAAGTGGTGAAAAACAAGGTGGCGCCGCCGTTTAAACAAGCTGAATTTCAGATTTTATACGGTAAGGGAATTAACCGTCTTGGTGAAGTCGTTCACTTGGGAGTCAAGCACGGGCTGATTGATAAGTCGGGAGCCTGGTACGCCTACAAGGGCGATAAAATTGGCCATGGCAAGGCCAATGCGGCGAAATATCTGAAGGAAAAGCCGGCCATTGCGCAGGAGGTTGAAGCGCAGTTGCGTTATCAGTTGTTAGGTATGCTGACGCCTGGGGAAGATAGGCAAACCGCCGAGATTGTTAACCTGGAAGCCGTTGAGTAATACCTCGGTAGAATTGCATCTCAGACGCGCCGCCATGGCTTTTCTGGCGCGTCGCGAACATACCCGGCAGGAACTCGCACTAAAGTTACAACGCCGCGAACACTCATGTCACAGTATGGAAAAAGTGCTGGACGCACTGCGGGAAGAAGGCCTGCAAAGCGACACAAGGTTTGCAGAAAGCTACATTAGAAGCCGCGTCGCCAAAGGCGACGGTCCGATAAAAATCCACGCTGCGTTGTACCAACGTGGTGTTGCACAACATATTGCGGATGCCTGCCTGGCCGAAGCTGGCATTGATTGGGGTCAGCAATTGCGCGCGCTGTGGCGGAAAAAATATCACGGCGAAGTTGCCGAAGATGTGCAAAGCAGGGCCCGCCAACTTCGGTTTTTGCAATCGCGCGGTTACCCGGCCGATCTGGTGTTTCGCCTATTTCAACAGGAAAGTTATTGAGCCTGTCCCGAATTCCGCCCCGGTTCGGACGCTTGAGTAAGCACTACCCGAGCCAAGGCCTTATAATCCGCTACCTGGTTTACAGGATACTGGCATGCCATGAAAAAGCGGATAAAACGCCGGCAATCCGGTTCTGACGGTAATTTCCCCCCGTCATTGCCTGCGATTCTTAAGAAAATATATGCGGCGCGTGGAGTTACAACCGAGTCAGATCTCGATTGCTCATTGCGACACCTGCTACCGCCCGATTCTCTTCTGGGCATTGACAAAGCCGTCGCATGTCTGCTCACCGCGCTGCACACTAACAAGCGCATTCTAATCGTCGGTGACTTCGATGCCGACGGCGCAACCAGTTGTGCGGTGGGCGTACGCGGCCTGCGTCTTTTGGGTTTCAAAGATGTCGATTTTTTGGTGCCGAATCGTTTCGAATACGGCTACGGACTCACGCCCGAGATCGTTAACGTTGCCGCGCAATCGGCGCCGGATCTGATTGTCACCGTCGACAACGGCATCGCTGCCTGCGAGGGCGTTGCCCACGCAGGCAAACTTGGCATTGATGTCCTAGTTACCGACCACCACTTGCCCGGTGACGTATTGCCCGCTGCGCTGGCGATCGTCAATCCAAATCAACACGGTTGTGCATTTGCCAGCAAGGCGCTGGCCGGTGTCGGTGTTATGTTTTATGTGCTGCTGGCGCTACGTCGTGCATTGCAGCGCGAAGGTTGGTTCGAAGCTCAAGACACGCCTGTGCCTAATCTGGCCACATTACTCGACCTTGTTGCCCTGGGTACGGTGGCTGATGTCGTGCCACTCGATCGTAACAATCGTATTCTGGTAGAACAAGGCTTGCGCCGTATCCGCAGCGGCAAAGCCGTGCCCGGCGTATTGGCGTTGTTAGCCGTTGCCGGGCGCGAGCCGAGCTACCTGGTCGCTTCCGACCTTGGTTTTGTCGTCGGGCCAAGACTTAACGCGGCAGGGCGATTGCAAGATATGTCGCTCGGCATACGCTGTCTGCTCACCGACGATATACACGAGGCGCGACAGCTGGCTGGAGAACTACAACAGCTGAATCAGGATAGGCGCAGTATCGAGAGTGGCATGAAAGTGGAGGCGGAACAGATGTTGCTCCATATGAAAAAAGAGATGACGCAGGAGAACAAGCAACAGGACTCCACCAGCCTGCCGTTTGGTCTGTGCCTGTTTGATGAAAACTGGCATCAAGGTGTGATTGGCATTCTGGCGTCGCGCGTAAAAGAAATGTACCACCGCCCCGTGATCGCTTTCGCGGCCGCGTCGGACGCAGAGCTAAAAGGTAGCGCGCGCTCTATTCAAGGCCTACATATACGCGACGCCCTGGACAACGTTGCCAAACAACAGCCGCAGCTGCTACAAAAATTCGGCGGCCACGCCATGGCGGCCGGTTTGACCATCAGGCGTGAACACTTCGAAGATTTCACTGCGGCGTTTGATGCCGAATTGCGACGCCAATTGCAGCCCGAGCAACTTGAGGCAGAGCTGCAAAGCGACGGTGGACTCAAGGCAGAAGAATTTTCACTGGCGCTCGCAAATACGCTGCGTTATGCGGGGCCTTGGGGGCAGGGCTATCCAGAGCCCATGTTTGACGGTGAGTTTTATCTGCTGAGGCAACGTCTCGTCGGCGAGCGGCATCTGAAAATGGTGTTGGCGCTGGCGCCAAACGGTGCGGCAATCTTTGACGCAATTGCTTTTAATGTGGACTTGGAACAATGGCCTGACACCACGATTGAATGGGTCAACATTGCTTACCGGCTCGATGTCAATCGTTATCGTGGCCAGGAGTCTTTGCAACTGCTGGTTGAATACCTGGAGCCGCTGTAGGGTGTGGCTGTGCGCACCTGGTAGGAAGAATGCGGCAGGTTCGCGCGCCCTACACGCCTACCAGGCCATGGGTTACAATGACAAACTTTTGCCGGGCCCATACGCACATGCTGGAACTCAATCCCATCTATCAGTCTATCAAAGACATGTCAGACCGCACCGAGCAGCTCAGGGGGTATCTTTGACTATGCGCACAAAAAAGAGCGGCTGACCGAAGTCGAACAGGAGCTGAGCGAGCCTTCAGTGTGGGATGATCCGGCAGCAGCGCAAGAGTTGGGTCGCGAGCGTGCCGCACTTGAAACTGTGGTGACGACGTTAGACGCACTGCAAGGTGGCCTTGCCGACAACGAAGAGCTGCTTGAGCTGGCGGCCTCCGAAGACGACGAGGAAGCCGTTGCCATGCTGCAGCAAGATCTGGCAGATTTGCAAGACCAGCTTGAAACCCTGGAGTTTCGCCGCATGTTTGCTGGCGAGATGGACGGGAACAATGCGTTTTTGGATATTCAAAGCGGGTCCGGCGGCACCGAGGCACAGGATTGGGCCAACATGTTGCTGCGCATGTATCTGCGCTGGGGTGAACGGCGAGGCTTTAAAGCCGAATTGCTGGAAGTGTCGCCGGGCGAGGTGGCGGGTATTAAAGGTGCTACCATAAAGTTCGAGGGTGATTACGCTTACGGTTGGTTGCGAACCGAAACTGGCGTGCACAGGTTGGTGCGCAAATCGCCGTTTGATTCCGGCAGCCGCCGCCATACCTCGTTTGCCTCGGTATTTGTTGCCCCTGAAGTCGACCAGAATATTGATATCGAAATCAACCCGGCCGATCTACGTATTGACACCTACCGCGCCAGCGGCGCCGGTGGCCAGCATGTTAATAAAACCGATTCGGCCGTGCGCATTACCCACGCGCCGAGTGGCGTTGTCGTGCAATGTCAGAGTCAGCGCTCGCAGCACCAGAACAAGGACAACGCGATGAAACAACTGCGTGCCAAGCTGTACGAGATAGAACTGCACGCGCGCAATGCCGGCCAGCAAGCGTTGGAAGACAGCAAGGCCGATATCGGTTGGGGCAGCCAGATTCGTTCCTATGTACTGGACGCATCGCGCATCAAGGATTTACGTACCAATGTTGAAACATCCAACTGCAACGCGGTATTGGATGGTGATATAGACATGTTTGTTGAGGCTGGTTTAAAAGCTGGCTTATAACCCCGGAAAACCTATGAACGACGAAAAAGTACCACAGAACGAACACAAACTGATAGCCGAACGGCGGCAAAAACTGGATGCGATTCGCGCCCAAGGCAATGCTTTCCCGAACGACTTCCGCCGTGACGTGTTGGCGCGGGACTTACAAAATGCCTATGCGGAAAAATCCAAACCGGAGCTGGAAACGCTCAATCGTAGCGTCAGTGTTGCCGGGCGCGTTATGCGTAATCGCGGCGCCTTTCTGGTGCTGCAGGATATGAGCGGGCAAATTCAGCTCTACGTGAATCGCAAAGCCCTGCCCGCGACGGTGTTGGCGGGGATTAAAACCTGGGACCTGGGCGATATCGTCGGCGCGCGCGGCCCGGTGCATAAGTCTGGTAAAGGCGATTTGTATATTGATATGCAAGAGGCCAGGCTGTTAACAAAATCCTTACGGCCCTTGCCCGACAAGTTTCACGGCCTTGCGGATCGAGAGCTGCGCTACCGGCGGCGCTATCTCGACCTGATCATGAATCCCGAGTCGCGTCGCGTTTTTCTCATTCGTGCCAAGGTGGTCGAAGCGATACGTCAATTCATGTTGAGCAGGAATTTTATCGAAGTCGAAACGCCGATGATGCAGCCGATTCCTGGCGGCGCGGCGGCGCGCCCGTTTGTTACCCACCACAACGCATTGGACCAGGAGATGTACCTGCGTATTGCGCCCGAATTGTATTTAAAGCGACTGGTGGTCGGCGGTCTGGAAAGAGTGTTCGAGATTAACCGCAATTTTCGCAACGAAGGCTTGTCTACCCAGCACAATCCCGAATTCACTATGTTGGAATTTTATCAGGCGTACGCTGACTATCAGGACTTGATGAAGCTAACGGAAGATATGTTGCGCGCGATCGCGCAGCAGGTGTTGGGCGTTTCGACCGTGACGTATGCGGGCGTCGATTACGATCTGGCGCAGCCTTTTACCCGCATGGGCGTCAAGGAATCGTTGCTGCACTACAACGAAAGCTTTAGCGCAGCGCAATTGGAAGATCGCGAACAAGCCGCCGTGCTGGCTAAAGCCCTGGATATACCGGTCAAGGACTCCTATGGTTTAGGCAAAATCCAGATTGAGTTGTTTGAAAAAACGGTGGAGCACAGGCTGGAACAACCCACTTTTATCACGGCTTATCCGGCAGAAGTATCGCCGTTGGCGCGCCGCAGCGATGCCGACCCCTTCGTCACGGATCGCTTCGAATTTTTTATCAACGGCCGTGAAATTGCCAATGGTTTCTCCGAGCTAAATGATGCGCAAGACCAGGCCGAGCGCTTTATGCAACAAGTGCGGGAGAAAGAGGCTGGCGACGATGAGGCCATGCACTACGACGCCGATTACGTTACGGCCCTGGAGTACGGCATGCCACCGACGGCTGGAGAGGGCATCGGTATTGATCGGCTGGTGATGTTTTTGACCGACACCGCGAGCATACGCGACGTGCTGCTGTTCCCGCATCTGCGTCCTTCGCCGCAGTAGCGCGGAGGTCTGGTAAGCACCAAATCGGTGGTTTTTCAGCGCCGGCGTTTTCATTCGGTGCATTTCCGTGTATTCTACAAAAAACGTGAATATTACCAATACCTACCGACAGGAATACCTGCCAGTGCGCTGCAAGCTTTTTTTTACTCTCTTATTTCTCAGTCTTTCTACGCTCGCCTGTGATCTGATCTATCCGCAAAAACCTCAAGCGGCGCCGCCTGACGTGGAGTCCAAAGCGGCTGTGATTAATCCGCGGGTCGCGCGACCCATGTCACCGCGGCCGGTGGTTGGCGGCGTATGCCAGGACAATGCAGCGATACGCCTGTTGGCGAGTGGGCAATACGAGCCGGCCCATGTTTTACTGGAAAAAGAGGTAAAAAAAGGATCGCGACAGCAAACCCAAAGCGCGCAGCAATATTGTACCTATCTGGGTTTGAATCTGCTGCATCTGCTGTCCGCCTCGCCGTACTTTAATCTTGCCAAAGCGGTGGAATATCAAAATCGTCTGCAGGCTCTGATTGATGAGGGTGTGAGTGACGAGCAAGGCTTGCTGTTAAGCAAGGCCTTGAATGAAGTGATGTTGCAACATACGGCGAATAGTCGCCTGCAAACTAGCATTGCGGCCCTACGCACCGAATTGGAACAAAAAGAAGAGGCGATTCAACGTCTCAAAGAACTGACCATGGAAAGCGGGAGCTAATTCAGTTCACTGCTGCTCGCGGCATCGCCTGTGACCGACTGCAGCTGTTCAGTCTCTTGTTGGTGTGTCAGCGGTAACTCGATATAAAAGGTCGTGCCGACATCGGGCTCACTCTGCACCCGGATGTCACCACCCATCAATTGACAAAACTGCCGGCTAATTGCCAACCCGAGACCGGTACCGCCATATTTTTTCGTGGTCGATTGGTCCGCTTGAACAAAGCTATCAAATACTTTTTCACACTGCTCTTCGTTCATGCCGATGCCGGTGTCGTTTACCGAAAACTGCGCGAAGCCCAGCCCGGCGCGGTCGATCAGGCTGCTGCCAATCGTAATACGGCCTTTGTTGGTAAACTTGCAGGCGTTACTCAGAAGGTTAAAGAATAACTGCCGAAATTTCGTCGCGTCAGCGTAAAGCGGCGCTAATTCGTCCAGTAGCGCCAGTACTATGGTGTTGTCGTTTTGATCTGCCAGCGGGCTTATCGTTGACACCACTTCGCCGATCAACGCGGTCGCGTCAAACCACTCGTTATTGACCTGCATTTTGCCTGACTCGACCTTGGACAGATCGAGTACATTGTCAATCAGTGTGGAGAGATGTTTGCCCGCCACCGCTATTCTTGTGATATCTGGCGCCAACACCTCGCCTGCAACGTTGCCGTCCTCGTTGATTTCCTCACTCAACATGTCGCTGTAACCAATAATCGCATTTAAGGGAGTGCGTAATTCGTGGCTCATATTGGCCAAAAACATGCCCTTCGCGGCATTCGCCTGATCGGCGTTTTCTTTGGCGCGTTGTACCTGATCAATGGCCTGACTGAGCCGGCCTGCCATGGCGTTAAATGCAACCGCGAGTTCACCCAGCTCGTCTTTGCTGAATTCTGGAATGCGGTATTCCAAATCGCCTTCGGCGACATGGTGTACTCCCAGCATTAGCTGGCTTAGCGACCGGTTAGTGTAGCGAATAAGAATAAACCCTAAGGAGCTGGTTAGAAAAACAGACGACAGAAACGCGATGACATTGATGCGATCGGTGACGGCTATGTTTTTATCCATTTGTACCGCGTATTTATCGGCAACTTGTGTTTCCTTTGACTGCAACGCGCTAACGCTGCTGACCGCGAGTTGGTATGCGTCTTTAAGCTGCGTACTATTGGGCTGGCTGACGTTGCCGGTGTTGTAATGCAGCAACAACTGTTTCCAAAGGGTGTGCAAATTAGCGAAGTGCTGGCTGAGCAGCGAGTATGCCGGGATCGAGTCTTCGGAAATCACATTTTCCAGCTGACGTATTTGCAATGCGATCTTTTCGATGCTGTCGCGCAGTGATCGAATTTCATCTTTTGCCAGCCGTTCGAAGTCGTCGGTTGTCTCTTTCAACGTGGAAAAAAACAAAATCTTTTTATGCTTGTCTTCCAGCTCCTTCTTGACTTGCGTGGCGAGCAGCTGGCTACCCACCGAACTTTGCAGCGCAGTCAGCCCCTCGCTGCGCACCTTGCTACCCCAGAAGTAACTTGCGACGTTGATAGAGAAAAACAACAGTATGGCGAATATTGATAGCGCCAGCCGTTGACCGAGGCTCATATCAGGTGTTTCCGCGAGTCCGTTGTCCGGACACTACAGGAAGAGTAACGCAGCATGCCAAAGTTGGAGTTTCCCTGTTCCGCAACGGCCTGCGTTGCATCAATGGTGGGTGACGGTTTGGCGCACCAGCAGCTGTTGTATTTTGCCAAGCAGCTGCTGGAAGTTAATCGGCTTGGTTTCGTATTCGGTGCAGCCGACGGCCCTGGCGCGTTCGCGGTCGTTGGTCATGGCGTGCGCGGTGAGGGCGATGATGGGAATGTGGTTCAGTGCCGGTCGGCCTTTTATCATCTGGCAGGTGGTCCAGCCATCTTGTACTGGCAAGTTCATGTCCATCAGTACTAAATCGACTTCGACCTCGTTCAGACGCTGCATGGCGTCGACACCATCGACTGCCAGCACGACCGTGAACCCCTTTTTTTGTAGGCGGCGTGACAGCAAGTCGCGGTTCATCTCGTTATCTTCGACGATCAACAAAGTGCTACGCATCGTCCGGCGCCGTCGATTGATCGTTGGGTGGGCTGCTTGCATAATCAACGGCATAGACTGTGACTATTTCTTCAATGCCTTGCGCGCGCAAGGCCAACGCCGGTCCGACGCGGATATCGCGCTGCAGTGCGTCGAGCGTGCTTTGTGATATGAGTATGTCGTCAGCACCTGAAATATCTTCAATGCGCGCTGTGATGTTGACAGGCTGCCCGACCACGCCGAACTTGCTGCGCTTTTCCGAGCCAATATTGCCGGCAATGACTGTGCCCGTGTTAATGGCTACGCTTGTTTTAATCGCCGGCAGGCCCAGCGCCGCGTTTTTTCTATTGACTGCGTGCATGGCGTGTTGCATGGCGACGGCGCAGGCAACGGCACGGTCGGCATCGTCGTCGCCGCTCAACGGCGCGCCAAAAATAGCGAGTATGGCGTCGCCAATAAACTCATCGACAGTGCCGTCGTGCGCTAAAATGACGTCTGACAACGTGCCCAGATAATTATTCAACAGCTGCACGACTTCGGTTGGCCGCAAACGATTACACAAGGCGGTGAAACCGCAAATATCGGTCATCACAGTGGTCACAACCTGCAGGCTGCCACCCATGTCCAAACCATCGGGGTGTTCGAGCAAGCGTACGGCGATGTCTTCCGATGTATAACGACCAAAGGTTTTTCGAATAAAGGCATGGCTTTTCGATAGCTCGGCCAGATATGTTTGCTCGCGATCGCGCCAACTTTTGCGTTCCAGGCTGGCGTCAATACGGGCGCTGAGTAATATCTCGTTGACCGGTTTGAACAAATAGTCTTCGGCCCCTGCCTGAATGCAGCGAATAACCTCGGCGTTGTGTTGTTGACCGGAAATCATAATAACGGGTATTTCGCGCAGGTTCGCGGCGCCTTTGATGCGCTGCAGGATATCGAAGCCGTTCATGTCGGGCAGGATCAAATCCAGCAGTATTAAATCCACGCTGGCGTCTTCCAACTGGCGCAACGTATCGGCCCCCGACCCTGCCTCGAGTAGTGTGTGTCCGGACTTCAGCAAGTGACGACAGAGTATTTCGCGGTTGGCGTCGTCGTCTTCAACCACCAGCAGGCGGCCGGTTTTGCGGTCATCTTTGGCAGGCGCAACAGTTTGTATTGCCGTCTGCTCCGGTGTTGCCGGAAAGCTGGACATTAGCTCTTCGTTGTAATGCAGAATGGCGCACAGCGCAGCGTTCAGTTCTTGTGCGCTATTGGGCGTGTCTTCCAGGCACATCTCGGTGTAGCCACGCACGGCGTTAATATTGTTTCTGAAGTCGTGCAGCCAGGTACGCTCGCCGTCGTGGCTGCGCTGTAGCGGTCGGTAGTCAATACATTGTTTGAGTTTGCCCAGCGCGGCACTCAAGGCGGTCAAGCCGTGCCGTAAGTCGGGTGCCACGGGTTCATCCGCCTTGAGGCGCGCCAATTCCTGTTCTAAAACTATCACCTTGCTCGTCAATGAGCGCGCACTGAGTTGTGCGGTGTCGGTTGCAGCTTGCGGATTACTATGTTCTTGCAATGGACTGATTCGATGATGCGCAGTGAATACTATTCTATTGTATGTCTGTTTGGCTGCGCATGAAAGCCGCGCGCTGTCTGGTTTGTAACGGCTTCACGACCCGCAGTGGTCGCTACGTAGACGTAAGTGCTTAAACAAACGATGCGTCGGTACGTCGGATAAATACGTCAATCGAGACTCCCCAAATTCCCGCGTCCGTGATACGCTGCGCATTTTTAGTACGTGGTTAACTGCCACACTAACAATTGATGCACCGCGTTTAGGCAAATACATGTTGAAGCAGGTAGAAATATTCTCTGGATTATCGGACTCTGAGCTGGATATCATCACCGACTCCTGCATTGCCCGTAGTTACCCGAAAAACACCGTTATCATTAATGAAGACGATTTTGCCGACTCGCTATATGTGATCGAATCCGGTCGGGTGAAGGTCTATTGCAGCGACAAGAACGGCAAAGAATTCATTATGAATACCATGGGCACCGGTGAGTACTTCGGTGAGCTGGCCCTGCTGGACGATGACAAACGTTCAGCCTCGGTACGCACGCTGGATAAATCCGTGTTCCTCATTATGTACAAGGATGAGTTCAACAAGATTTTGGACGAGCAACCTAATATCGCGCGCACGCTGATTAAAAATTTGACCAAGCGGGTACGTAAACTAACGAGTAAGGTCAAGAGCCTGGCGTTGCAGGATGTTTACGGTCGAGTCGCTCAGGTTTTAACCAGTATGGCCGTCGAGCGCAATGACAAGATGTATATCGACGAGAAGCTCACGCAACAGGATATTGCCGACCGCGTGGGTGCGTCGCGCGAAATGGTTGCGCGGATTTTGAAAGACCTGACTATTGGCCAATACATCAGTTTCGAAAACAGAAGAATCATCATTCACGGCAAGCTGCCGGCGCACTACTAGTCAAAACGTTCAGCCACAGGCTCAATGAGTGGCCATTCCAAATAGAAGCCGCACCCTGGGCCGAGTCCTATTCGGCTGCCAACGTGTGCTTTTTCACTCCCGTAAAGGCGTAATATTCACAGTCAAACTGACAATTATGCACCCCAATCCGTACCATCGCGCTGCTATGCTCCCCCTCGAAGTACTGTATTCACACAGCAACCGAGGAACATATGACTCGTTCGATGGAATCTGCCATGGACAAGCTGCACATACCCGAACGGAAAGGGAAAGCCACTGGAAAGTTTAGCGCTGCCGAGTGGTTGCTGCTCGCGACTGCGGGGCTGGCATTGGGCGCCGTGGTCGGCATACTCGGTTACTCGATCATAATGGTCTAAGTCTCAGCCGCGCTTTTGTCCTTCACTTCACATACCAGCGCCCCGCGCGCTAACTGCGCGGTGATTTTGTCACCGACCCGCACTTTCGTACTATCTTTCACCACTTGTTGTCGCGTGTTGCGTACAATAGCGTAGCCGCGATTTAGTGTCGCCAGCGGGCTGATCGCGTCTAATACGCCGGCACAGTTCTGCGTTGCGGCGCGCTTGTTGGCCAGGGTTGATTGCATGGCGTGCTGCAATGAATTGTGGGCGATTTTTAATTGTAGTTGCGCTTCGTGAATGGCAACAGCCGGAGTCTGGGCGGCTAGTCGTGTCTGTCGGTGCGAAAGTTCGATGTAGCGCGTATGCAAATTCCGGCGCAGCGCTTGTTGCAATCGGCTGGCGAGTTCATCGCTGCGTTGCGCAAGCTCCTCCAACCGTTGCCGTGGGTGACGCAAATGCCGGGCAACGCCGACCAGTGCCTGGCGCTCGATGGCAATCCTTTGTGTGATCAGACGCGTGAGCATCGCCTTGCTGTGGTTCAGCTTCGCCAATAAGACTGAGTCGTCCCGGCTCACCAGTTCTGCCGCGGCGGATGGTGTTGGCGCGCGCAGATCGGCGACAAAATCGCTGATACTAAAGTCGGTTTCGTGTCCTACGGCGCTGACGATCGGTATGCGACTGGCAAAAATAGCGCGCGCCACGGCTTCCTCGTTGAACGGCCACAGGTCTTCGATGGAGCCACCGCCGCGTGCCAGTATGATGGCGTCTGGCGTCAGCTTGTCGCTGCCGCCGTTGGCTAATTGCAGTGCCTGCACAATTTGCCCGGCAGCCTGAGTGCCTTGTACGGCAACCGGCAAAATGATGACGGCTGTTGCGGGGCTGCGGCGCCGTAACACGGTTAGAATATCGTGTAATGCGGCGCCGGTCGGCGACGTAATAACGGCAATCCGGCTGGGTCGTTCAGGCAGCGGCTGTTTGGCTTTTGGCTCGAATAGCCCTTCACTTTCCAGGCGCCGCTTCAATTGCTCCAGCGCCAGCCGCAATGCCCCTTCACCGGCGGGCTCCATAAAGGCAGCGACCAGCTGATAGTCGCCGCGGCCTTCGTACAAGCTGAGCCGGCCGCGCACCAGCAGCTGCTCGCCGTCGCGGGGGTTGTAGCGCAATAGTTGGTTACGGTTGCGAAACATCGCACAACGCAGCTGCGCTTTGTCGTCTTTCAACGTGAAATACCAGTGGCCCGACCGCGGGCGCGCAAAGTTTGACAGCTCGCCTTGAACCCATACGGTGGAGAAATGCGTTTCCAGCAGTTGCTTGACTTTGTGATTCAGCTCGCTAACGTGGAGGATGTTGCGCTGGCTGGTAAATGTTGATTCTTTTGTCGCCATATTTTGTCGCCATAGTAGTAGCAGCCCGATCAGAAATAGCGTGATTGCGTCAAATTCACGGCTGCAGTCGCTCTTGCGTGAGCGAATGAGCTATGGGAGTGACTTTAGGCGCGAATCGAGCCGTTGCAGGTCGGCCTTATCCCGCTTATTTACCCATGTAGGTTGTAGCGCATATAATCGCGCGTTTACATTTCCATATACTTTGCCGGTTCCGGGGAACCCACTATGTTGCGAATCACTGATGACGCTCTCACCTTTGACGATGTTCTGCTGGTGCCTGCTTATTCTGAGATCGTCGCCAAAGATGCCTGCTTGAAAACCCGCTTGAGCCGCAATATCGATTTGCGTATTCCGCTGCTGTCGGCGGCGATGGACACGGTCACCGAATCACGCTTGGCAATTGCTATCGCCCAGGAAGGCGGCATTGGCATTATCCACAAAAATATGACTGTTGACGAGCAGGCGCTGGAAGTGCGTGCCGTAAAAAAATACGAAAGCGGCGTGGTCAAAGACCCGATCACCATCGACGCCAATGCGACGGTGGGTGAATTGATGGAGCTGAAAGCGCAGCATCATATCTCCGGCGTGCCTGTGCTCGAAAATGGCGAGCTGGTTGGCATCGTCACCAATCGTGATGTGCGCTTTGAAGAAAACATGGACTTGCCCATCGCCAGTATTATGACCGCGAAGTCGAACCTGGTAACGGTAGGCGAGGGTGCCGATCCTGGCAAGGTAAAACAAACCCTGCACAAGCACCGGCTGGAAAAAGTGCTCGTGGTTGACCAGCAATTTAATCTGCGTGGTATGATCACGGTCAAGGACATCAACAAATCCCTCGCTTACCCTTCCGCCTGTAAAGATGCCATGGGCAGGCTGCGGGTCGGCGCCTCGGTTGGTACCAGTCGCGATACGCCCGACCGGGTCGCGGCGCTGGTTAATGCGGGAGTCGACGTGTTGGTGGTCGATACCGCGCACGGCCATTCTAAAAACGTACTTGAGCAAGTGCGCTGGATTAAAAAACACTACCCGGATATCGATATTATCGCCGGCAATATCGCCAGCGCCGACGCGGCGCTCGCGCTGGTCGAAGCCGGCGCGGACGCGGTCAAGGTGGGCATCGGTCCGGGTTCGATCTGCACGACGCGCGTGGTAGCAGGCGTCGGCGTGCCGCAGATAACAGCGATCGCCAATGTTGCGCAAGTGCTGGAAGGCAGCGGCGTACCCGTTATCGCCGACGGCGGCATCCGTTTTTCCGGCGACGTCGCCAAAGCCATTGCTGCTGGTGCGCATTGCATTATGATGGGTAGCATGTTCGCCGGTACCGAAGAGGCTCCCGGTGAGGTCGAGCTGTATCAGGGCCGAACCTATAAATCGTATCGTGGCATGGGCTCGCTGGGCGCGATGTCGATAGCGCAAGGCTCCAGCGACCGCTACTTTCAATCGGCCGCCGATGGTGTTGAAAAACTGGTGCCGGAGGGTGTTGAAGGGCGCGTGCCTTACAAGGGTCCGGTAGGCGCTATTATCCTCCAATTGATGGGTGGCTTGCGTTCCAGCATGGGTTACACGGGCTGTGGTGACATGGAAACCATGCGCAGCACGCCAAAGTTTGTGCGGGTTACCGCTGCCGGCATGCAGGAAAGCCATGTGCACGATGTCAGTATTACCAAGGAAGCGCCCAATTATCCCGTGCGTTAGGCCTCTCACTTCTCTTACACGATGCGGTAACTTATGACCAGCAATATTCATGCTGAGAAAATCCTTATTCTGGATTTTGGCGCGCAATATACCCAGTTGATTGCGCGTCGTGTACGCGAGATTGGTGTGTACTGCGAAATTCGTCCTTATGATATAGGCGTGCAGGCGCTGAATGAATTCAAAGCTAACGGTATCATCCTGTCGGGCGGACCGGAGACGGTCACCAGCGCGGTCACGCCGCGCGCCAACCCCGCGGTATTTGAACTGGGCGTGCCAGTGCTGGGCATTTGCTACGGCATGCAAACCATGGCGCAGCAACTCGGCGGCAAGGTGCTGTGCTCGGCTCAGCATGAATTTGGTTATGCGCAGGTGCAAATTGTTCGCGCCAGTCCCCTGCTTGATGGCATTTGCGATCATACCAACGCCGCGGGGGCCGCGTTGCTCGACGTGTGGATGAGCCACGGCGATCAGGTCACCGAACCGCCCCCCGGGTTTGACGTGCTGGCGGCGACCGACGATGTGCCGGTTGCCGCCATCGCTAATATAGAGCGGCGTTTTTACGGCGTGCAGTTTCATCCTGAGGTCACGCACACGTTGCAGGGCGGGCGCATACTCGAGCGCTTCGTGAAAGACATCTGTGCATGCGCGTGTCTGTGGACCACAGGTAATATCCTCGACGACATGGTCGCCCAGGTGCGCGCCCAGGTGGGTTCTGATCAGGTGATACTGGGTCTGTCGGGCGGTGTTGATTCCTCGGTGGTCGCCGCGCTATTGCACAAGGCGATCGGCGCGCAATTAACCTGCGTTTTCGTCGACAACGGCTTGCTGCGCCTTGGTGAAGGCGATCAGGTGATGGACATGTTTGCCAAGAATATGGGCGTTAAGGTCGTGCATGTCGATGCCGAGCAGCAATTTTTGCAGGGCTTGCAGAATGTTGCGGATCCCGAGGAGAAACGCAAAATCATTGGTACGACATTTATCAATGTGTTCGAGCATGAGGCGGCCAAAATTGAGGGTGTTAGATGGTTGGCTCAAGGCACAATTTATCCGGATGTGATTGAGTCGGCGGCGTCCAAACACGGCACCGCGCACGTAATCAAATCGCACCACAATGTCGGCGGTCTGCCCGAGCATATGCAACTTGAATTACTCGAGCCCCTGCGCGAGTTGTTTAAAGACGAAGTACGGCGGCTCGGTCTGGAGTTAGGTTTGCCTTACGACATGGTGTACCGCCATCCTTTTCCCGGCCCCGGTCTGGGTGTGCGCATTCTCGGCGCGGTGAACAAAGACTACGCCGCAGTGTTGCGGCGCGCCGACGCGGTGTTTATCGAAGAGCTGCACGCGGCTGATTATTACCACAAGGTAGCTCAGGCGTTCGCCGTTTTTCTGCCAGTGCAATCGGTTGGGGTGGTGGGTGATGCGCGCCGCTATGCCTGGGTGATCAGTTTGCGCGCGGTGGAGACCGTCGATTTCATGACCGCGCGTTGGGCGCACTTGCCGTACGAACTGCTGGAAAAAGTATCACGCCGAATTATCAACGAGATTCCGCAAGTGTCACGAGTGACTTACGACATCTCCAGTAAACCGCCTGCGACCATCGAGTGGGAGTAGCCGGCATTGGCTGGCACTGGTTGGCATCACACAGGCAAATGGCATTAATTCATGTTCTTTGTTTTTTACGTGCCGCCTTCCCTGACGTTCTACCAGTTGAGTTCGGTATTTATGTTTTTTCATAAAACAATCTCGAGGTTGTCCTGTTCAGTCGCGTAGAAAATAGGTGATGATATCCATCTCCTTGTGCGGAATGCCGATGACATCAATCCCTTTTCCTCCAATCAGGTAAAAGATGACATGCTCGCCCTGCGGAAAACTGTAATAACCCTCAGCCACATCCGGGCGGTGTTTGCCCAGTTGTGGATTATCGGCTAACCAGCCAAAGCGTTTTTCAAGGGCTTTCAGGTAGGTGTTACGTTGAAGTCTGTCCCAACGTCGTTCTGTATATCGACCGATGTTTTTCAAGTCATCCTGAGCCCTCAGGGTGATTCTGTATCCGGGCATCAGGCTTCGTTATCCAGATCGCCGATCAGGGTGTCCATTGAAAAATCATTGACGAACTCACCGGCACCGGCCTGTTCAGCGCCCTGGGCCAAATGGCTTCGTAAAGCGTCCAGTTTGCTTTTGCGTTCTTCCATTGCACGCAGGGCATCACGAACAACCTCACTGGCAGAGCCGTAACGTCCACTGACGACCTCGTTCTTGATATAAACTTCCCAGTGCTCACCCAGGCTAAGACTTGTTGTTGCCATAATCACTCTCCGGATATTCATATTTAACAAATATGAATATAGTTCAAGCCGGGAAGAAAGGCAATCGGTGTTTGATCCGTAAGTTTAGAGCAATTAGCAACACAACTTAACATGGTATTATCACTTGCAACTTGCAACAACAACCAATCCATTGATATTAAAGGATAATAATGACTCGTATGCAGTCGAGTGGGAGTAGGGTGGCCCAACTTATCTATCAGATTCTCCAGCCTATGGATATTTGCTGTTGAAGTCTGTATGCCACTGTGCCAAGTAATTTTATTGGTAGTCGGTATAGATGAGTGACAAGACCGATCTAGCTCTGCTCATTGCTACATAATGTTCTGTCAGGTCTTGATCATTTTTATCCGGAGAGGGTAAATCGACCATGATAATTGCTTCGTTTTCTAACCCCTTGAAATTCTTGATTTGAGCGGAGCTGATTTCATTTGGGGGGAAGGATTTGATCGAGTATTCGTCCAGACAGATTATTCTGCGTTTGATTTTCCCAGGCAATATTTGTGCGCTTGAATTTGAAAAATCATAGGGAGACAGAATTGTGATTTCACTTGGGGATAATCCTCCCTGGTCAATGAGAACCTTGAATTCATTTGAAAGGCATTGCCCGGCCTCTTCTTGAGTGGTGGCTGTCTGTTCCCGTATTTTAGGTCCTTCTCCTGCTCCCTTGATGCCCATGTCAGCTCCGAGATCGGTTTTTACCTTATCAAGTATAATGTGGGTATTGCGGCAGTTGGTGCTCAATGGCACATGGGCAGGTTGTGCGGATTCAAGATAGTCGATGGCCTCCTGCTGAGGTTTTCCCAGCAAGCCCGATTGGTTATTTATGTCATGGAATATACACCAGCGACCATTCATCAGGCCTCCGTCAAGTACATTATCCAGTGCATCCAGGCTGTCAATCTCAAAAATATCTTGACCTTCGTCAACGATTAATGCGTCGAAATAACTTACTCCAGTTCGGCGTTTTGCGGTTTTTACGGATTCGACAAGTGAGACAGTAAGCTTTGGCATAGTAAAATGTGATTCGAGATAGTACTTCAGCCAAGGGGAACGACATGCGAGAAGTACATTCTGGTTTGAGGCTGTCCAGCGGCGCGCCAATTCCAGCGCCAGAAAGGTTTTTCCGGTACCGGCTCCACCAGAGCACATTACTCGGGAGTTAGCGTAGACGATGTCTACCATGGCCATTTGATCTTCTGTCAATTTAGCGATTTTCTCTTCGGCTTGTTGTACTTGCTGGTAGAGTGGCGTGGCTGTTTCGAACTCGGGGCGTAGATATTGACGCAATTGTTTCACAGCGTCTGCACTCGCCAGTCTGGGTTGTTTATCTTTGCTTTTCCGGTAATGGAAAAGCTTGCGCAGCCAGTGTTCCATATTTTTATAACTGCGAATATCGGCAATGGTGTGCCGGTCCCACTCAGAACCCGCAATAGTCCATTCGCAGTCAGGAAAAATCACACCGTAGCCGATTGAAAACTGATTGATAATGTGGGCATGAAATTTTTCCTTGAGTCTGTTCATTAGTCCATGTAGCGCTGTTTCTGCTTGATGGAAAGGAGTTTCCTTGAGTTGCTTTAACTGTCCTCCTCGTACTTTCGTATACCAGATGCCATTTTTGCAGGAGACGCCCCCACCTTTTACTTCAAGTACGAAGATGCCTTGCGGGCATAGAATAAGGAAATCGATCTCCCCAAAGCGTTTTTTTGCATGTCTTGTAAGGTTTAGTGAATGAAAGGCGGTGCAAGCACTCTGTTTTCCATCAAAATTTGCCGATCTTAGCCGATCAAAAACGCGTTTTTCCGCACGGCTGTTAGTTGAATAAGGTGTGTTGGGAATCATGCGCATCTGATATTCACTTTCTCTTTATTAACAGCTCTCTCGCCTTTTGTTCCGATTTTGGACTAGCGGGATACTGGGCGATATTATTGAACAATTGATCCTTTTCTACTTCCGATTCGACGGCTTTTACCTCACCATCAACAAGGATATTCATGCCCCTGCCGTCCAAGAGTAATTCATATTTGCCTTTGCCGAGCGTGATCCGCGTGAGTATGCCTTGCCATTGGTTGTCACGGGTCAATAGCAAGGCAGCTTCTTTCTGTGCTTTCCTCCAGCCTTTTGGGCCAGGTTGAAAGAGCTCTCTCAAGCTTTGTGGGCGAGGTGGATATGATCCAAGATGCAATCCTGATTGTATAAACTGATGCGCATAGGCTGCCATCCGGTGAGATACAGCTATTGACAGCCCAGGAATGTTTCGAATGCCTGAAGATAAATTGATCCATCCATCACGGGCTGCAAAAAGTATGGCAGCAGCCATGTAATCAATTTGTTGGAGTTCCTCATTGCGAAAACGAAGAAATTCCATGGAATTCTTGCGCATGAAAAACAGCAAGGCTGTACGGGAAAAGGTTTTCTGGTGCTGTTGAAGTAATTCGCCGATTGATTTGGAAGGGAATCTGGCAAGATCATCCAGATCTTTGGCCAGATTGAGTAACGCTTGTTTTTTCTTGTTGTCGAGATTGTTTGCAGTGGATTTGATGTGTTCCAGAAATATCCCCCTTGCGTCTTTTGGCGTTTCCGATTTCTGGTTTTCCGTCAATTTATCTGCAGCGCCCCAAAACAATTCGCGCAACAATTTTTCTTCGTTGTCAGAATAGCCAATGAAGCGAGTCAATAATGAGGATTTGATCTGAGTCAGATCTGTTTCATCGTTGCTGAAAGCCTCTCCTTGAATGGTGATACACTCCTGGCCCAAATTGGCGAGGTGACTCAGTAGAGCCAGAACGCCACCGAGTGTCCAGGAAGCAAACAGGGGTTGATCATAATCTTTTGACAAATTCAGCGAGGTGATCGGCCAGGCCAAATCACTTGATCTGTTGAACAGGGGTTTTTTTACTTTTAAGGGTATATCTTCTGCTGAGATATTGCCTACATCCTTGAATTCGCTAATCAGGTTCTTTTTGTTCTCGATGGATTGAAGATATATATTTTTTATGAAAGATGTTGGAAGGGGCGCTGGTATAAAAAGTAGCCAGGAGTCGCCGTTCAAATGATCAACATCTGTGTTTTCGAATGAGTCAGCGTTGTTGGCAGGCGCAAAAACTTTTCCTGTAATTGCAGATAAATTAAGTTCCAATACTACAGGTTGCAATATCTGTTGCTCTTTTGTGGCTTGTTCCAGTGCTTTGAGAGGAATGGTATTGGCAAACACGGGAATCCAGCCCGGCTGATCCCGTAGAGGATCCTCATAATACTTGTTCCCAAACCCCCTGGGTGACATGATCAATCCAGCCGCCAGAATGTACTGAAGGTTCTTATGGTTGGTGACAAAATACCAGTTATTGTCAGAAAGATGTCTATCTTTCTGATCGTGGGATGCTTGCTCCTTTCTAAACAGATCGTCTTGAGGTTTATTCATTTCCACTCCAATATATCGGGGTCTTTAGGAATAATGTGGCACACAGGACAGTACGATTCTTTCCTTTTCAACATGATCAGTCTGTCAATCGCCCGGGCTACCATGACATAAAACAGCTTTTTCTTTATGTCCATGATATTTAGATTAAAATAATGTTCTTGTAGATCAACAATGAAGACTGTATCGAATTCCAATCCCTTGCAGGCTTGTGCGTTGATTAAAAGAATTCCGCCTTCTTCAAAGGAAGGCGTTATATCGCCTATTATATTTTCAATAAACTCTGCGAGACTTCCGCTTGCGTAAGCGGAAAGGCGAATACCCCTGAATTCCGCTCGTTCTCTGGCGGCAACAAATAGATCAAGGTATTGTTTTAATACATCATTTTTGGGGGTTATGATACCGACAAGTTTTGATAGGTCATTCGATGCCAGCGTCATTATTCTGTTGATAACGCCTGCTTGCTGGCTGTTATGGTATTCAAACACCAAAGGCTTCAACGCGAATGAGTCTTCCGGTGGTAAGTCTGGCGGCGGGCTGGCAGGGTAACTCGTATAGAATTCCCGCGCCAACCGGGCAATCGGATAGGAATTTCGATAGTTGTATTTAAGCTCTATTACATCATCTGTTTCGATAGCAAGCGCATTCCGTATGTCTTTTATTGAGCTGTTCTCTTCTGTTATTTGCTGGTTTTGATCGGCAACGACAAAAAAATTGCCAAACCCCAGGTTGATGAGTGCTGTATAGAACTGAGGAGGCATGTCCTGACCTTCATCTATGACAAGATAAGGAAGGTCAGCCTGTTCTACATCCTGAAGTTCAGTCTTGTTTATGATATCCAGCGTTTCTTCCCAATTTAATTCCCAGGGGTTTTCCTTGGTTGGGCAATTGCTTCCGGTTAATAGGTTAAATTGTTGTTTGAACCAGGTAATCCAGGTGCTGCTGGTCAAGCGGGTATCGGCCAGTTGCTGGCTGGCCTTGTGCAATAGTTTATTGTAAACAAGAAAAACATAGTCTCTGTTTTCACGAGCGAGCCGCGCGGCCCGCAATAAGGCAATGACGGATTTTCCTGTGCCTGGGCCGCCGACGATAAGGTGTTGCTCTTCGAAACGTAATGAGCGTGCGGTTTCCTGTTCCTTGCTGAGGTCATTGATTCCCGGAAGCGTGAATATTCGTTCTGCCATCTTTTAACCCTGAGAAGACTCCGATAAAAAGGCCGCTATATTTTTTTCATTATCACCACGAATAAAAATCCGATCGAGAAAAATATTGCCATAAGCGCAGCTGGGTTCAGGCACCAGGGCACAGGCATGGCAGGCTGCGTGATTTAGAAGGTGCGGGCCTTGTCCTTTGTGTTCTGCGCAAACCGGGTCGAGGGAACACCATTGCGCATGGTCGAATACTTTGGAGATAAGGTTTAGAAAACGGGTAGGGGTAGCCAGTTCAGCCAGGCCTCCCAGGGAGCCTGAAATATCAGGTACGGCAACATAGACCAGAATGCCCGCCATGGGCTTTCTGCCTGTGGCGCAATAGATACGCTCTTTAAGAGAAGCGGCTGGATACCCGGCTTCCATTTCCAGTTGTTTGATCAATAAGTGGGCCAGTGTATGCAACAGAAGGAATCTAGGGGTTATCACGACTTCGTTTTCGAATTGCAGCCCTGTATTCTCGAAGCGTTTTTTTATTTTTTCTGCGCGTGATACCAGAGCAGGGTTTGCTTCCCGCTGTGTGAGTATCTGTTCCTTGAGTGTGAAAAAGATGCCTTCGCCGTAAAGCTCCAAGGCGGGGGTCCAGTCTGCTTGTCCGTCTATGTCGGGTGGAATCAGTTCCCCGCCGAGTCGCCTGAAGCCGTCAAGAATCAGGATTTCCTTGAGGCGATTGGCTGCAATCAATTTGTCAATCGATTCGAGAATACGATAACTTGCTGTGTTTTTTTCAAGTTCATCATACAGACCTTTCCACTCATCATTGCGGTGCTGAGTGACAAAGTCTTCATCTTCGGCAAGATCCGGGATGGGGTCGAGAAAAGCCTGGTATTCGCTTTGCATAAGATCATCAACGGTGATTTCCTGTCCGTACAAGGGGTAACCACGTTGAATTTCCTTTAATGCATCTTCAGTATCTTTCAAGGTGCAGCGGAATTCGCTGGCCAGTGTTTTCATGGCGCTTTTTCTTGCCAGAGGTGTTCGAGCCTTTTCGATTTGTTTGCGTTTTGCAGAACTGGCATACAGCCTGTCTACAAGTGTGCTTTTTCGGATCCTGGATTCAGGCGGGATAATCAATGCACTTCTGGTGGCTGGGGAATGTACACGAACATCGTTGATCAGGGTGATGACCCCGTGTGATTCTGTTTCGGGAACGGGCTCGGGTAGCCAGGGTTGTTGCCATTGATTGGTAAAAAATAACGGTGCTGCTTCATTAAAATCCTGTTTGCAATTACAGTGTGTACAGCTTAACAGCCATTTGCCGTTATTTTTGTTTCTGATCATTTTAAGATAGGGCTGTTCCCAATCGGCACGGCACTGACTTTGCTCTTGAGTTCGCGCATCTCGATGTGTAATGAAATGCCAGGGTACATCTGCCAGGTATCCATTTTCATGCACGAAAACCCAGGGCGACTGTTCCAGTGTGGGGTTGCTTTTGCAACTTGTACACTTTGGTGGAGCTGCTTGATGGCCTTGTTTCCAAGGCTTGTTGTACAGCAGCCCACAGGGAGTGCAGCGCATCCAGGAAGGAAAAATGACGGCCGGAATCCAGCTGCCTGTGACTTCGCCGTCCTTGTCCAGTTGCGCAGTTGGCGGGGTGCACAATTCCTTGTCAATATTGAGTGCAGAGCGAACCTGGTCCACGTACCGGATAGGCACAGCAGCTGTGTTACCGGATCTGTTTTTCCAGTGTGTAATGTCCTTGACTGTCATCAGGTAGTCAGGACCTCTCACGATGGAGCCTACCGAGCAATGACGCAACAGGTGGGAGAGTCTGACGGGTATGTATTGAGCGGTCATAGTGGTTTCAGAAAGGCGGTGTTTTCAACGTTACGCATGGAATTGAGAGTTGCCCACAGGCCTTTTATTTTGTCATCATGGGTGTACAGTAATCGATAGGTGCTTCTGTCATTGTATGATCCCCGGTACGCCAGTCCGAGTTTTTCCTTGTGACAATACTGGATTACATTCTTCCATTCATCCATCAGTTGATGCAGATGAAGCATAACTTCATCTGCTCGTTCAGGATCTGCGTTACGGCACCGATTAAAAAATCTATCAGTTGCTTGCAGAATTTCTGGTGTGTCCGGATCAAGCCGGTCGGCTTTTCTGTCCTCAAGCAATGAAGAAAAGGAATGACGGAGCATGATGACCAGCGCGGCATGGAGCGCTCTGCTTCTGGCCTGATGCGTGTAAGGTGTAATACTGGTGGGTTCCACGAAACGATAGAATGCGTCATGATAGGCGCGAAAGTTTTCGTAGTGTGAAAGGCTGCGTGCCTGGTCACGATAGAAATTCGTGATGACCAGGCCAGGCACATCGCTGCGGCCTACCCGGCTGCTGGCCTGGATATATTCTGCCGTGGTCAAGGGTTGGCCGTTGATCACCATCAAGGCCAGTCTCGATACATCCAGACCCACTGATACCATGTTGGTGGCGAGGGCAACGTCAAGGCTGTCATGGTGTTCATGATTCAAGGCAAGCCGGGAGAAGGTTTGTGCATTCTCCTCGGCAGTGGAAATGCTGGTCAGTTGTGCGATTTGTGGCAAGGGGCGCTGGATATTCTTGATATACCGGTTTTGCTCTTGTTGTTGGCTTTGTTGGTATTCAGCTTTCAGTCGTTCAACAATATTCCTTATTTCGGTGTAATAGGCATTATGGGTATTACCCACACCTTTCAGGCTGCCGTGATAGACGATCATGGTCCACCAGGCGTCCAGCAGTGCTTCACGGTTCTCTTCTTCGGAAAACAGCGCTTCAGGCGCGATATGCAGTGCGGCAGCCAGCGGTGCGAGGCATTTTTGGCGGTTGAGTGCAGGGGCCAGGTAACCCAGGTACAAGCGGCCCGGGCGGACATCGAGCGGTACTGTGCGCGCAAAATAATTATCGTCACAAGATAACCCGGGCGGGGGAAAGACGGCCAAATCCCGACCGTAGAGCTTTTTGATCTGATCCGCTGCCATACGGATGGTGGCCGTGGAAGCGATGTATTTTGGATACACTCCCTTGTTAATCAAAATACTGTCCAACGCCGCTTCATAAAGTCCGGCAATCGACCCCAGAGCGCCTGCAATTAGATGCAGTTCATCCTGAATAATCAATTCCGGTGGTTTGTTTCCATTGATCCCGAAAAAAGTATTGCTGCGCTCGTCCCATGCAAGTCTCGCCAGTTTATCCACAGTGGCGAATAGCAGAGTGGGTGGTTTTTCATAGAGCGCTTCATCCACGACATTGCAGGGCAGTGTTGGATCATGGCCGCCGCCAAAAGCGCAGGCCTGATTGGTGCATTGAAAGTGGAAAGTGGTCTCGTTTGAAATGTAGCTGTTAGATGCCCTGAAATCTTCACCGCACCAGGGGCATTCGAGTAGAACCAGTCTTCTCAGTGCTTGCGTATGACCTTCTGCAGCTCGTTGCACGGACTTGAGTGCATCTGTATAAGTGTTGGAGCTGGTGGCTTCTCCAACCCACATGCCCACGGTGATGGGCTCATCGCCCAATTCAGGGTGTCTTCGGCGTATCAGTTCCAGAGCACAGATGATCTTTGTGGCGCGGGTGAATTGTTGTGTCGTCAGTAGGCGAAGGGTATAACGCATCAATACAGCTGTGCCTCCATAGCTTCCAGTATGCTTCAGTCTGCGCCAGACGATCAGAAAAGCAAGCAGCCCCAGGTAAGCTTCTGTTTTCCCGCCTCCGGTGGGGAACCAGATAAGGTCTACGGTATCCCGAAAATTATTATCCTCGATGGCGCTGGATTCAATGACCGTCAATAGAAAGGCCAACTGAAACGGACGCCAGCGGTAAGCCGACTTGCCTTTGGTTTTTCCGGCTATTTGATCAGACTGCTGCATTTGATCCAGCATCGCTTGATTGGTAATGCGGAATGCCTGGGTTGCAGTAGCATTGCTAAGTAAAAACGCTACACCATGTTGCATGCGTTTTTGAGTGGTTTGCATGCGCTTGAGTATTCGACCCGCAGGTTCTGCCTCATCAGGATCCAGGGTATTGGCAACTTCTTTCTGTTTCATTATCCAGACAGCGTACCCTTCCACAAAAGCCTGTAAATCGCCCAGGACGGATGAATCCTTGCCTATTTGGGTCAGTCTGAAAAGACTCAATGCCTGATCATCACTGGTATCTGCCGTGACCTGCGGGACTTCAACAGCGGGAATAAAATCTGCCCAGATTTCCCTTACCCTGCTTTTTTCTTCGCGCCAATCCACGGCAGCACCATGGCCAACTGCATAAATATGTCGGTGCTTGTACTGAAGTTCGAGTTCCTGTTCTTCCTCACTCAGAAGGTTTTTGTCGACGCGAGGATAGATGCCGATTTGGCCTGCATCCAGAAAACAACGAAGCTCGACTTCAAAGAATGTAAGCTCGCTCAGTTGTTGCTTATAGGTGGGCGTTATTTCGGGAAGTTGTTGTTTGTTGAGTAGTGAAATGGTGATGATCCAGCCTTTATGGAAAGGCCGATACAGGATGTCCAGAGCGCCATGACCTTCAAGAACGCCTTTTCGATCATTGAACACGGCTCTTTTAGTAGAAGCATCAATAGTAAAAGATAAAGTTTCAGCGCCAGGGTGTATCACATTTCTTTCATAAGAAAAGCCCTTGAATCTTCCTTGTTCGTCTCGTTCGCCAGTTCTTCGATAACGCGAAACAGAAAAACCTGCTTGAAATTCGATATGTTCGCCTTCGGCATAGAAGGAAAACCCGACCGACGAAGGTGGGGTATAGCGACGAGCCTTAGCTGTAGGTTGGGCTTCCTGATCCTCATTGGTATCGGTGTTAGCTGGATCGGCATATGCTTCGTCATTATCAGCGGGATCCAGTCCCTCTTCCCCCGGAATAATGGGAAAGAGAGTGCCCGTTGGATATCGGTCAATGGGATGATATTCTTTGGTCAGATCCTCAGCAGAAGCCGGCCCTATCAGTTGTTTGCGAATCCACTTGACCAATCGTGAGCGATGTTCAGCGTAAATCATGATGTTAATTCGGTCGAACTGTTTGGAGCGATTCTTGTGTCGGGGGGGGGCCCTACAATCTGCACGGGGTTGAAGTCTTGCCAGGGCAGAACAGTGATATCTGAGCGAATCTGTTTGCTGTCTCTACCATAAATCAGCCAGGCTCGTATGGCGCTATTGCCCGCCAGTTTTCGCCAGAAATCCAGTCCCTTGCAACAATCCCGATTAATGGTCTGGCCGGATTTTATTTCCAGTGGTGACAGGCAGGCGCCATGATCAATTGGTAGGTCCACTTCGTGTACGGAACGATCACGCCAGTAAAGGTTCGATGCTTCGCCGGCGTTGTAACGGGCCTTGAGTAATTCATTGATGATCCAAGTTTCAAATAATGCCCCACGTTGGACATGCGTTGCCAGTTGTCCGATATTCTGGATGCCGAGTAGCCAGGTGGCAAGGCCGGTATCCAGAAAATACAGCTTGGGCGGCTTGACCAGCCGTTTGTCGAAATTCCGGTGATGCGGCGGTAACAGATGTACGATATAACTGGCCTCCAGCGCGGATATCCAGGCCTTGGCTGTGTTGTGCGTAAATGCCGCTCTGCCCGCCAGCCTCTGTGTGATACTCAACAGCAGGCCGAACTGTTGTGAGCCCGTCAGAATAAAATCACCGGGCCGCTGCCTGTCATCGACGCGTGTCTGGAGATAGGAAAACCGGGCCAAGCAACGTTGTGCCTCATCCAGGATGACGCCCTCGCTAAACTGGTTCAGAACCCCCCGGGGATCGTTTTCAGCAAATTCCCGTGGATCGAGATCCTCAAGCGACACATATAGCGGTGTTCGGGAAATGCGTGGCGTACCAGCGTGGCCCGGTGACCAAGGCCACCGGATAGCCGCTGGCAAAGTATTGAAGCCGGGATTCTGCGTGACGGGGGGATGTACATCAAAGGGATTCTAGGTTATTCACTTACCATGAATATAGCTAATACTGGCATATTGTCAATATGAATGAGAATTAGCCAGTATTAAACGACTCATTCTCGGACGGCTCATGTTGGG
>CAZJDL010000006.1:0-51699 GCA_964544755.1 uncultured Pseudomonadales bacterium | reverse complement strand
ACTCACCCAATCCCTGTTGGCAAAAGCCTTTAGAGGCGAGCTGGTGCCACAAGACCCCAACGACGAACCGGCAGAAAAACTACTCGCCCGTATTCAGGTGGAAAAGGAGAAACTGAAACCGAAAAAAACGCGAAAAAAAGCTCGGTAGGAGGAGCTTTAGCCGCGATTTGGCGCAGAAGAAATCACCGGCAAAAAGGCCCCAGCCATGCAGTTACACCTAATATTCCAAATCGCGCGCTTCGGCATATGCCTTCTCCGAGACCGCATGCCCGCCTCATGCCTGCCCGGGTAGTAGCCCCGCTTTATACAGCCCTAACGCTAAATCGTTGTGCGGGCCAACCCACTCGGTGGCGTCGACAACCCTGGTTTGCAACGACGTAAGCAACTCACTGCCGGGCAAATTCACCGCCGTGCCACCAATGCAATTTAGCACGTCGCCGCCCAGCCCGGGGATGCGCATTTTCAAACCCTTAAGGTCTTTCAGCGAGTTGATTTCCTTATTAAACCAACCGGCCATTTGCACACTAGGCGCTGATCAAAAACTCCACCGTATCTTGTCGTTAGTCGGCTTCGGGGTTTGCTGAAGCCCTTGCCCACTTCAAAAGCCCGCCGTTGTTATTGAATAGCCGCTCGCCTCACTTTGCGCGCCGCTCGCTGTGAAATCGAGCTACATTTTGCATGCGCGCGCTTAAACACCTCCCTGCTTTACGTCCATTGCAAGCCAATTCCTGCCGCCAGGATAATAGCCCCCTGCCGCTTCCTCCTTGGTTGCATCTGGAAAACATTCATAAAAGCGTTACCGGAACGTCGTCAGATAGTAACAATTCGCTGCAATAATTCTTAATGCAGGGACAATTCACCTGCTTGAATCATACAAAGGGGGTAATACAATGAACACTACTTTCACGTGCTTTGTGCTGGCGGCACTTGTGGTTGGGGCCGCCATTTCGGGCGAATTGTCCGCGGCATCAGAAGAAGCCACAGGTGTCGTCTTCGAAGACCTGAATAGCGACGGCGTATTGGATGGAGGCGAGCCCGGCCTCGCCGGTGTGCTTGTCACAAATGGTCGTGACGTTGTCGAGACGGATGCCGACGGGAAATGGTCGCTGACAGTACTGGACCAGGAACCTTTTACCGTCTTCTCCGTCGTGAAGCCGAGTGGATACAAAGTTCCGGTCGACAAGGACAATCTGCCGCAGTTTCATTACATCCATCAGCCTGAGGGCAGCCCTCCCGGTTTGCGTTTCGTCGGGGTTGAACCCACGGGGTCATTGCCCGATGCAATCAACTTCCCTCTGCTGAGCGCCGAAGAATCGGATAATTTTAAAACGATTATGATCGCCGACCCACAGCCGATGTCTGATAAAGAGGTGACGTATATCCGCGATGACTTCGTTGCGCAAGCCATCGGTACGGACGCCGTATTAGGCATCACACACGGCGATATCATGTTTGATGACATGTCACTATTTCCGCGTTACAACGCTATCATCGGCGAAATAGGCACTCCCTGGTACAACGTGGCAGGCAATCACGAAATGAATTTTCTCGCGGAAAACGACACGTTCTCAACCGAGACCTTTAAACATTTCTTTGGCCCCACCTACTACGCCCACAACTATAGCAATGTGCTCTTTATTACGTTGGACAGCACCTATTACGAAGGCACGGACCCCGACGATGAACGCGGTCGAGGCGAGTACAAGGGACACATCCCCGACCAACAACTGGTTTGGCTGAAAAATCTCGTCGAGTACGTACCCGAGGACAAGCTTATTGTCGTCTCGATGCACATTCCTCTCACAGACCCCTTTAGTGATGAACCAGCCGTTACAACGGATAACCGTCAAAATCTGTTTGATATTGTCTGTAGTAAATTCGACAATGTTGTTTCGTTTGCCGGCCATACCCACGAAAACTACCACGTTTACTACGATGGGGAGGGCGCGTGCGGAAATTTGAACAATGGCAAGGGCTGGCATGAGAATGTACTTACGACAATTTCGGGTGCATGGTGGAGCGGACCGTTTGATGAAAGGGGTATCCCTACGAGCGTTCAGCGCGATGGAACCCCAAACGGTTGGCACGAATTAGTAGTCAAGGGTAACCAGTACCAAACGAACTACGTACCCATGGAGAAACAAGCAGAGCTGCAGATGCGGATTTTGTGCGATACCGAGTACCACGGTATCGGCAAAAATGGCTCACGGGATTATAATCTCGGCGAAATCTTCAACTGTCGTATCACCGACGATCAGGTTTTCGCTACAGATCTGCATGTTGATTTCTTTGACGGCGGCCCAAACTCGAGTGCAAAGTTTGAAGTTGCCGGTCAAACCGTGGAAATGACACGCACGCCTAATGTCGACATTCATGTCAATCAGCTCTATCAGCGGGCTGATGACAAGAAGACCTGGGTAAAAGGCGAAACCTCGGATCACATCTGGATAGCGGACTTACCCGCCAATGGCATTTCGCCCGGGCTACACACCATTAAAGTCACCGCCACCGATGAGTATGGCCGGGAACACGTCGGCTATAAGACGCTGGAGGTCTCTACTTTTGCTTATGCGGGCGCCGCGGAAGCCAGGCTGGCATCGAAGGCGTTGCTTGAAAAAGGTGCGGGGGAATCAACGTTAATTTGTACCGCTGAACAGCGACAGCTGATCGACAAATTTGGATGTGATCCAGAAGAGGAACAGCTCTGCCAAGCCTGTAGTCAGTAACTCATATTTTGGTTTTTTCAGGATTGCGCGCGGAACACGTTCTGCGCGCTGACATAGGATTTAGTGTTTTTGGTCACGTTCGTTTCAAGAACTGAATAGTTGTGCTGCGCAGCGATAAAGATCGTTTGACCCGAAAAAAGGCAAGTCATAATACTAATGTGTTGCGCGCATGCTCCCTACCCTTTTTACCTGGAAAGGGGCCTATCGGCCCCCGCCTTTGTTCCATCCTAAACGGCAACATCTTGACTTAGCAGGGTTCTCTCCCCGGCTTGCAAACTGGTTTCACGCAAATCGTGCTGATATTCGATGACAGTGCGTCAGCCTTGAAGGGGTTCAACAATGAGATATCTGTTACTTCTCAGCGTGATCGTGACGCTTTCTTCCACGGCGTTTGGCCATCAAGGGGGCGGTGATAGCTATCTTCACCTGACGGTCGACGAAGATGTCATTGATGCAGAACTGGGCGTCAGCCTTCGAACGCTCAGTCAAATCACGGATTTTGACGACAACGGGGACTACAAGGTTACCGAGGATGAGATGCGCCGGCACCTCGATGCGATTGCGGACTATGCGTTGTCTCGACTGACCCTGTCAGTCGGCGATACGCCCTGTGACGTTCATCAAGCCAAGCACGAGGCCGTAGGCAGGTTTGCGATTATACGTTTTGTTGGTAGCTGTCCCGCGCCCCTTCGATCGCTAACGATAAATTACAACCTGTTTTTCGACGTTGACCCCCTGCATCGCGGGCTCCTACGTCTGGAACACGAGGACCGCACGCACACGGCGATCTTCACCCACTCTCAAGACACTCGAAACATCAAGCTTGTTGAGTTTAGCCAATGGCATTCATTCCGGGATTATGTCAACGAAGGTATTTGGCATATCTGGGCCGGCTTCGACCATATTCTTTTTTTGCTAACGCTTCTCTTAGCCACGGTAGCGACCCGACAGCCCGGAGTATCGCTAGTTGCAAACAGTTACCGCGACGTACTGATTGGTGTTCTAAAGATGGTAACGGCATTCACCTTGGCTCACTCAATTACACTTAGTGTCGCGGCTTTCGGTTTTATCACGCCCCCCTCTCGTGTCGTTGAATCTCTTATTGCTTTGTCGATCTTGATCGCCGCAATTAACAATATATATCCAGTAGTAACGCAGCGCCTTTGGGCCGTTGCTTTTGGGTTTGGCCTAATCCATGGTTTTGGGTTCGCCGCGGTGTTACAGGAGCTTGGTCTGCCGCAAGGCATGCTTGCGCTTTCGCTTTTTGGTTTTAATCTGGGCGTGGAAATCGGCCAGCTTGCCATTGTTGCAGTGCTGCTGCCCCTGGCTCTCAGCCTGCGCAGAGAAAGCATCTATACGCGTGTGGGGTTGAGCGTTGGCTCTGCCGGCATTGCTGGCATCGCCTTGTTGTGGTTCGCTGAGCGTGCATTGGACCTGCCGCCTTTCTTACCGTCAGCGCCTTCTGTTGACCTTCGTGCTGAACTTGCCCGAATTTTGCCTTACCTTGGAAATCACCTTGGCAATCCCTTAACTCTTGCCGGAATCGCGTTGCTTGGCCTTATCGGTCTCCACTGGATGTTTGGGAAGATCGAAGTGTCTGTAGTTTCTGCTCAGAATTCGAGTAGTTCCCGGAAAATGCGTTTCGCCCGCTATTTCTTGTGCCTCGCCCTGCTGGTCATCTCGATAGGTACTGGGCAAACTATCAGCCACGCACAACAAGAGGCCACTGCGATGCAGCGGGCAGCGTCTGTAACGGCAAGTCTGACTGAGCCGTTGCGCCAACAACTGTTGGTCTCGGAGCCCAGTGACCCTGCATACCAGGAGCAAGTCAAAGCGCTGAGCGAAGCCATCGTATTCCTCGCCCGCACGGGGGACGATGCGAAAACGAATACTACAGACATGATGGAGCAACTGGCTCAGGGCCAAAGCAAACCAGCACTGGCTATCCTTCAGCAGCTAGCCCAGCAGGCCGCGGCGGGCGGCCAGGCTTTCGAAGCAGCCTTGATCCTCCGTCATCGAGCCTCTGTAGCTACGCTAACTGATTTGGAGCTCGCTATCAGGATTTATCGTGAAGCCACGAAATTGGATCGTAAATCTGGGCGCACCTGGAACCTGTTAGCTTATCTGCTCCAGCACACACGGCGACTAGGCGAGTCCGAACTTGCATACAATAAAGCGTTAGAATTAGGCCGAGCTACGCAGGACGAAGCCGCGGTCGCCCTCGCGTATGAACGCTTAGGCGCTACCTCACAATCTGCAAGTAACCCAGAAGAGGCCGAAGCCAAATACCGGGAAGCGCTCAGCATATACAACACACACCGTGATAAGGCGGGTTTAGCGCGCACCTATAATCACTTGGGGGGGCTGTATGCCACGCAAGGAAAATTCAATCAGGCTCAGACGATGTATCGTGATGCCCTGGCGATCCATGAAACTCTAGGCGATAGGACCGGGGTCGCGGTTGACTACGCTAATCTCGGCGGCGTCTACATTGCTCAGGGATCGTTGGAGCAAGGCAAAAGGATGTACCACGAGGCGCTCCGAATTAACAAGGCTTTGGGCCGCAAAGCCAGTATGGCTCTCGTTTATTCTGATCTCGGTGGGGTCGCTCAGAGTCGGGGCAATTGGCAACAAGCGGAGCGGATGTTCCGCGAGGCGCTACGTCTGAATGAACAGTTGGGCTATAAACCTGGCATGGCCAGCGATTACACAGGCTTAGGTGAAGTTTACCGCCGGGTCGGTGATCTGTCTGAAGCCGTCGCAGTGTGTCACAAGGCGCTTGATCTCGACAAGCACCTGGGTAACCAGGCAGGCCTTGCCGTCAACTATACCAACCTCGGGTTTTTATATCGGAGACAGGGAAAGACAGATACGGCAGAGTCCATGTACAAGCACGCCTTAGCACTTAATAAAAAGCTCAATCACACAGCCCAACAGGCGGGTAGTTACGCAGAACTGGGCCACCTCTACCGTGGTCGTGACGACTTGGAACAAGCACAGACCATGTATCGTGCAAGCCAAGTGCTTTTTAAAAAGTTGGGCTCGAAACAAAAAAGTGCCGAAATCCAGAGCTGGCTAGACGGTCTAGATATAGCCTCCCTCACCCGCTAAGGAGGCAGCCCCTGCAAATCAAGGTTCTGTATTTCATCTATTCACGATCCACCGCTCCAAAAAATTATTGGGTTTTTAGGCGAAACGTGTACTCGCTCGGCAAACACTTGGTCGAGCTCGCTTTCGAACGCTCCGGGGTCGGTGGAATCGAACAGTCAGTCTACGTGGAGTGAGGAATAGGGGTATAGTAAGTATATAAATCCCTTTCCTCCCAAAGTTCACAGTTATAGAATACCCGTTCGCCTCGCTTTTCGCACCGATCACTGCGAAATCGAACTGAATTTTGCGGCGCTCGCTTGAATATCCCCTGCTTTACGTCCATTGCAAGTCGATTCTTGCCGTCAGGATAGTAGCTGCCGTGCCACTTACGCGGCATCGCGTCTTCCCCGGGGTGGACAGCATGCACACTTACCCGGATTGCCCTATCCGCAAGGAGCACAATTTAGACAGAGATGGCAAATTTCAATACACATTTTACGGTAGCCGCATCAGCATCGGCTGCGGTATCAGGAACGCTTTTGGCTATGAAGATAGTTACACCTGAACAAGGCGTTATAGCATTTCTTTTAGGGGTATTTGGTGGCTTACTACCCGACGTTGATTCTGCACACTCAACCGCCATTAAAGTAGGCTTCAACGTTCTTGCTCTATTAGCGACGATTTTTCTGATATTTACCAAGTCGTCTACCTATTCGGTTATGGAAATATTACTGATGTCGGCAGTTGTTTTTGCTGGAATTCGCTACGGTTTACTAGAGCTATTTCGTAAAATATCTAAACACCGAGGTATGCTTCACTCGGTACCCGTTTCGCTAATTTGGGGTGTAGCTGTAGCCATTTTGATGCATTCAATTTTTGGTTTGAACTCCCTAGTATCATGGGTTTACGGATTTATGGTTAGTCTTGGTTATTTGCTTCATTTAACACTGGATGAAACCTATAGCGTTGATTTGGGCAACAAACGTGTCAAAAGATCATTGGGGACTGCTTTAAAATTTTATAGCTTAAAAACACCGGTAGGAAAAATTCAAACAGTTGTGATTTATGCATCATTGGCGGGGTTAATATCTATCGCTCCTGACAATACTTCGATTGTTGATGCTTTGTTTAGTCAAGAGGCGTGGACAAATTTCAAAGATGTATTGCTTCCTGATGATGGTAAGTGGTTTTTTCATTAACGAGGATACGCTAATTTGTGCTGAGTTATTTCGACTCCAAAGGCCCAAAGAGCTTCCTTAATGAGTACCTGACTCAACACAGCTTTTATCTCAGAACAAGTGCCCGCTATTGGAGGGTATTATTTGTCTTGGTATTTCGAGCACTCCACACTAATATTCCAAATCACGCGCTTCGGAATACGCCTTCTCCGAGACCGCATGCCAGGCTCTGACGTTATCCCGAAACTCGGTGAACGAGTCGTAAATTTTTTGCGCCTGTGGTGAGGAGGCGGCCATTTCCTCCAATACCTGGTCGGAGGCTCTGTGTAACTCGCGGATAACGTCATCCGGCAGGCGGCGTAACTGAACGTTATGCTTTTCCACCAGGGTTTTCAGGGCGGCATTGTTGGCCGCGGTGAATTCGTCCAGCATATCCTGATTCACGGCGCGGGCGGCGGTTGTCACTATCGCCTGTAAATCTGCTGGTAAACTCTCGAATGCCGTTTTGTTTACCGTAAATTCCAGCGTTGGGCCCGGCTCGTGCCAACCCGGGTAGTAGTAGTATTGCGCCGCTTTATACAGCCCAAACGCTAAATCGTTGTACGGGCCGACCCACTCGGTGGCGTCGATAACCCCGGTTTGCAACGACGTGAACAACTCACTGCCGGGCAAATTCACCGCCGTGCCGCCAATGCGATTTAGCACATCGCCGCCCAGCCCGGGAATGCGCATTTTCAAACCTTTAAGATCTTTCAACGAATTGATTTCCTTATTAAACCAACCGGCCATTTGCACGCCGGTGTTACCGCCGGCCAGCGGTATTAAGTTAAACGGCGCGTATACCTCCTGCCACAATTCCATGCCACCACCATGGTATAGCCAGCTATTCATCTCCTGTGCGGTGAAACCAAACGGGACGGCGGAAAAAAAAGGCGCCACTGGCAACTTGCCCTTCCAGTAATAGGCGGCGCCGTGACTCATCTCCGCGGTACCCTGCTGTACCGTATCGAAGGCCTCCATGGCCGGCACTAAATCGCCGGCGCCGTAGACTTTTATCTTTAAGCGACCATTACTCATCTGCTCGACCAGTGTGGCGAAGTTTTCCGGCCCCATGCCCAAACCAGGGTAATTTTTTGGCCAGGTTGTCACCAGCTTCCACTTAAACGTTTGCGCGGGCTGCTCCTCGCTAACGGATGTACTTGCTGGCGCACTGTCACCATTGCAGCCACCAAGAACACCCAGGCACAATATCAATAGCAGGTTGCTTATCGTCTTCACCGTGACTCTCCCCGAAAAATTAATACCATGTCACGTTAGTTACAGCGCATCCAGTTTCGCGAATGACAGCACCAGCCATTTGCTTCCCTCGCTAAAATTAACCTGCACGCGTGCGTTGTCACCTTGCCCCTCAAAATTTAAAATAACACCCTCACCAAATTTTTTATGCTGCACACGCTGGCCGAGTTCAAAGCCGGTATTAGGCACCTCCGCTGCCATGTTGTGGCGGCCGAAACCACCGTAGCTGACGGGCCGCCGCACGCTGCCCTTGAGGCGCACTTCGTGCATCAACTCAGCGGGTATTTCACGCAGAAAGCGCGATGGGGCGTTGTAGGTGTCGCTGCCGTGCAAACGACGCACTTCGGCATAGCTTAAATGCAGCTTCTGCATGGCGCGCGTGATACCCACATAGCAAAGGCGCCGTTCTTCTTCGAGCCGGCCTGGCTCTTCCATCGACATGCGATGCGGGAACAAGTTTTCCTCCATGCCCGCCAACATCACAAAAGGAAATTCCAGCCCCTTGGCTGAATGCAAAGTCATCAGCTGCACGCTGTCTTCGTATTCGTCAGCCTGGGTATCGCCGGCGTCCAGCGCGGCGCTGTCGAGAAACTCCTGCAACGGCGCCAGCCCTTCATCCTCCGGCTCAAAACTGCGGCAGGCGCTGACCAGTTCTTCCAGGTTTTCCACCCGCGCCTGGCCCTTCTCGCCCTTCTCCTTGGCGTGGTAGTCCAGCAGGCCCGTCGCGGCGAGAATATGATCGGCCAGTTCCGGCAGGGTAAAGCCATCGGTTTCGGTATTCAGTTTACCAATCAATTGTATAAACCGCGCCAACGCGTTGCCAGCACGGCTGCTTAAGCGCTGCTCCGCCAGCAACTGCGTGGCTGACTGCCACAATGAAAGCTGCCGTTCGCGCGCCAGCACGCGGATTTCTTCCAACGTCTTGCCACCGATGCCTCGGGTGGGCACATTAACCACTCGTTCAAACGCCGCGTCCGAGTCGGGGTTAACTAACAAGCGCATGTAGGCCAGCGTGTTTTTGATTTCCAGCCGGTCGTAGAAGCGCTGGCCACCATAAACGCGGTACGGAATATTCCGCCGCAGTAAGGTTTCTTCCAGCACACGTGATTGCGCGTTAGAGCGGTACAGTATCGCGACATCGACGCGCTTGTTTCCCTGTTGCAGAATTTCCTCGACGCGCTCGACGATGTAGCGTGCTTCATCAAGCTCATTAAAGCCAGCGTATAGTGAGATCTGCTCGCCTTCGCCACCCTCGGTCCACAAATTTTTGCCCATGCGGCCCGAGTTGTTGGCAATCAGTGCATTAGCGGCGGACAGAATCGTGCTGGTTGAGCGGTAGTTTTGTTCCAGCTTTATCAGCTCGGTATTTTCGAAGTCATTGCTGAACTGCTGAATATTTTCGATGCGCGCGCCGCGCCAGCCGTAAATAGACTGGTCGTCGTCACCCACGGCAGTGATGGGAACGCGCTGGCCGGCCAGCACCCGCAACCAGGCATACTGGATGGCATTGGTATCCTGGAACTCGTCGACCAGTATCTGCTGAAAGCGCTGCTGATAATGCGCCAACACGCTGGGGCAGTGTAGCCACAGCTCGTGCGCGCGCAACAGCAACTCGGCAAAATCAAGCATACCGCCGCGCTCGCAACTTTCTTCGTAGGCGCGATAGACTTTGAGCATGGTCTCGTGAAACACGTCGGCTTCCGGCGCGATATGCGCGGCGCGACGGCCCTCATCTTTTTGCCCGTTGATCCACCATTGCACCTGCTTCGGCGGCCACCGGCTGTCGTCCAGCGCCATGCTTTTGCAAATGCGTTTTATGACCCGCAGCTGATCGTCGGAATCGAGAATTTGAAAATTCTGCACCAGCTTTGCGTCCTGCCAGTGCGCCTTCAGCAAGCGGTGTGCCAGCCCATGAAATGTGCCCACCCACATACCGCGCGTAGAAACGCCCAACAGTTCATCAATGCGATAGCGCATTTCCCGGGCCGCCTTATTGGTAAACGTGACCGCTAAAATGCTATAGGGCGACACGCCCTGCGCCTGCACCAGCCAGGCAATACGATGCACCAGCACGCGTGTTTTGCCGCTGCCGGCGCCGGCCAATACCAGCAAGTTGGCGCCCGGCGCGGTAACGGCCTGACGCTGCGGTCCGTTTAGCGGGTCGAGAATAGCAGTAACATCCATGCGCGCATGTTATCAAAGTTAACCCGTTGTCGGATTTATTCCACATTTTTAATCTGCTCACTCAGGTGTATATTTGTTAAACTTTCGCGATAAGGAATTGCAGGAATGCCACCAATGGACGCCCACCCAGGTTTCAGCGCTACTCATCTCAATGTCGGCGTTGGCCTGCTCGCCAACCGCGCCGAATTCAACGCCAGCGTAAACGCGGTCGCCAGGGTGGGTACGCAAGGCTCGGCGGCTGTGATCTTTTTTGACCTTGACCGCTTTTACACTATCAATGCCGTGTTGGGTCACGAGTCCGGCTACCAGGCGCTGGAAGTTGTCGCCAAACGTTTGCTGCACGCTTTTCCTACGGCGCTTGCAGTAGCGCATATGGGCAACGATGAGTTCGCCGTATTGCTCGCCAATGAAAAACCGGCACAGTTGCGCGTTTTGGGGCAGCGTGCACTACGCAGCATACGCGACACAATTTTTGTTGACGAACAAGAGCTGCTGTTAACCGCCAGCGCGGGTATTAGCGACTTTCCGGCACGGGCACGCTCGGCGGAGGAATTAACCCAGCAAGCTGCCATTGCTGTCGCAGAAGCCAAACAAAGCGGCGGTAATACCTGTAGTTTTTACAGTGCAACCGCGCAGAGGCTACTGCTGTCGCACTTGAACCTGGAGCTCGACCTGCGCAAAGCGCTGACTAACGACGAGATTGAAGTTTACTATCAGCCCAAGCTGGATTTAACCAGTGGCAAGATCACGGCACTGGAAGCGCTGGCGCGTTGGCGTCATCCACAATTGGGGTGGATATCGCCGCACAAGTTTATCCCGATTGCCGAAGAGGCCGGCATGATTACCGCTATCGGCGAGTTCGTGCTGAGCACGGCCTGCGAGCACGGCAACAGGTGGTTGGCCAGCGTCACGAAATACGGAGTCGACAGAATCTCAGTCAATCTGTCGGCGCAGCAAATTCAAAACAAAAACCTGGTCAATTCAATTGAGCGAATTCTGCGCCGCTGCAGCTTCCCGCCTAAGCACCTGATTCTGGAAATCACCGAAAACATGTTCATTGGCGCGCAGAGCATGACTATTTTGCGCCTCAATAGACTGCGGGAATTGGGTATACATATCGCAATTGACGACTTCGGCACAGGCTATTCCTCGCTCAGCTTATTAAAGCGCTTCCCCGCCGACATCCTTAAAATTGACCGCCAGTTTATTCGTGATGTCACCGAAAACCACGTCGACGCTACCATTACCCGCGCTGTGATCGATATTGCCCACAGCCTGAGCTTACTGGTGGTCGCCGAAGGCGTTGAAAACGAAAAACATGTGCAGTTTTTGCAGAAGTGCCATTGCGATTCGATTCAGGGGTTTTTTATCAGCCGCGCCGTCGATGCGCGGCAGGTGCCAAAATTACTCGCAAGCAACTACCTGCAGAGCGTGGTTGCCGCCCGCCAGCCGGAGCTTTATCTGGAAAGTTGACGGTAAGGCATGGTAACGCTTGTTTAGCGACTTGAGCCGCTAGTGTGCTGTAACGAATAAAGTGCACTAGCCGTCGAGCCGGCGCTCAGGCTGCGCACGCTTGTCTTCACTGCCGTTGACCACAATGAGACTATGGCGCATGCCGTGCAGCAGGCGGCGATCACCCTCACGCCGATCGCCATGAAAGTCATAGCGGCATTTACACTGCTCGGCGTCGCAATCAGGCAGCGGAAAACTGGGCGCCTGCAACCCGATAAAGCGCTGGCCGTCGAGTTGTTTTGCCACGTCGCACGCCGCCAGCCCCCACTTGATTGACACGGATTGATATGCCTTATTTTTGGTGGCTCGCGGCGCGGCCGCGTTTTCTCTGCGCGAGCGGCGGCGCCGGATAGCAAACACAATAATACCGGTGAAAACAACTAACGTGGCCCACGTTGCCATCTGCATGCTCGCAAAAATGATTGTTGTATACGGTGCTCCCACGCTAGAACCCGACACAGTGCGCCGCACTGCCGGTGTACGCGTTTACTTGCACTTTTTATTAGTCTAGCAGCAGCGCACAAAGCAGCAAGCCGCATATTCAATACAAGCGGCTTGCCGGCACCGGTGGTTTTGTGAAGTAGAGCGATACGCCGTAACCCACGGCAGTAGGGCCGCTCCCTGCCAGCGGGTTATTTTTCGAACAAAGTGACGTAGAGTGGCTTAGTGCGTTCTCTTTTTCAACACGATATGTTTTGGCCCGGCGACATTTTGCTGGCCGCTGACACCCGTCGGTATTTTCTGGATTTTGTTGCCGGACTTGAGGAACGCGGCAGTCTGCGATGCAATGGCTTCGCGCGATAACGCGGGGTTAGACTGAGATCTTTTCGGAGAGGATGATCTTTTGAGCCTGGGTTTAGCTTTAGCTTTGGCTTTGGGCTTGGCTGCGGTTTCGGGTGTAGCTGACATCGGTTACCTCAGTGACTTGGGACGTGGGTTAACCACGTATCATACACTAATGCAATGTTCTTTGCTTTCTGCTGCACGACCGGCAACGTTGCTTTAACTTAGGCCCCCATATTTGCCGATCAATTTATGTTCACATCGCCACCCAGCGCTGTTCAAGTAAGCGCTTCTCGCCGGCGTAAATTCGACCGACAAACTCGTCATTTTTGTCAAACGATCCTACACCTTTCGGCGTGCCGGTCATCAGGATATCGCCGTCCTCCAATGTCATAAAGTCAGCAATTTCAGCGACTATCTCAAGCGGCTTATAGATCATCAGCTCGTAGCCCCCATGTTGCGCCGGCACGCCATTGATCAGCAATTCGATTTTGAGGCTTGCAAAGTCTGCATCGAAGCAGACAAAGTTGCTAAAAACGGCGGAATTATCAAACGCTTTCGCGCGCTCCCAGGGCAGGCCGTTGGCTTTTAAGGTCGACTGCACGTCGCGCTTGGTGAGATCCAGGCCGAAGCCGACGGCTACCAGGGTATTTTGCTCGACGATAAACGACAGCTCGCTTTCATAATGGAGCTGGCCTTCGCGGCCGGCGCAAAGTTGCTTACCGATTGCCGAATTCGGCTTGACGAAAATAACCGGCTCGGTCGGCATGTCATTATTAAGCTCGGCGATATGCTCGACATAGTTGCGGCCTATGCAAACGACCTTGGATGGTGCGATCTCGCGAGCTTCAAAAAAAACTGTATTCACCCCAGGCCCGCCTCCAACGGTTATTGATCAACAACCTTGCCGCGCAATGTTTTTGCCCGCCCGCGTTTTTTTTTGCTATCCAAACGCCTTTGCCGCGAACCGGCGGTCGGCCGGGTTGGTCTGCGCATTTTGCGCTCCACGGTGACGCTTTGCACCAGCGCCTGCAGCCTGACAAGCGCTTCTTCCCTGTTTTTTTCCTGGCTGCGGTAACGTTGCGCCTTGATAATCAACACACCGTCGCCGGAGACACGGCGATCCTTCAAGCGCAACAACCGCTCTTTATAAACAGCTGGCAGCGATGAAGCGTTGATATCGAAACGCAGATGAATAGCGGTCGACACCTTATTGACGTTTTGCCCACCAGCGCCTTGCGCCCGAATGGCGCGCAACTCCAGTTCGGCATCGGGTATCGTTACTTCGTCGGTTATTTGCAGCATGGGGAAATCGCTTCAGTAAAGCCTGGCACTCCTAATGATCATACCGTATTCAGCTTTTCCGCAGTAGGCTCTCTGTTCTCGGACAGCCTCCTAGCTTACCTCCTCGAAGCATTGGTCTTGTACATTTTTGCGCGTAATTCGCGGATCAAACACGCGACCGTGCATGACAATGTACACCCCCGGGTCAAGCAATTGCACTGCGGTGATCGCGCAGCCGATATTGAATACCGCGTCGCTCACCCTCAGTTTTGCCGGCTGCATCGACCCGGTCAGCACAATTGTTTTTGCTTCTACGCCGAGTAATTGCATCGCGCTAGCGACCATCGTGTCCGTACCGTGGGTGACTACAATTCTGTCGCTGTCGTCATGCTGCACTCGGGTGCGAATAAGCTGCCGGTCTGCATCGGTCAGCTCGAGGCTATCTTTGCGCAACAAGGACTCAACCTCGTAGTGGAAGCCGACATTTTCTTCCTGCAATAGCTGCATTATCGCCGGATCTCCCACCTGAAACTCGCTGCTTGCATCAAAGTAAATCTTGTCAATCGTGCCGCCGGTGGTAAAAATTTTCACGCTTCTTGTTACCCTTGCGCCGGATGGGGCGCAATGATACCGTCGATTTGATATCGACTAAAGCCAATCACTCTATTCTCGGGCTTGTCCCGGTTCGCCGCGCGACGACTCATGACCATGCAAACTATTCCCATACACCAGCTATTGATAGCGTTCCTACCGGCCGTTTTCGTGATCGTCTTGATGTGGCGTTGGCGGCTGGGCTACGGCACCGCGCTCTATGCCCTTGCGCGCATGCTCATACAACTGCTGATGATCGGCTATGTGCTGGTTTATCTCTTTAACTCGGAGTCGAGCCTGGTTGTATCGGCCGTGTTAACGGTGATGGTGCTCGCCGCGAGCTGGATCGCGCTGAACACAATCGAGGCGGGAAGAGTCGCGCTGTATCGGGCGTCTTTACTGTCTATTGCGCTGGGTGGCGGCATTACGTTGCTATTGATTACGCAAGGCGTGTTACGCCTGGACCCGTGGTACAAGGCCAGTTACGTCATTCCGCTGGCCGGGATGATTTTTGCCAACAGCATGAACAGCATCAGCCTGGCAGCCGAACGTCTGCACGCCGAACTGCAAAATGATCGCCCTTATCTGCAAGCGCGCAATACGGCTTTTCAAACGGCGATGGTGCCGGTGAAAAATTCGCTGTTCGCGGTCGGCCTGGTTTCGCTGCCCGGCATGATGACTGGTCAAATATTGTCCGGCGTCTCGCCGTTTATTGCCGCGCGCTACCAGATTATGGTGATGTGTATGATTTTTGGCTCGGCGGGTATTTCCACCGCGTGTTTTTTGTTGCTGACCAAAAATGCCGCTGCGTACGGCAGGTTAGACAAAGCAGCTGATCGTTGAGTACGACTGAACCGCCAGCCCAGCGGTGTGAGCCGCGCGCGCTCGCTACTTTGGTGAAAATTACCATCTATTCTTAATAACGCGCGCTGGTTTGATCTAGGTCATGTGCCAACATCCAAAATTACCGTATGCTTAGCGGTTCGCCGAACAATCGGAGCAACGTGATAGAGTCTGGAAAGCATAGGAACTAATATGACAGAAAAAACCACCACAAAAACCGCAGTCACCGCACAGGATATAAAAGACGAATCGACACCTGCCGAGTCGGCGCCGCTGAAGACCGATCCCGCTAAAGACAAGCGCGCGCGCAGGCAAAAAATAACGACGGGCAAAAAGGCGAATGGCGCCGCTAAAACAGCGGCACCGAATGCCGGCGACAAGACATCGAAACCAGCGGCGAAGAAGGAGGGTAAGCGCCCGTCTGCCGGTGAAACAATTCATGAGCTGGCGCGGAAACGCCGTGACCCAGAGGAGATTCGTCGGGCATTCGAGACCGGCGAGTATCCCTATCATTCAAAAATCCGCCGCAGCGTCTATGAAAAGCACAAAAAAGATCTGCAGGTGGAACTGCTAAAGGTGCAGAAATGGGTTAAAGATAGCGGCCAGAAGGTCGTAATACTGTTCGAGGGCCGCGATGCAGCCGGTAAGGGCGGCACGATCAAACGCTTTATGGAGCACTTGAACCCTCGCAGCGCGCGCGTGGTGGCGCTGGAAAAGCCGACCGAAGCGGAACAGACCCAATGGTATTTTCAGCGTTACATAAAGCATCTGCCGTCGGCCGGCGAGATGGTGTTTTTCGATCGCTCCTGGTACAACCGCGCCGGCGTGGAGCGCGTAATGGGTTTCTGCCAACCGAGCCACTATCTCGAGTTCATGCGTCAATGCCCCGACTTCGAGCGCATGTTAACGCGCTCCGGAATCCACCTGTTTAAATTTTGGTATTCGGTAACGCAGGAAGAACAGCGTCGGCGCTTTGAATCGCGCAAGGGCGACCCACTGAAACAATGGAAACTATCACCCATCGACCAGGCCTCGCTCAGTAAGTGGGACGATTACACCGAAGCCAAGGAGGCCATGTTTTTTTATACTGACACCGCTGACGCCCCGTGGACCATCGTCAAGTCGAACGACAAGAAGCGCGCACGTTTAAACACCATGCAGCATTTCCTGTCGAGCTTGCCCTACTCCGGCAAGTCTGACAAGATCGTGAGGGGTCCCGACCCGTTGATCGTCGGGTCAAGTGTTCACGTTATAAGCAACGCCCAGCACATCCTTGGTAAGAGCCTGCATCCCAAGCAGCGGCGCAAGGGCTAGTAAAAGCGCCAGCGGCAGATTGTTACGGTTTCTAGGATTATGCTGGCGCCATAAACTTATCACTGAGCACTGACTGCGTGACCCAGGAAATAGAGCGAAAGTTCTTGCTTCGCGATGCTAGCTGGCGACCAAACGTCGCGGGCGAGCGCTACATTCAAGCTTATCTGTGCGAATCAGAAAGGCTTGTTGCGCGCGTGCGCCTAAAACAGGATGGAGCACTGCTAACATTAAAGAGCAAGGCAACCGGTATGCGGCGCAGCGAGTTTGAATACGCCATTCCTTACCACGACGGGCAGGAACTGGTCGAACTATGTACAGGCACACCCATCATAAAAACCCGCTACCGAGTGCCGTTTAAAGGTAAGACATGGGAGGTTGACGTATTCGACGGCGACAACAGAGGCTTAGTGATTGCCGAGATCGAACTGGCCAATGACGTAGAAACGTTCGCAACACCCGCCTGGCTGGGCGAAGAAGTGACCGATGACCCCAGGTTTTACAACCAAAACCTCAGCGTTAACCCCTATGCACGCTGGACCACGACCAGCACACCGCGTTAATAGCGCATAATATCCGCTATGGTTTACGCGGCGCTAAAACGAAATCTGGGACTTTTCCGTTAACAACAGCCAGGATTTGTAATACTCTAGCGCGCCACCCTAACAATAAGTCGCTGGCAGACGCGAAATTAATATGGCCGAACCCAAACGAGAGTTCCTTGCCGCGATCGATCTCGGTTCCAACAGTTTTCATATGAAAATCGCCAGGGTGGAGTCCTCCGGGCGCCTGACCACCATCGACCGCATGCGTGAGATGGTGCAGCTTGCCAGCGGTCTCGATGAACATAACATTCTAGCGCAAGACACTATCGATCGCGCACTCGACTGCCTGCAACGCTTTGGCCAGCGCCTGACCGATATACCGGCCGATAACATACGCGCGGTCGGCACCAACACCTTGCGCAAAGCCCACAATGCCGAGGAATTTCTGCACCAAGCCAATACCGTGCTGGGCCGCCAGATCGAAATTATTTCCGGCTACGAAGAAGCGCGGCTGGTCTATCTTGGCGTGGCGCACAGCATACAGACCGAGGCGCAGAAGCGGTTAGTGATCGATATCGGCGGCGGTAGTACGGAAGTGATTGTGGGCGTCGGTTTTATCCCGCTGCAAAAACAAAGCCTGTACATGGGCTGCGTCAGCATGAGCCAAAAGTTCTTCCCCGACGGCCGCATTAACAAGAAACGCATGCGCGCGGCGGAGTTATTTGCCTTGCGAGAACTGAAGCCGACGAGCGCCTCATACCGCAGCAGCGGCTGGGAAATAGCCATCGGTTCTTCCGGCACCATACGTGCAATCGGTAACATCATTCGCCAGAATGGCTGGCATGACCATTTGATTACCGCCGCGGCGCTGGATAAGCTGCGCGCCCTGTTGATAGAACTGGGCGACGCCAACAAGCTCGCAAAAGGTGACATTGAACAGCGGCGCGCCAGCGTTCTACCCGGCGGCGTCGCCATACTCAAGGCCGCGTTTAGCAGCCTGGCTATCGACGAGATGGCCGCTTCGGACGGCGCATTGCGTGAGGGCTTACTGTACGACATGCTCGGCCGCCTCAGCAACGCAGACGTCCGTAATGACACGGTAGTTGATCTGTGCGAGCGCTACCATGTCGGCATGTTGCAAGCCGAACGCGTCGAAGCGAGTGCGCAAAACTTGCGCCATCAGGTCGCCAAGGCATGGCGCTTACGCGATTCCTACCACGCCAAGCTGCTAAGCTGGGCCGCCCACCTGCACGAAATCGGCCTCGACATTGCCCACTCCCAGTACCACAAACACGGCGCTTATTTGATCCAGCACGCCGACTTACCGGGTTTCTCGCGCCAGGAACAAACAACCCTGGCCGCACTGGTGCGCTCGCATCGCCGCAAGTTTCACGACGAACTGTTCGAAGCACTACCGGAAAAAGCAGCGCGCAAGGCGCAGCGGCTAACGGTATTGCTGCGGCTGGCGGTGCTGTTGAACCGCTCGCGGCTGGACGGCGATACACCCGAGCTGACACTGACTGTTGATGCGGAGAACCTATTGCTGCAGTTCCCACCAAATTGGCTTATCGAACATCCGCTGACGCACGCAGATCTGGAACAAGAAACCAGCTATTTAAAATCTGCCGGGTTTAAACTCAGCGCAGAATAAGTCGGCTATCACCTTCATCCTCACAGGAAAGCGCATTGGACTTAAACGATTCCACCACCAGCAATCCCCATAAACACATCAACGACGTGTACGGCGTCTACACCTTAAAGAAAAAGCACAAGCTCGTTAAACGCCTGCGCAAGCACGTTGAACCTATGATACACGGCACCAAGGTATGGGGTTCCAGTTACCTGTTGATGGACTATCTGGAGAATAACCCGCTCGCGCCGGGCAGCCACGTGATGGATCTGGGTTGCGGCTGGGGTGCGCTGTCAATCTATTGCGCGGTACGCCAGCAAGCCAGGGTCACCGCGGTGGACGCTGACGAAAACGTGTTTCCGTATCTCAAAGTGCAAGCCGCACTCAATGACGTCAAACTAAAAACCAAGTGCAAGAAGTTTCATGAAATCTCGCGCAAGGCGTTAGCCAGGCAGGACATCGTGCTAGGCAGCGATATCTGCTTTTGGGATAACATGGTGGCTCCACTCTACAAAGTCATCAAACGATCTTTGATGGCTGGCGGGCAGCAAGTCATCATCGCAGACCCCGGCAGGGAAACCTTTTTAGCACTGGCAAAGAAGTGTAAAAAGAAACTCGGTGCGGAACTGGTTGAATACAAAACCAGCTACCCCACAGAAATTGAGGGTTATCTATTGATAATCTCTAATCCTCGAAACTAAAGAGCAAGGCAGTCGGGTGATAAGTGTTCAATTGACTGTAACAAAACTGTAACAATTCGCAACTAAAGTCTTCTGTAGTGGATGTGTAGTAAATCTAGCTTACTAGCTGGGCCATGCGATATATCCCACTATCTGCTGTTAACGATTACACTATGGGAGCATATCGCATGAAATTTAAGCTGATCGCCGCCGCGCCATTGCTGGCAAGCGCTTTGTTGTTGACCACCGCTGCCGATGCCAGAGAATTGATTCAGAACAAGGGCTCGGATACGCTGGTCAATGTCGCCCAAGCCTGGGCGGAAGCCTATCCCAAGGTCAATCCCGATGTCGCCGTTGCGGTTTCGGGTGGCGGGTCGGGTACCGGTATCGCCTCCATGATCAACGGCACGGTCGATATCGCCAACGCCAGCCGCGGCATGAAAGACAAAGAAATACAGCTGGCCAAGAAAAATGGCCAGCAACCGGTGCAACACGTGGTTGGCTACGACGCGCTGGCGGTTTTTCTGCATAAAGACAACCCGATCGACACGCTGTCACTGGAGCAATTGAAGGGTATTTATGCGCGCGGCAAGAAAATCTCCAGGTGGTCTGACCTGGGCGTTAAAATCCCCTCCTGCAAAAGCGACAAAATAGTCGTCGCCAGCCGCCAGAACAATTCCGGCACCTACGTTTATTTCAAGGAAGCGGTGCTGGGCAAGAAGGGCAAGTACCGGCAGGGTACGCTGGATATGCATGGCTCCAAGGATGTGGTCGAGCTGGTAGAGAAAACGCCCTGCGCCATCGGCTATAGCGGCCTGGCATATGCCACCGACCACGTAAAAATGGCCTGCATCTCCAAAACCGGCGAACAAGCTTGCGTAAGCCCCCGCGTCGCCACCGCCAGCGACCGCAGCTACCCGATTGCACGGCCGCTGTTCATGTATACCAACGGCGCACCCAAGGGCGCGGTCAAAGGCTATATGGATTGGATCCTCAGCGATGCGGGCCAGTGTATTCTGCAGAAAAAAGGTTATGCGCCAATTGGCGAACTCTCCTGCGAGTGAACCAGCAAGAGTAATGGGATAATCAATCATGACCCACTATGAAGAACGCCTGGAACGGGATCTGGCCATCCTGCGCGAACACATCGCGGCTATGAGCACGCGGGTAGAAGCGGCGGTCAAGGATGCCATGCACGCGCTACAAAGCGGCAATACCAAGCTGGCCGCCGCCACCGTGCTGGCGGACCACCCCATCAATCGCTTGATGCGCAAGGTCGACAGGTTGTGTCACAAATTTATTGCCACCCATTTGCCCAGTGCCGGCCACTTGCGCCTGCTGTCATCGGTGATTCGAGCCAATATAGAACTGGAGCGCATCGGCGACTATGCCGCTACGATCTGCCGCGAGGTATTGCAATTAGCCACGCCACCGTCGGGATCAATGGCGGTCGAGCTGGAACGCGTAAGCCGCGATACGCAGTTCATGCTGCACGACGCCATAGCAGCGTTCAACAGCCTCGACGTTGACAAGGCCAGAGCCACCAAGGTGTTAGAAGAAACGATGGAAAATGACCTTGACGCCGTCTATGCCGAGTTGATGACCAATCACGAGCGTGAAGCGGTCAAAAATCTGCTGGCAGTTTTTGTGGTATTCAACCAGTTGAAACGGATTGCCGATCAGGCCAAAAACCTGTGTGAGGAAACGATATTCGCCGTCAGCGGAGAAACCAAAACACCGAAAGTCTACAATATTTTGTTCTTGGACGAAGACAACAGTTGCCAAAGCCAGATGGCAGCCGCGATTGCGCGCAAAAACTTTCCAGGCAGCGGTCACTACACCAGCGGAGGGCGCTACCCGGCCGCAACACTCAATGCGGCGATGCGACAGTTTCTCGATGGTCATGGTGTTAGCCTCGAAGACGGCACCAAGCCGGCGCCACTCGCCATGACGCCGCTGCAACTCGCCAGCAAGCACGTTCTTGTTAGCCTGGAAGGTCCCGTCAAATCCTACTTCGACCCAATCCCTTTCCATACAGTACCGCTGGAGTGGGACGTAGGCCCTGCGCCCCGCGACGGCGATGCCGCCGATGGCAACAAACGGTTGGAAGAGCTATATCGCGAGATCGCCGTGCACGTACGCGACCTGATGGAACTACTGCGCGGCGAGCAGGCGCACTGACATGCGCCAGTCCCGCCTGCCAGAAGCAGCCACCGCGGTTGATTTTGATCGCCGCAATACCGATTGGTATATCGACAAGTTGGTGCAGGCGCTGGTCTTCATCGGCGGTATCTCGGCAATTATTTTCATTGTCGGCATTTTTGCCTTTATTATCAAAGAAGGGTTTGGCTTTATTCTGGAGCGTTTCGACTTCAAGGAATTTTTTACCTCCCCTTACTGGTACCCGGCCGACGAAGACGATCCAGAGTACGGCATTCTGGCTCTCGTCGCCGGTACCGCCAGCGTGACCGGCCTGGCGATGCTGGTCTCTATTCCGTTCTCGCTCGGTGCCGCCGTTTACATCGCCGAATTTGCCACCGGCAAAACCCGCGAAACGCTGAAAATACTAGTGGAACTACTGGCTGCCATTCCATCGGTGGTGTGGGGTTTTATCGGCCTGAGCATTATGAACCCGCTGATCATCGACCTGTTTGATGTGCCAGTGGGCTTGAACATATTGAACGCCGGCATCATTCTCGGATTGATGGCGGCGCCTATTATGACGTCCATCGCCGAGGACGCACTCAAGGCAGTACCGGATCGTTACCGGGAAGCAGCCGAGGCCATGGGTGCTACCCGCTGGCAGGTGGTTTATAAAACCGTGTTACCGGCGGCCAAAAACGGCCTGCTCGGCGCAGTGCTGCTCGGTGTTGGCCGCGGTTTCGGTGAAACCATGGCGGTATTGATGGCCACCGGTCACTCGATCAACATACCCGGCAGCGTGTTTGATTCGGTACGCGCCCTGACAGCCACCATCGCCGCCGAGCTGGGCGAGACCGCCGTCGGTTCCGATCACTACCAGGCGCTGTTTACCATCGGTATCTTCCTGTTCGTGATCACCTTTATTATCAATCTGACCGCCGACCTGGTCGTGCGCGGTGTACGCAAGGGCTGAGGGGCCAACTATGTTCGCGGCATCTGAACTAAATCGAAAGAACCAGCGCGTACAGAGCCTGGTCAAAATGTTACTCCTGCTGGTGACCGTGCTGTTGATTATTCCGGTGCTGATTATTTTGTCCCTGCTGGTGATCAAAGGCAGCTCGGTGATATCGATGGACTTCCTGTTCACCGCCCCAACCGATGGCATGACCGCTGGTGGCTTGCTGCCCGCGCTGTTGGGTACCGTCTGGCTGGTAGCGGTCGCACTGCTGATTTCCGTACCGCTGGGCATTGCCGCGGCGATTTATCTCAGCGAGTATGCCGGCAATAACTGGTTCACCCGGCTCATCAACCTGGCCATTATTAATCTGGCAGGCGTGCCGTCTATTGTGCATGCACTGTTCGGCGTCGGGGCCTTTGTACTGTTCTTCGGCTTTGGCACCAGTATTCTGGCGGCCAGCCTTACCCTCGCCATCATGACCTTGCCGGTAGTGATTGTCGCCACGCGCGAGTCGTTACAGGCGGTGCCGCATGCGTTCCGCGAAGCGTGCTGGAACATGGGCGCTACGCGCTGGCAAACGATTCGGCGCGTGGTGCTGCCGAATGCCGTGTCCGGCATTCTGACTGGCGTTATTCTCGAGGTGTCCCGCACCGCTGGCGAAACCGCCCCCATTATGTTCACCGGCGCGGTCTTTTTTACCCCGTTTCTGCCGCAGGGCATCTTCGACCAAACCATGGCGATGTCACTGCACCTGTTCGTGGTCTCGACCCAGGTTCCCGGCGTACCCGAAGACCTCCCCTACGGCGTTGCCCTGGTACTGATCGGCATGGTGCTGCTGATGAACAGCGTGTCCATCGCCTTCCGTACGTACCTGCGTGGGAAAAAGAAATGGTAAGCCCTGCGCCAGCAACCAGGCCCACCGTGGTGGGCGCACACACCAAGTTCAAACTGGAAGTGCGCGACCTTACGATCAGTTACGACAATCAGCCCGCGCTGCGCAATGTGACCCTGGGCATACAGGAAAACGAGATTTTCGGCATTATCGGCCCCGCCAATGCCGGCAAGACGTCGTTTTTGAAGTCACTGAATCGCATGGATATGTTTAATTCCAGCATGACGACCAAGGGTGAAATCCTGTTCAATGGGCGTAATGTGCGTGACCTGAAGAATATCTACGCCCTGCGCTCGCGTATCGGCGTCGTGTTCCCCTTGCCGGTCGGCCTGCCGATGACCATTTATGACAATGTCGCCCTCGCCCCGCGCTTATCCAGAGTGAAGAAGAAAGCCGACCTCGATGTTATCGTCGAACGCTGCCTGACCCGCGCCGCGCTGTGGGACGAGGTCAAAGACCGCCTGGAGTCACTAGGCAGCCTGCTTTCCGGCGGCCAGCAACAACGCCTGACCATCGCTCGAGCACTGTCGCAGGAACCAGAATTGCTGATGCTCGACGAGTTTTCTATCGCGGTCGACCCGGTCACCACCATGCGTATCGAGGATGTTCTCAAGGAGCTGAAACAGGAGATGACGATCATTCTGGTAACCAACCTGGTGCAGCAGGCACGCCGGCTGGCCGACCGCACCGCGTTTTTTCTGAACGGCGAGTGTGTAGAAATCGGCGTGACCGAGGATCTGTTCGGCGACGCAGTCAAAGATCAGCGCACCCGCGACTATGTCGCCGGCCGTTTCGGTTGAAGGTTCGGCAATGGACAGTATAGACGCACCCCGTCAAGCCAATCCTGACCCGCAGATGGCCTGCGCTATTCAGACCGAGAAGCTTAACCTTTGGTACGGCGACTTTCAGGCCCTGTTTGATGTGGATCTGAGCATCAAGAATGGCATTATCACGTCGCTGATCGGCCCTTCCGGCTGCGGCAAATCGACCTTCCTGCGCAGCGTCAACCGCATTAACGAGCGACTGGGTTATGTGCGCATTGACGGCAAGATCGATGTCTTCGGCCATAATATCTATGCGCCGGCAGTCGAACTCGCGCAGGTGCGTAAACAGGTCGGCATGGTATTCCAGCGGCCCAACCCCCTACCCCTCTCCATTCGCGATAACGTGCTGTTCGGCTACCATCTGCACGCCACCGGCAAGCGCGTGTCGCGCAGCGAACAGGATGCGATCGCCGAGGATGCTCTCAGGCAGGTACTGCTGTGGGACAAGGTCAAAGACCGGCTCCACAAACGCGCCACCGAACTGTCGCTGGAGGAGCAGCAAAAATTGTGTATCGCCCGCCTGCTACCAATTAAACCCGGCTTGTTACTGATGGACGAACCCTGCTCCGCGCTCGACCCCAAGGGCACCGAGGCGGTGGAAGAGTTGATTTGGGAATTACGCGGCAAGTACACCATTCTTATTGTGACCCACAATATGGCGCAAGCACGACGCGCCAGCGAAGAATGCATTTTCATGCTGATGGGCAAGGTCATAGAACATACCGCAACCGACGACATGTTTGTGACCCCTAAAAAACAGGAAACTGCCGACTACATCGAGGGCCGTTACGGGTAAAATGGGCGTTTTTGTCGGCCAGCCCGGCGCCAGCGGCCCTCTAATGACCAACATACTCGTTGTGGATGACGACCGTGCGATCCGTGAGATGATGCAGCTTGGTCTGGAACAGGCCGGCTATGTGGTGCAGATGGCTGGCAGCGCGTTGGAGGCGCGGCAATCGATCCGTGCCGGGCGCCCTGATTTAATCCTGCTCGACTGGATGATGCCCGGCCAATCAGGCTTCGATTTTTCCCAGTCGCTGCGTAGAGATGCCTCTACCAAAGATATTCCCATCATCATGTTGACCGCGCGCGACCAGGAAACCGACAAAGTGGCCGCGCTGCAGGCTGCCGCTGATGACTATGTATCCAAACCCTTCTCATTCGTTGAACTACTGGCGCGAATGACGGCCGTTTTGCGCCGTACAACGGAGCCTGGCTCAGGCGAGATCATGGAGATCGATACGTTGCTTCTCAATCCGACAACGCACCGGGTCAGCATCAATGGCGCGCCGCTGGATCTCGCGCCAATGGAGTTTCAACTGCTGGCATTTTTCATGGCCCATCAAGAGCGTGTCTACAGCCGGCAACAGTTGCTCGACCTGGTCTGGGGGATCGACTCCTACGTCGAGGAACGCACCGTCGATGTGCAGATTCGCCGCCTGCGCATGATGCTCGAGGCAAGCGGCCACGATCGCTTTATCCAGACCGTTCGTGGTGCTGGTTACCGTTTCTCGACTCATCGTTAATTGCTCCGCAAAGTCATAATGCCGCCAAACTGGAAAGAAGAACTCGTCCTGCTCCTGTCGGCAACGGGCGCTGCAAGTGCCGCAGGCGCACTGCTTGGCTGGCCGCTGCATGGCCTGGCGCTGGGTCTGCTCGGCTACGTCGGCTGGCACTTATATCACATTCTGCGGCTGTACCGCTGGCTCAGCGAAGAGGCAAGCCACGCGGCAGGCACAGCCGGCCTATGGCGGGGAGTGCTGGTGAAAATACGACAGCGGCAGACGAACACACAGCAGCGCGAGTACGAACAAGCCAACACCCTTGGGCGTTTTCGTGCTGCCGTGATGGCTCTTCCCGATGCCGTCGTCATACTGAACCAACTCGGAACGATAGCATGGTTCAACCCGGCGGCGCGGGCTTTGTTAGACATCAGCACGCCCGCATCGGCAGGGCAGCTGTTCTTACAACGCGTAAGTGACCCGGGGCTTGCTGAATATCTGGCTGGCGGCGACTTCAGCCAAGCGCTGGTATTTTCGGCGCCCGGCAGCAAGACGAAGATTCTGTCGTTGCTTGTGATCCCACTTGCCATACAACAGCAGCAAATGCTGGTGGTGAGTGATATTACCCGCCAATATCACCTTGACGAGGCAAAGCGGGATTTTGTCGCCAATGTTTCCCATGAACTGCGTACGCCACTGACCGTCATCACCGGCTTGCTGGAACAGGCGGCCATGGGCGGCAGCGACGAGAAAACCCGCAGGCGCATGACCGAACTGATGCAACAACAGGCACGGCGCATGAGTGCGCTGATCACTGACCTGCTCACCCTGTCGCGACTGGAAGCCAAAGACCCCTCACTGCGCGACCAATATGTCGCGGTGCCAGCATTGCTGGAGGAAATTGTCGAGGAAGCGCGTGCTCTGAGCGCTGCGTCAGGGCATGTGCTGCAACTGCATATCCAATCGGACGACGGGCTGCGCGGTAATGCCAGTGAGTTGCGCGCGGCTTTCGCAAACCTGGTAACCAATGCCATCCAACATACGCCCGGCCGTTCAGAAGTTCATGTTCACTGGTCTGCTGATTCCGTCGGCGCTCATCTCAGCGTGCGCGACACAGGTGAGGGTATACCCGCGCGCCATATACCGCGTCTGACCGAGCGTCTGTACCGCGTCGATGCCGGTCGCTCACGCGACACGGGGGGTACCGGCCTGGGGCTGGCCATTGTCAAGCACGCGCTCGAGCAACATGCGGCCAGCCTGGAAATCAGCAGCACAGAGGGGCGCGGCAGCACTTTCATTTGCCATTTTCCAATAGAACGGACAATCACGGCGGAGGCGATGTCGAATATTGAATGACGTTACCAACGCCACCAACCACGATGGCGCTACCATGGCAATACCCAATGTGTTAGCTCGCGAGGTTGACGTGCTGCGGGTATTCAGCGATGCCCAGTCATTGGGGTTCGGCTCGCAGCTTGACGACGACGCGTTCATTCGCCTCGGTTACCGTAAAGCGAAACCCGGACTCCACAATGCTCTCGCCCTCCCTGGGAATGTGGCGCAGGCGCGCCATCATCAAACCGCCAATGGTATGCGATTCCACTGCCGGTAAACTAACCCCTAAAATCTCGTTGACCTCGGATATCGGCAACCGCGCATCCATCAGGTAAGTCTCTTCGTCCACCATCTCGAAATCACGCTTGCGGCGCGGCAGATACTCGTCGAAGTCGTAGCCCACGTCAATTTCACCGACTACCTCCTCCAGAATATCTTCCATGGTAATCATGCCAACTGCCGAGCCAAACTCATCGACGACAATCGCCATGTGATCCTTGCGGGTGCGCAGTATCGGTAACAGCTGATCGATACTCTGGTACGGCGATACATAATGGGCCGGCTTGATAAGCTCCTCCAGCGGCCGGTCTGATAACTCAGGATCCATCAAGTCCCAGGTTGTGAGGGTAATAACACCGATAACATTGCTGGTATTCCTGCTGTACACGGGCAACCGGTTGTAACCGCGGCGGCGCACCATGGTGATAGCGCCGCGGGTATCTCTGTTGCGATTAATCGCGGTTATCTCGGCGACCGGTATCATTGCCTCACCGACCGTCGTTTCGGCAAAGCGAATCGCACGCTTGATGCGCACTCGGTCGAATACATCCACGTTAGCACCGCGATCGGCCATCTCAACGACCATGCGCATCTGCTCGCGCGTGATAAAAACGTTCTGCCGGGTCTTGCCGCCTCCGGTCAGGCGCACACACAGGCGGGCAACCCGTGAGAAAACAAACACGATGGGGTAAAACAGCAGGGAAAACACGCGTAAAGGGTAAACTATGATTGGTGCTATCTCGTCGGATTTCTGCTGATAGACGCTCTTCGGCACCACCTCGCCCAGCAACAGAAACAAAGGGGTAAACAATAACACCGCGTACACATCACCGGTTGATCCGAAATGACGAATCATCAACATGGTGCCGAGCGTGACCAGCACAACGGTGGATATATTAGTCCCCACCAGCGTGGTGCCCAACAGCACATCCGGCTTTTCAAACAGCTTTAGCACCAACTTGGCACCCCGATGGCCTTGCTTTGCCTTGTGATGCATCTTCAGTTTGTCAGAATTCACCAGCGCAATTTCCGAGCCGGAGAAAAAACCCTTCAACAACAACAGCAAAATCATGAACGACAAAATGGTAAAGATTTCCATAGGTCAGCCCTCGCCTGATGAAGCGCCTTGCGTTCCAGTTGCGTGCCCTTTCCCCTCAACGGCGGCCCGCGGCTCGGCAACGCCGGCTTCGACAATTTTTAAAGCCCGGCCTGCTTGCTTGTCAATGTCGCCAGCCGATGCGCCGTCACCCTGCCTTGTCGAGGCCGATCCGTCGCCAGCTTCAACTGTGTTGTCATGCACTTTCGTATCGTCCACTGAAGACCCGGATTCTGCGCCTGCCACACTTGTGTCCACCAGCACATCATCGTCGTTTTCCACCTCGCCACCGCGGCTTACCCGCACACGTACAATGCGATGCTCGTCCATTTCCAGTATCGTAATGAGGATGCCTTGCGCACTAACGCTGTCGCCAACTTGCGGCAGGCGGTCCAGGTAACGGAAGGCGACCCCGCCTATAGTTGTCATGCGCGGATCCTCGATACCGAAGTTGGTAAGATTGTTGAAATCGGCGAGCTTCATCGCGCCTTCGACTTCGTATTCGTTCTCGTCACGCTCCTGATACAGTTCGTGGCCTTCGATATCACCAGAAACCTCGCCGAATATAAAGGTCAGCACGTCTTTTATGGTAACAAAGCCTTCCACTCCACCGAATTCGTTCAGAACGGCAGCGGCGCGGGCATTCTTCGCCTGGAAGAAATCAAACATCTCATCAACTTTCTTGGTCAGCGGCACCACTACTGGCGCATGCATGATGTCTTCCGGTTGCAGCGACGACAGGTCGGTGCCGTCGAGCACATGGCGCAGGATGTCCTCTGCGTGCAAAAAACCCACCAGGTTATCGCGGTGGATGCGAAATACTGGCACCCTGGGGTACTGGTAAGCCCGAAACTGTTCCACCATTTCCGGAACAGTTATGTCCGCGTTGAGAAACGCGGTACGGGTGCGTGGCGTCATGATTTCAACTACTTCTGTATCACCCGCCTCCAGCAGGTTGTAGATCAGCACGCGCTCGGTCGCATTCAATTCGCCGTCATTGGCGACTTCTTCTACCAGCGTACGGAACTCGTCGAGCTGCAATATATTCTCTGCCGCTTTCTCCTCGCCAACGAACAAGGTGGTAAGCCGGTCGGCAATACCACGAAGAAACCACACCAGCGGTGCCGCCAGCTTGACCCACAGGCTCATGGGCCGGGCGACAACGCTGGCGCTGACCCGCACCGGGTCAGCAACGGCGATCGTCTTGGGCGTAACTTCGCCGAACAACAATAACAACGGCACCATCACTAACACCGACACCAAGCCGGCGCGCTCCACGCCGTAGAGAGAAACCAGAATGGCCGTCATATTCGCAGCAGCGGCAATATTAACCAGTTCGTTGCCACACAAAATGGAAATGATCAAACGCCGCGGCTGATCCAGCAAGGCATGCAACGTTTCGGAACGTGGGTGGCGTTCGCGCCGCAATTTTTGTAAGTCAAGACGGGACAACGAGAAAAGGGCCGTTTCGGAGCCGGAGAAATAGGCCGAACAAGACAGCAAAAACGCCTGCAAACCGAGGCGTATTTGCATATCGGTATCCGCCAGCCGGGCGCTATCGAAAGCAAAAAATACCTTGATGGCCTCCCACGACTGCATCAACTCCTGCAATATATTTTCCATTACCTGTTCCCGCGAGTGGCCAAATGCCCACTTCTTTCCGCTCTGCGAACATTTACCACCACCTAGTATTCCACTTTAACACGTCACCATTGCAACAAGCACATCCGATAACGCCTCGCGATGAGGATGCCTCCGCTAGCGCAAGCAGTAATCGATTAAAATCAATTCCGGCTCGGGTTTGTGCCGCAAACGTGAAGCAATATCCATTTAGTGAGATTCGAGGCTGCAAGGGGAATAAAATATTGTCTACCAACCCAGTCGCCAACCTGTTTGGCAAGTCGCGATCCACATCAACTGTATAATAGTTTGTTTCACCACTTTGGCGGTGCAGCCGGACTTCTACAACACTGACTCACTTACGCTGGTTGATCCAGATCAACATAGGCCCGAATTTCGGTAGCCAAACAACGGCAAAGCCTATCTAATAGAAAGATGACGTTGAGCACCGCCAATAAAAGAACAGGATGAACTAACAATGGAAAAGGCTGCAGCAGACACACCACAACCACAGTCAACCACTGAAGCGACCGAGGCCAGGTCTTCGGCGCCGAAATCTGCCACGGTTGCGCGGCGCAATCAAAGAAAACCCGGTGCGCGCGTGGCGAAGGACAAGAAATTTGATCTCGATGCGCCAGAGCTGTATCTCAACCGCGAGCTGACCTGGCTTGAATTTAACCGGCGCGTGCTGCATATGGCCGCCGACCCGCAGACACCGTTGCTGGAGCGGGTCAAATTCATCGCCATCGTCAGCAATAACCTCGATGAGTTCTTCATGAAGCGCATCGGCGGTTTGAAACAACAAATCGCCGCCGGCATTCGCACCCCCACTATCGACGGACGCACGCCCCTTCAACAGGTAACGGAATGCCAGGCCGCGGTGCGCGAGCTGCATAAAGAACAAAACCAGACTTTTCACGAGCTGCACGGCTTGCTTGCAGCGGAGGGGATCAATCTCGTTGACTATGCCGATCTGAAGAAACAGGAGCAAGATACGCTGCGCAGTCACTTTATTGCCAATATCTTCCCGTTGCTGACCCCGTTAGCCATGGATCCGGGGCATCCATTCCCGTTTATTTCCAACCTTACGCTAAACCTGCTGGTGTCGCTGCGCTACCCGGGTGGCAGCAGCAGCCTTCTTGCCCGGCTGAAAGTGCCGGTAGCGAAAGATATCGCGCCACGCTTCCTGCGGGTCGGCGCCAGCAACACTTTCGTGGCCCTTAACGATGTGCTGACCAACAATCTCGATTTGCTGTTTCCCGGTATGGAGATTGTTTCCTGCGAGTTGTTTCGGGTGACTCGCAACGCCAATGTCGAAGTCGAGGAAGAAGAGGCGGACGACCTGCTGGCAATGATTGAATCGGAACTGCGCGACCGCCATTTTGCGCCCATCGTACGCCTGCAGGTTGCACCGGGAATGACTGCGGAACATCGCGGTATGCTGGCCGCCGAACTGGGCCTGGACGAAGACGCCGACGTATTCGAAACCGGGTCACTGATGGCCATGCGCGACCTGTTCGAAATCGCCGATCTGGATATTCCAGCCCTGCACGACGTGCCACACAATGCCATCGACCACACCCGGCTGGCGCATGATTCGCGCAATATTTTCCATATCATTCGGGAACGCGGAGCACTGCTGCTGCAGCATCCGTACGAGTCTTTCAGCAGCAGCGTGGAACGCTTCCTGCGCACGGCCAGCGAAGACCCCAAGGTACATGCCATCAAGATGACTTTGTACCGAACATCGGCTAAGGGCAACATCATTCATTCGCTAGTCGAGGCTGCGCGTAACGGCAAGCAGGTGGCCGTGCTGATCGAATTGAAAGCCCGCTTCGACGAGGCCGCCAATATTGGCTGGGCGCGGCGGCTGGAACAGGCCGGCATTCATGTCACGTATGGTGTCGTCGGCTTGAAGACCCACAGCAAGGTTATTCTGGTGGTGCGCAAAGACTACGCCGGCCTGCAACGTTATGTCCACATTGGCACCGGTAATTACCATGCCGGCACGGCGCATCTGTACAGTGACCTTGGCATGTTGACCAATGATAAAGCCATCGCCCAGGACCTGACCGAACTGTTCAACGCGCTTACCGGCTATTCACCATCGCCGCGTTACCGCAAGTTACTGACCTCGCCCTTTACCCTGAAGAAGGCCCTGATCGAGAAAATTGACCGCGAGATCAAGCTGCACTCGAAACAGTCGCCCGGTCTTATCCAGCTCAAGATGAACGCCCTTGAAGACGTGGATATCACCAAGGCCTTGTATCGCGCCGCCACGGCCGGCGTTAGCGTCGATCTTATCGTGCGCGACACCTGCCGCCTGCGCCCGGGCATTCCCGGGCTGACCGAAAGTGTCAGAGTGATCAGCGTCGTAGGGCGCTTCCTCGAACATGCACGCATCTACTATTTCAAGAACGCCGGCACTGAAGAATATTTCATCGGCTCGGCGGACCTGATGAAACGCAACCTTGAAAGCCGAGTGGAAGTTGTCGCTCCGGTAGAAAATGACAAGCTCCAACAAGAGCTGCGCCTGATACTCGATGTGCAGCTTTCCAGCCAGCGCCATGTGTGGGAAATGCAGTCGGATGGAAGTTATGTTGAACGGCAGGCAGTAACAGGAAAAAAAGCGTTCGGCCCACAGGAAACCTTCATCGAGCTGGCGCACAAACGTATGACGGCAGCAAGCAAGCACCGGCAGTCGAAGCTGCGCAGGAAACTGCTCAATCATTTTCACAATCGCCTGAAGAACAACGGCTGATTGCAGCGGTTAAACACCAATGCCAGGCTTGGCCTGGCCGCAGAACCCGTTGTTTACCGCATCGCGCCTTAACCGAGCCTAGCCGGTTGGCGGAGAGTGCGGCTGGTTGACTGACGAAAATTTGCGGCGTTGTTGCCTCAAAGGAGTCCAAAATGGCGGCCCGCAAAGATACCCGCCCAGTGCTGGTCCCCATAGATTTTTCACCACACTCGGAAGCCGCTTTGGTTGCTGCAATTGAAATGGCCGAAACGATGGATGCGTCACTTACCGTGCTGCACGTCGCCCACGATCTGGCTGAGGCGCCCGGCTATTATGAGCTGCAAGGCAGCAAGAAGCTGTTGAACCGGCTGGAAGACGTCGCCAGAGATATGCTGAATGACTTCATGCGAAAGATGCAGGAAAAACACCCTACACGTGCCACTCTGAAAAAGGCAACGCCCATGCTGGTGGTTGGCTTACCGGTTAACCGGATTCTCGAAGTAGCGGCAAAGATCAACGCCCGGCTCATCGTCATGGGGAGTCTGGGACGCACCGGGCTGCCGCGCTTGTTGCTGGGAGCAAAGACCGAACAAGTCGTGCGCCTGGCACCGATCTCTGTGCTAGTCGTCAAGACAAGGAAAGACCAACAGCGCGATAAGGGGGAGCCAAAATGAGAAGGCGGCCCACCCTGCTCGGTGCGGCACAGAATACACCGCTGGCGCCGCTGTTGCTGTGCGCCGTACTGGCAGTGCCGGCTGCGGCTGCCGTTGCCACGGAAACAGAAATGCCCTGGTGGGACATGGGCATGCAGCTGGCTGGCGGCCTGGCCCTATTTCTGTTCGGCATGGAGCAAATGGCCGAGGCGCTGAAGGCAGCCGCCGGCGAACGCATGCGCATTATCCTCGCAAGGCTGACCAGCAACCGCTTTATGGGTGCCGCGACCGGCGCCTTCGTCACCGCCGTGATTCAATCTTCGTCGGTTACGACCGTATTGGTCGTGGGTTTCATTACGGCCGGCCTGATGTCTATGTCGCAGTCGATCGGCGTTATCATGGGCGCCAATATCGGCACCACCATCACCGCACAGATTGTCGCCTTCAAGGTGACCAAGGCGGCATTGCCGATGATTGCAGCCGGCTTTGGCATGCTGTTCATCGCTAAACGAGAAAAAATCAAACACTACGGCGCCCTGCTGATGGGCCTGGGCATGATTTTCTTCGGCATGAGCGTCATGAGTGAAGCCATGGCGCCACTGCGCAGTTACCAACCATTCCTGGACCTGATGACCAGCATGGAAAACCCGATGATAGGCATTCTGGTTGCGGCGGCTTTTACCGGGCTGGTACAGTCCTCGTCGGCGACCACCGGCATCGTGATTGTGATGGCGTCGCAGGGTTTCATTACATTGCCGGCCGGGATCGCGCTCGCCCTCGGCGCCAATATCGGCAGCTGCGTTACCGCCATTCTCGCCTCCATCGGCAAACCCAGGGAGGCCGTCCGCGCTGCCATGGCGCACGTCCTGTTTAACGTCTTCGGCGTACTGCTCTGGATCGGTTTGATTCCCTACCTGGCACAATTCGTCACCGTGTTTTCACCGACACATGCCAACCTTTCCGGCATCGATCGGCTGGCCGCCGAAGTGCCGCGCCAGATCGCCAACGCGCATACAGCCTTTAACATCGCCAACACCTTGATCTTTATCGGCTTCGCCGGCCAGCTGGCGCGGCTGGTGGAAAAGCTGGTGCCAGACAAGCCGATCGAAGAAGTGGTGATGACCAAACCCAGATATCTTAGCGAGGAACTGCTCGACACACCATCGCTTGCGCTACAGCAGGTGCGTCTCGAACTCCGCCATATGGGCGAACACGTGCAAGAGATGCTGCAGAAAATTATGCCGGCTATCCTGTCTGCCGACCGCGAGGCGCTGCGGGAGGTTCGCGAGATTGATGATAAGGTTGATACGCTGCACGGCCATATCGTGACCTATCTCGGCCACATCAGCCGCAGGGCACTGACCGAAGAGCAAACCAGTGCACTGACCAAGCTCTTGGCTGCCAGCAACGATTTGGAGAATATCGGCGACGTCATCGAAACAGACCTGGCCGCGCTTGGCTTGAAATGCATCGAAGAAAGTGTAGCCATCAGCGAGCCCACCCAGGCAGTGTTTAAGAATCTTCATAGCGTCATAGCAACCACAGCAGACCAGGCTCTACTCGCCTTAATGCTGAATGACCAGCAATCGGCGCGCAGCGTTATCGACATGAAAACAGAAATCAACCAATTGATGGAATCAGCCGCCATGCATGAGAACCAGCGGCTGGTAGCGCAAGAACCGAACCGGCTGGCCGACTACACCATAGAGATGGACATTATCGAGAAGCTCAAGCGCATTTATTATTTCTCAAGACGCATCGCCAAAGCGGTGCACCCCCTGCAAGTGATCGAAGAAGCTGCATAGAACGGCGACCTTTGCATTACAATTGACAGCTCAGCTATCAAGATACCGCCTACTGAAAGGCGTTTAAGCAACCATGACTCCCATTATCCCAGAATGATCAGATCAATGGCGCCGACCTTAGGCGGCGCGGAGAATCTCATACCCTTGCGGTGGTCACCGGTGCTGGGCGCCTGCGTCGGCGGCAATGGTTCACCGCTTGGCGCCCGTCGATATTTACTTGCGCTTTTTCTTTCTATAGGCTGGTCGTGAGCGCTGCGCACAGAACACGGTTGCAATACATTATTCCCGATCAGGTCACTAGCAATGAACTAGTGGCCAACTTGCGGAAAAATACCCGCTTGATTGCACAACCACCGCGGATAGTGCAGCGCATTTATTACGACACTTTCGACTGGCGTCTACATGCGAATAACTCCGTTCTGGAAGAACAGCAAGACAACAAGAAACACACACTGATCCGGCGCGACCTGGGCGGCAGTGATAACAAGGCGCAGATCGTCTTGTCGACCCCTGCCCGCTTTGTATGGGATCTTCCCGCAGGGCCTTTTCGTGCGCAGCTTGAGCCCGTGCTGGAAATGCGCGCACTGACTCCACTGTGTCAGATTGTAAGCAAGACACATGTCCTGCGCGTGCTCAATAAGATTGATAAAACCGTTGTCCACCTGTTGATCGAGGAGAACGCCGTACAACGCCGCAAAGGCGGCAAGACGTACCGGCTGGGCAATCGGGTCATCGTGCTGCCGATCAAGGGCTATCAAAAATCCTGCGCGAAAATCGTCAACACACTGGAAAACATAGGCCTGCTGGCGACAACCGAGGATCCCGTGCTGACGGCGCTGGCATTGGTCGGACTTACGCCGGGTGATTACTCCTCCAAACTGAACCTGCGACTGCAACCTGAGCGGCGCGCCGACCAGACAAGCCGAATCATTCTGCGTCGACTGCTTGACGTCATGGTCGCCAATGAAACCGGCACTCTGAAAGGAACAGACACCGAGTTTCTACACGATTTTCGCGTTGCAGTACGCCGTACCCGTACAGCGCTGGGTCAGATCAAAGGGGTATTACCGCTACGCATACTCAAGCGCTATAGGGCCGAGTTTGCCTGGCTCGGCCAGGTAAGCAGCCCGTTGCGCGACCTTGATGTCTGGCTGTTGAAATTCGACGACTATCAAGGCAGCCTGCTCGACTCGGTACGCACCGATATCGAGCCGCTGCGCGATTTTCTCGGCAGGCAACGGCAAATCGAGCACAAGGCGCTGCAAAAAGTGCTACAGTCGGCTCGCTATCGTCAGCTGGTTAAGGGCTGGCGCCAGTTTTTGGATACGCCAGTAAGCGAACGCTCCACGCTGCAAAACGCCCGTCGACCCACCCTCGACCTGGCCCGTGAACGCATCTGGCGAACCTACCGGCGTGTTATTAAGGAAGGCCGGGCGATAGAATCTGACACACCGGCAGAAGCACTGCATGAACTGCGCAAGAGCGGCAAGAAGCTGCGTTATTTGATGGAGTTCTTTCAAAGCCTGTTTCCGCCGGTACAGATCAAGAAGCTCATAAAAGCGCTCAAAACGCTGCAAGTCAACCTGGGTGACTTGCAGGACTACCACGTGCAGGTAACGGCGCTGCAGCAGTACAGCCAGCGAATGGTGGTGCAACTCGCGACGCCCGCCGCAACACTGCTGGCGATGGGTATGCTGATCGAAGGCCTGGAACGACGCCAGCAGCACGCGCGGCGTGAATTTGCAGGCAGATTCAGGCAGTTTTCCCGGCCGGAAAACCGCGCCCGCTTCCGCGAGCTGTTTGCCACGCACCAGGCCGAAAATCAGGGAAAGGAACTATGAAAGTCATCGCCACGTATAACATCAAGGGCGGCGTAGGTAAAACGGCCACCGCGATTAACCTGGCCTACCTAGCGGCCAGCGAAGGCGCGCCCACGTTGGTCTGGGACCTCGACCCGCAGGCCGCCGCCAGCTATTACTTTCGAATAAAACCGAAAATCAAAGGCGGCGGTAAACGCCTGGTGCGCGGCAAGAGAGACCTGGACGATTTTATCCACGGCACCGACTTCGAATGCCTCGACCTCTTGCCAGCAGATTTTTCCTATCGCAATATGGACATCTTCCTGCAACACGGAAAAAAACCAGCCCAGCAACTGCGCAAGTTGCTGCGGCCCTTTAAAAATGAATATGCGTATGTATTCCTCGACTGCCCGCCGAGTATCTCGCTCACATCGGAGAATGTGTTCGCGGCGGCAGACGCCTTGCTGCTGCCCACCATACCGACCACCCTGTCGCTTCGCACCTATCAGCAGGTTGCCAAATTTTTCAAAAAGGAGAAAATTAATAGCCTCAAACTGCTACCCTTCTTCAATATGGTCGACCGGCGCAAGCAGTTGCAGCGTGCAATCGTCGATATCCCACCGGACTACATGGTAGGCTTGCTGGAAACCCGCATTCCCTATAGCAGTCAAGTAGAACGGATGGGCATCCATCGTGCGCCGCTTGGCGATTTTGCACCCGGCAGCCGCGCCCAACTTTGTTACCAAGCCTTGTGGGCAGAGATCAAGGCAAGACTCGCCGCATAATCCCATTGCGCCGAGCGGGCAGGCATGGCGCGAATATAAGCCGCTTGGCTTTTTACAACCTCACAATAAACTGGTAGCTTGCGGAATGCGTGCGATTATCACCAGACACTACAAAACGCTGAATAACGCGGCGGACGAGATTATGGGCTGGGGCGACTCGCCTCGCCACAGCGGCTGGCGCGCCGATGTCGATTTCGTGGATGCCCGCATGCGCAAGCGCGCCTTCGACTTCGACGCCGTCTACTCCAGCGACCTGGAACGGGCCCGGCAAACCGCACTGTTCTATGCCCTGCGCCGGGGGATCAACGTGATCCACACTTCTGCCGCACTAAACGAGGTGAACTACGGGAAACTGTTCAAGAAGAAAAAGAAGTGGGTGGCCGAGCACTACCCAAAACACAAAAAAGACCCGGACCTGGTATATCCTGACGGCGAGAGTTTCCGCCAGATGCAACGGCGTAGCGTGCAGTTCATTTCCGCCGTGGCCGCAGCACATCCTCGGCAAACTGTTCTCATTGTCGTCCATGCCGGCGTCATCAGAGGGCTGATCTGCTCTTTTCTGAATCTGAACTATGCCGACCACCTCAAACACAAAATATCACACCGCTATATCGGCAAATTGCTATTTGATGGCGGCAACTGTGTACGTTACAACGAACTGGGAGTGCATTCCGGATTTGTGCGCAGCAGCGTAATCAAGATACCGTATGATTTTTCTGCCACAAGCGACGAATAATCCTAGAAACCGCAGTTGGGCGCGAAAAAGATGTGCGCCTCTTGATTCGTATGAAAAAGCTTGATGTGCATGGGAGATTCGAAAAACTCGTGGTCACCTTATTGGTGATGAGAGCTTTTTCGAATTTTCCAGGTGCATTAAGAGCTTGTGCATACTTTCGTGATCCAACTGCGGTTTCTAGGATAATACACCCATCGCTTTGATGTCCTGGCAGCAATAACAACCAGTAAACCCGACCGGCACGCAAACTATCCGTACACAGGGAGATCCATGGCAAAAATACTCGTGGAAGATCAGGATGAACACACAAAAGTGCCTTTTCTGCGGGGCATCCTGACACGTTCATTGCAAGATGCAGGCTTGGCCTTCGAAGATGCTTTTCAATTAGCAACCGAAATACGTTCTGCTATCGGTGATAAAGCACTGGTCACGACCGCTGACCTGCATCGCATGGTCGTTGCGCACTTAAAGAACGCCAAGAAAGATAGTATCGTCGTCCGCTTCGAGCAACAAGACCAACCCCATGTCGTTCAAGTGCAACAGCGCGACGGCGAGTTAGTGCCGTTCTCGCGGCTTCAATACCGGAGCGGCCTGGAGACTATCGGCCTGGCAAGCGACGAGGCTGCTCGTTTTGTGACCACGTTACACAAACACCTTGTTGACCGGCGCATTGAACAGCTCACATCGCGGCGTCTTTCTCGGCTGACTTATCGCTATCTGCGCCAATCGCGCGACCTGGGTCCGGCAGTGGCAAAACGCTGGCTGATCTGGCGAGACTTCGTCGACAGCGGCCGGTCGCTTATATTCTTGATCGGCGGCACTGCCGGTTGTGGTAAAAGTTCGGTCGCCACCATGTTGGCCAGCCGTCTCGACATTGTGCGCACGCAGTCAACCGACATGCTGCGCGAAGTCATGCGCACGATGCTACCCGAGCGACTGCTGCCAGTATTGCATAAATCGTCTTTTACCGCCTGGCAGGCCTTACGCGGCCAGCAGGGAAAACCGCGTGAAGTGCCGGAATCGTTGCTGGTCAGGGGCTACTGTAGCCAGGCCGACTTGCTCTCGACTGCCATCGAGGCGGTTATCGCGCGTACCCAGCGGGAAAAGGTCTCCCTGGTGGTGGAAGGGGTGCATGTGCAACCAAGCATTGTGAAACAACTGAAACCCGGCGAGGATGCCACGGTGATCCCCGTCATGTTGGCTGTGTTAAAGCGCAAAGTGCTGCAGCAAAGACTGCAGGGCCGGGGTAGCCGTGTGCGGCAACGCCGCGCCGATCGTTATCTGGAGTCTTTCGACGAAATCTGGGACTTACAGTCCTATCTTCTCGCCGAAGCCGACCGCGCCAGTATCCCCATCGTCGCCAATGAAGACCGGGACAAGGTATTCCGCGAAATCATGCGTATCACCATCAACACGCTGGAGAAGGACTTCGATAGCACTCCGGAAGCGGTTTTCAAATAAGGCGGCTGCCACTTACAGCCGGTCTGATTCCTGGCGCTTCCGCCAATCATCACGCAACTCATAAATTTAGCCTGCTGGCACCTAAACAGCCCGGCATCAGCGGTCGCGCTGGTCAATGCATTCGCAGTAGGGTTGCGCTATTATCGGGGACAGGACTTAAGTCTGGGCAGGCAATATTGAATCACATTGATCAAGCCATCGAACAACTCGCGCTCGACGACTACGTCGGCTTCGGTTCGCGTGTGTTGGCCAGTTTGGTTGATACACTGGCGCTCATGCTCGTTGTTGTGCCAACCATGATGGCCATTTACGGCATTGGAGCATGGCAAGGCTCTGCCGAGCAGTTCGCCGTACTCGGCATTTGGGATGTGTTCATCAACTATGTGTTCCCCACCGCAGCGGTACTGGCGTTTTGGTATTATTTCGCCGCGACGCCAGGGAAAATGTTGGTCAACGCCAGCATCGTGGACGCCGACACCTTGGGTAAGGCCAGCAACAAGCAACTGCTTATTCGCTATTTGGGTTATTTCGTTTCTTCGCTACCGCTGGGGCTGGGCTTTTTGTGGATAGCCTTCGACAAACGCAAGCAGGGCTGGCATGACAAGATGGCGAAAACCGTTGTGATTCGCAGCCGGGATTAATCGTGTTAGTGAACGCTGCCATCAAACCACAGCTAGTCGACAATTTTCAGCGCCGCGTTAGCTATGTGCGCCTGTCGGTCACCGACCGCTGTGATTTCCGTTGCGTGTACTGCATGGCCGAACATATGCAGTTTTTACCACGTGCTCAAATACTATCGTTGGAAGAAATTGCACGGCTAGCGCAAGCTTTCGTTGGACTCGGCGTAAACAAAATTCGCCTGACCGGCGGTGAACCGCTGATACGCAAGAATATACTGTCGCTGGTTGAAAACATCGCCGCGCTCGATGATCTGCACGAGCTGGCCTTAACCACCAACGGTTCGCAATTGCCCAAACTCGCACGGCAGCTCAAACAAGCTGGCGTAACGCGCCTCAATATCAGCCTCGACAGCTTAAGGGCAGACCGCTTTCGCAGAATAACGCGCACCGGTGATCTGGCTACCGTGCTGCGCGGCATCGAAGCCGCGCAGGCCGCCGGCTTCGAGCACACCAAAATTAATAGCGTTATTCTCAACGGTCGCAACGAAGACGAGATCATGAATTTGATCGACTTCTGTCGCGACCGCAAGTTGGATATTTCATTTATCGAAGAAATGCCACTCGGGCTGATCGACGATCATGACCGTGCTCTCACATACTGCTCCAGCGACCAGGTGCGCAGCTCAATCGCACAACACTACGCCTTGTCGCCTAGCGAAGATTTCACCGGTGGACCATCCAAGTATTACAAAATGGCTGACAGCGCGATTAGAGTCGGTTTTATCTCCCCGCATAGCCATAACTTCTGCGCGCAGTGTAACCGCGTGCGGGTCACCGTCGAAGGCCGCCTGCTGTTGTGCCTGGGCAACGAGCATTCGATCGACCTGAAAAGTATTTTACGTGAAGGCGCTAGCGGCCAGGATCAACTTGAACATGCCATCGTCGACGCGATGCGGCTCAAGCCCGAGAAACATCATTTCGACCTGCAGCAGGAACCGCAAATTCTGCGCTTTATGAATATGACCGGCGGTTGACGGTGCAAAAACCAACGCCGGCGAATGATACCTGCTTAGCCTGCTAGGCCGGCCCGAAAATTCTCCCTCAATGCAGGCCTTTGCAGTTCCGATTAGTCTTAGGGCCGGCCTGCTTTTACTGTGATCGCAGCAAATTCCGCAATGCACTCTGCAGCGCTGGATACTTAAAGGTGTAGCCGCTATCCGTTAGTTTTTTCGGGACAACCCGCTGCCCGGTTAACAACAGCTCGTCGGCCATCTCCCCTACCATTGTGCGGAGCAAAAACGCAGGTAGGCGCAGGCGTAAAAAAGTACGTTTGTTATTTTGCATCGCCGCGCAAAACTGCGCGTTCGTTACTGGTTCCGGCGCGGTCGTGTTAACCGGCCCTTCGATATCGGCGTGCTGCAACGCAAACAAAATGATGCCGATAACATCGTCACGATGAATCCACGACATCCATTGCTTACCATCAGCAAACTGGCTGGCAACGCCCCAGTCAAACGATTTGCGCAGCTCGGCAAACGGGCCGCCGTCGGAACCTAACACAATGCCGAAGCGCAACAAACAAACGCGAGTGCCCAGGCTTGCAAATTCCTGCGCAGCAGCTTCCCACTGCTGGCAAAGCTGCTGCGAAAAGCTGGCAACCGGCGGCGCCGATTCATCCAGCGATTGATCGCCTTGCGGGCCGTAATAGCCAATGGCCGATGCGTTAATTAGCGCCGCCGGTTTGCTCTGCAGTCGTTGTGCCAGACTAAAGAGTTCGCGCGTCGTGTCCAGCCGGCTGCCGATCAGTTTCGCCTTCTGTTGCGCCGACCAACGCCGCGCCGCTAGCGACTCGCCGGCCAGATTAACCATTGACTCTATGCGCTCGCCGTTGCCGATTTCATCGAGGCTGTTGATAAAGCGCACATTGCTATCACTCTGTTGTTTAAGCGCTTGCTGCCGCGTTAGCACCAGCACGCGATAGCCTTGCTCACGCAGCGCGCGCACCAGCGGCACACCAATAAAACCGGTGCCCCCCGTCACGAGTATTCGCACGTCTACGTTAGCCACTATTTAGGCCGGTCTCGACATTGAACTATCCTTCTAAAACATCTTCTGCCCCGCCAACCGCGGTGGCAGCGGCACATCGAGGCTATCGGCGATGGCGCGAACCAGCTCAACTTCCTGCGCTAGAATTTTTTCATCGGCCACCACGCATCGTGCGCAGGCTTTGATAAGACGCGGTTTTTGCAAGGGCGTTAAACTATTCAACTCGGCCAGCGCCTTGTCAATTTCCAGCAAGGCCGCCTTGCGTTTGCCAGGTAAGCCGGCAGCGGTAAAATCGAGTTCCGCCATACCTTGCACGAAAGCCTGCTGCGCTTGTGCGTCCGATTCCGCACCCGCATAGGCAAGCGCAGCCAGTAAGACTGCGCAATGTTGTTCCAGTTTCTCGATATTATCATAACGTATCTTCGGCGGCCGCACGCGGCTGAATACCGGGTCAAGATGGCGCACCAGCAGCCGATGCAAACACCATTCAAATAAATCGATATGGTCATCGGCCCGCATCAGCGCCAGCACCAGCCGGCGAAACTCGCGGTACTGATCGTGATACAACGTTTTAAGCACGGGAATGCAGATATCGATTAACGGCAAACGATATTCAACGCCCAACTGTTCGATATCGGGCAGCAGGTTGATCAGCGTTTGAAACGTGGGTGCATCCTCGGCCTGTTCAACGCGGTCGAGTTGTTGCGCACGCGTGGCCGGATCGGCGGCGAACAATAGCGCATAAACTACCGCTTTGGCGCCCGCGGGTTCGTGCGCGGCCGTCAGGACTCGATCGGTAACGGACGCGATCAATTGGCGCGAATAGTCGATATGCTGCTCGTCAAGCTGACCAATCGAGTCGAGAAGACTAGCCGTTTCCGCAGCGGCAACACTGGCGCCGGCCAAACCCGCCACCTGCTCTCGCGCGTCGAAAGAACTGGCAGTTGCCGCGCTGGAAGCCGCTCCCAACTCGGGAAACTTGCCGTCCCAGCCGGGCTCGAGGCGCTTGATGCGCTTGCGCAGCGGTGGATGGGTTGCCAAAAAAGTATTGAACGCCACGCGCACCGCCTGGCCGAAAAACATATGGCTGACCTCCGCCGCATGGGGGTGCAGTATCTTTGAACCCTGACTTGCTGCGCCGATTTTTTTCAGCGCTCCGGCGATACCACCGGGATTGCGAGTGTACTGCACCGTAGACGCGTCGGCCAAAAATTCGCGCTGGCGACTGACCGAGGCCTTAATCAAATTGCCAAAGAACGTGCCAGCATAGCCGATAATCATCAAGCCCACACCAAGCACCAAAAACGGTAACGCGCCCTGATTATTACTGTTAGACGAGCGCCGCGCATTGGAATGCGCAAAAGTGCGCATAACAAAATAGCCGACCATACCAATCACCATAATGCCGTACAGCGCGCCCATTAAACGAATGTTGATGCGCATATCGCCGTGCAGAATATGGCTAAACTCGTGGCCGATTACACCTTGCAATTCTTCGCGGTTGAGAAGCTGCACGGTGCCGCGGGTCACGCCGATCACCGCGTCCTGCGCCTGAAACCCGGCGGCGAAGGCGTTGATGCCATCTTCGTCCATCATGTATACCGGCGGCACCGGCAGGCCAGCGGCGATCGCCATTTCCTCAACCACGTTGAGCACCCGGCGTTCGCTCAGATCGCTGGTATTGCTGTTGATCAACTTACCACCTAACGACTCGGCCACTGCCGCACCACCGCCCGCCAGTGTCGCGACTTTATACAGGCTAGCGGCGCCGATGACTAACACAACGCCTATGCTGATAAACACCTGCGTATCCCAGCCGACGCTGCTCAGCGCAGCGCGCCAGTCGGCGGTCGCAATGCTGCCCTGGGTAGTAAAAACGGCGAACAGAACCACCACCACATTGGTCAACACGACCAGACTGATGACGGCCAAGGAAAACAGAATGATGAGCTGGGTTGTTTTGCGCCGCGCACGATCTTGCGATTCGAAAAAGTTCACTGCACCGCCTCGTGCCCCATCAAGGTGTTGACGCTGGCGCTACGAATCCTGCGAAAAGCTGACTTTGGGGGCTTCCTGTAGCGCTTCAATGTCTTCGTATTCCAGCAAAGTGGCGTCTTCCGGGTGACCAAACATAGGGGCGAAAACATTCGGCGGGAAGGTTTGCCGGTACGTGTTGTACGCCATGACCGAGTCGTTGTAAGCCTGCCGGGAAAACGCGACTTTGTTCTCGGTGCTGGTCAGCTCTTCACTGAGTTGCATCATATTTTGATTGGCTTTCAAGTCCGGGTACGCTTCCATCACTACATTCAAGCGACCCAATGCACTGCCCAGCGCGGTTTCCGCGGCACCCAGCTGTTGCATGGCCTGCGGGCTGCCGGGGTCAGCCGCCGCCGCCTGCAAACCGGCCATGGCCTGGTTGCGCGCATTGGTCACTGCCTCCAGCGTTTCGCGTTCGTGCGACAGGTAACCCTTCGCGGTTTCGATCAGGTTTGGAATCAGGTCGTAGCGCCGTTTTAGCTGCACTTCGATTTGCGAGAAAGCATTTTTGAAACGGTTTTTTAAGGTCACCAACTGGTTATAGATATTGACTACAAACAATGCCAAACCAACGATGACCACTAACAAAACAATTGTGGCTGTTCCCATGGTACTGCACCCTCCAGCATTCGCTTTATTGGCGCTAACGTTACCATAGATAAAGTAGGCACCGTAACCGTTATGGAGGACTTTTACACCAAGTCGTCACAATGCAAGCGAGCGCCACCTGCGAGCGACTTGCTTGATTTTCAGCCAATATCGTTTATAGCCGTGACGGAGCGCATATTTTCATAGGCGTATCCGCCCCTGGAGGTCGCTATCAGGTCAGCTTGCACATCTTTTTCGCGCCCAACTGCGGTTTCTAGGCTGAAGCGTCAGCCGCCAATTTCTGTTAGCATTTCCATTCGAATCGTCATACCGGGATCAACAGCATGCGCTGGAAAACAGGCCGTCGTAGTCAAAATGTAGAAGATCGGCGCGGCGCTGGAATGTCGCGTCGTGCAAGCATCGGCGGCGGCGGGATCGGTATTCTGGTGCTGGCGCTGGTGGCGATGTATTTCGGGGTCGATCCCAGTGTTGTATTGCAGGGCGCTGGCGGGCCGACCTCCCCCGCGCACAATGAGCAACAGCCCATACCCGCCGAACAAGAAGAGCTGGTGGCGTTTACTGAGGCTGTGCTTGGCTATACTGAAGACACCTGGAGTGTGATTTTTCAGCAACAGCTTGGCCGCACTTATAAAGAACCCACGTTGGTATTGTTCAGCGGCGCGGTGGAATCGGCTTGCGGCTACGCTCAATCCGCAATGGGTCCTTTTTACTGCCCCGGCGGCCAAAAAGTCTATATCGACCTCAGTTTTTACAGTGATTTGAAGAATCGCTTCGGCGCGCCCGGCGATTTTGCCCAGGCTTATGTGGTGGCGCATGAAATCGGTCACCATGTGCAAACCCTGTTGGGCATTTCCAAGCAGGTGATGACGCAACGCCAGCGCGTGAGCAAGAAACAGGGTAATGCTCTGTCGGTACGGCAGGAATTACAGGCCGATTGCCTCGCCGGCGTATGGGCTAACCATGCACACCGCACCCACAACATTCTTGAGCAGGGTGATTTGGAAGAAGGCTTGAACGCCGCCAGCGCCATTGGCGACGACCGCCTGCAAAAGCAAGGCCGCGGCTATGTCACACCGGAGTCATTTACCCACGGCAGCTCAAAGCAGCGTGTGAAGTGGTTCAGGCGTGGCTTGGAAACTGGCGACATCAACCAATGCGACACTTTCAGCACGAATGTCTGAAAAGTATCGCGCGGCACCGCTACAGCGTGGGTTCTTTTTTTCAGCCTTCTACGCGAATATTTAGCGCAGTCGATTCGGCGGGATAGTCGGGCCATTTACGCCGTATAGTCGTCACTTTGGGTGCCACATCAGGTAACACAGCATCCGCACTAGCCCGCTCAACTTTGAACAGGGTCGAAAAGCTGCGCTCTATTTTTTCGATTTCTACCGGGTGGCCATTAAACTGCAGCACTACTTCACGTGAGTGACCCACCAACACGTTAAAGGGCGACTTCCCACTGAGGTGCAACTTGTCACCGGCTTTACTGGTTTTCGCAATCAGGCGGTTATTATTGGCGTCATAAACCTCTACCCAACAGTCTCTAGCAAATCTGAACGCCAGCTCATCTATTGCTGTGGCGGCTGGCGCTGCGGGGCTAGCACTGTCGTCCCGGCGATAAGCGGCCAGCACTTCGGTCATCGAATTGCCGACGTTCCGCTGGTGGCTGGTGATGAGCGCTTTTTCGGGTTTTTCAGGTGCATTAAGAGCTTGTGCATACTTGCGCGAGCCAACTGGGGTTTCCAGGTTCAATGCCGGCTGCGGTTCCGCTGCGGCCGGCGTCGGCAGATCGCCTTCTTCGGCTTGATCGATGGGTTGGCCCGACGTCGTTAGCAACGCCGTCGCAAAGCCCGTACTCGCAAGGCCTGACGCTACCGGCGTCAACGCGGCCTCATCTTGAACATCTACCAGCGTAAGATCGACATCATCGTCGGCCGCTGTGTCGGTATCAGCCGTTTGCGGCATTACAGATTGCTGCGCTTCGGCCCCGGCTCGATCGTCACGGCCGGCCAGTAAGGCGTTAACCGTGCTTGTATCAGTAAATTGCACGATAACCAGAAACCCCAACACCACCGTTGCCACGACCAAACTACCGGTGACCAGACTACCGGCACCTGTCGCTTGAGCTCTGGGGATATCATCGATTCTGTGCGTGCCACGGTGAAAGCTCGTGCCCGCCTGTCGATCGTAGATCGCAAGAATGGAGTCAGGATTAAGCGCCAAAAAATTAGCGTAATCACGCAAATAGTTTCTTAACAGGTCGTCATGCGCCGTAGGGTTATAACTATCAGACTCTATAGCGCGCAGATCGGTGACCATCAGATGCAATTTATGCGCCGCTGCTTTTTCGGAAATGCGCTGCGCTTCACGCTCGTGTCGCAAGCGGCCACCAACAGACTCTGTATATGCCTGATCTTCGAACCGCGCGTCATTCGCCTCATTTATAGCGAACAACTTGATAGTAGCGGATGGCTTAGGCATTTCTTCGCAATACTCCTTACGATCAGAAGAGTGTAAACCAGAATAGCTTCGATTTCACAACAATTGGCATTGGCATGACTTCGCTGTTGTGCGCGGCGGCAGCGTCAGCGGTACGTTTTTTTGCGCTACGCGGCTGACGGGCTATATTCACTCGTCCTTCTCCAGCTCTTTTCTCTCCCTTTCATATTCAGCATAAGTTTTGCTGGCCTGTTGTCGGCATTCCTGTTGCTGCAACAAAGGCAATTTCCGATATTCAATCCGATGACTCGCTTACACATCTTCGCAGACCTGACGATTGCTGCAAGCAAACTCATACTGTATTTTGACGAAAATTTTATAAGTTTATGTTGCTACCAGCCTGGCCGGTAACGGCACATCATTCAGCAAACGCCTTATCGTTTTGCAAGCCGCGCAGCGCGAGTCGATGGAAATGCATGACTTGCAACAAAAACTGCCTGATTTCCTTCTCGTCTATGCCGCAGGCGATTAAGCTTTGCCGTATCGGCGTTGCAATAGCGGCAAACTCCGGTGCATTTTCAGCGCGAACCGGTGCAGCATAGGCAAGAATTTCATCCACCAGCGCCAAGGTTTGTGTAGGCTGCACGTTGCGCGTGGCGGCGTTGAGATACTGGCCCGCCATATAGTCGACCCAAGGGCCGGTTAAGAACAGACTGACCGCTTCGGGCACCGCTTCGGGATGCACTTCCATCTTGCTGCGAATGACGTGATTTACATGCTGCTTCCAGCCGTCAAGATGACGCAAACCACTCTGTTGCGTTTTCCGGCTGTTATTCTGCTTTGTGATTTGTCGTTCATACTGGCGCAGATAGGCGCTGAAACGAAACGCCGCATCGGCAAACACTTCACGCTTCGCCTCGCTTTCCTCGACCACGCGTCGCACTACCGATTTCATCTCGAGCAACAATGCCGATTTTTGTAATACGTCGGCTTTCTCCTGATAGATTTTGCACGCTTTGGTGAAGCTGTCGAGCAAATGTTTGGCCGGGTGTTCATCAGTATGAGCAAACGCCGCATCGGCCGACGCCAGTTGCACATAGGGCAGGTAAAGATCACTGAAAAGGTTGACCAGCTGTTCGTTCAGCGCGCGCTTGTCCAGATACACGCTAAATAGCTGGTTGACATGATCGACCGGCTGCAGCACCGGCGGGTCGGCTGCGTCATTGGCAGCGGCAGGTTCTGCGGCGCCAAAAAGATGCGCATTACCTGCGGTGGCCGAATCTTGCGTCACTTCGATGGTGGCCGGGAGCGTTTCAATAGTCGTTTCCTGCGACTCTGGCCGTGCGCTGCTTGGTTCTTCCTGGCTATTGGAATGCTCACTTTCAGGCACAATAGACTGGCCGATGAAATACTGATCAATAGCGGCATACAGCACACCCAACTGGCGCAAGAACTCGACATCAAACACTTTCAGCGCGACCACGCGAGTATGCAGATTCCAGGACAAGTTCTGAGTCGCATGTTCCAAAGCGAGCGCAAAATGAACCGGCGCCAACGGATTGGTGGCAATGCCAATTTCGCATTGGCCGACAAGCGACAGATGCTTGTTTAAGCGAGCCAGCAATTCACTAAAGCGCTGCTCGGCCTGGTCGACCATCGCCGGCATTGCCAGGTCACCCGCGACTGCGTCACGGGTGGTTTCGGTGAAAGCCAACAGATCGGCATCGTAGTCGAGCAAATCCTGGAAATCGACGAAAGTGTATGAAATGGCCGCCAGAAAGCCTTCGACAAATTCTGCATGCGCTGTTTTCGGCAACGGCACTACTGTCAGCACATCGGCCGCCGCCTGCTCTGTTTGCGGGGCAGCGCTTTGCAGCGCCAATTGGGCGAAGAATACGCCTAAACGCTCGTTACAAAACGACCGCGTCATGCGTTGCAATTCCTGCAAGATATTATTTTTAACGTCTTCCATAGGTCGTTTCTTGTTAATCTCGCCTGGCCGGGCGTAGGGAGCGGGCGGCTGTTTGGCGACTCTACATTCCCCTCGATTGAGCACCGCCAGCTTCACACGTGCTCATCTTACGCTTTAAGCTGCGGAGAAGAAAACCGGGGAGCAACGCGGCAGATCAATGTTAATTGTACGTTAATTGACCGCCCGTTACACTCGACTGGTAGTGTATGCTGGCGCGTTTTTTATTGTTCATGGGCTAGAGAGCTTGACTTCCGATTCTACCGCCTTCGAACCCGCCAGCGTTTGGACGCTGGCGTGGCCAAGCATTGTTGCAAATTTATGTCATGCACTGGTTAATCTTAGCCATATAAAAATCATCGGCGCATTGGGCACCGCTGCGGTCGCTGCGGTAACGACCAACCAACGCTTCTTTTTCTTTTTGATGGCGCTGTTGATGGGTTTGTCGACGGCGACTACGGCGACGGTCGCGCGCTCCTGGGGTGCGCGCCAACCGGCCGCCGCCGCCAGCTACACCTGGAACGCGGTATGGATAGCGGTGCTTCTCACCGCCGCAATAAGCCTTGTTGTATTTGCGTTTCCACAGCTACTCGTCACACCTTTCCACCTGGAACCCCAGGCCGCCGCCTATGCGGCGATCTTGATTCGCTGGATTAGCGCTTTCAACGTCGTGTTCGCGGTAGGCATCATACTTACCACCGCGATGCGCGCGACCGGCGACGTGATCAGCCCCATGATCTATACCGCTATTCTGACCGCAGCCAATGGCGCGTTAGTGTACGCATTTACCTACGGAAAAATAGGCCTGCCACGGCTGGATATTTATGGCATGCCCGCCGGCATTGGGCTGGCGGCAATTATTGTCAACGGCGCACTGATTTATTGGTGGATGAGTGGGCGACTGTCGCTGGCATCCCGGCAGCACGCGGGTTTCAGCAGGGAGAAAGCGCGCGAACTGCTGAATATTGGCTTACCCGCCGCACTGGAGCAAGGCCTGGTGCAAGGTGGTTTTCTGATATTTCTGGCGCTGGTCGCCGGCTTCGGCACCGCGCCTTACGCGGCCTATGGTATAGGCGTATCGCTACTAACCGTATCGATCGTGGTTGGCTTCGGGTTTAGCATCGCCGGCGCCACGCTGGTTGGCCAGTATATCGGCGCCAAACAACCCCACATGGCGCGTAAAAGCGGTTGGCACGCCACCGGACTCGCCGTGGCGACCATGACCGGCATTGCCGTACTCATTGCCTTTTGGGCGGAGCCGATCGCGCGCTTTTTCGTAGACGACGATGAAGTCGTCGCCCATACCGTGCTGTTTATCTACATACTGGCGGCAGTGCATCCGCTGATCGGGATTGAACTGACGCTTGCCGGTGCGCTGCGTGGCGCCGGTGATACGCGCTTTCCGTTATTCAGTTCACTGTGCGGTTTAATATTCGGCCGTATCGGCCTGGCCTGGTTGTTCATATCGCTGGACCTGTCAGTCGTGTGGGTGTATTGCTCGCTGGTGGGTGAATACTCAATTAAGGCGAGCCTTATCGTGTGGCGTTACCATTCCGGGGCATGGCTGAAATAGCTTAGTCCTGACCATCGATAAAACCCGGAGTCTTTGTGCTATCAGATCCCGGGCGCAGGTAAGTATCCCGCCATCGCTTATGCCTTGATATTTTCTTGCATCGCCGGCATGTGAACGCGGCGCAGC
>CAZJDL010000005.1:0-52032 GCA_964544755.1 uncultured Pseudomonadales bacterium | reverse complement strand
GTTATTGTATGCGGCTCAATCCTTGTGAAACTAAATCCGGATCGCACCTTTCTATGGATTCGGCACAATGAGATAAACAAAACGCTCATATGGACAAGAAATTCAAGGTTAAAGCCAAGTTTGAGCCGGCCGGTGACCAGCCAGCAGCGATTTGCCAACTGGTCGAAGGCATAGAAGCTGGCCTGCACGCGCAGGTATTGCTGGGTGTAACGGGCTCGGGTAAAACCTTTACCATTGCCAATGTGATCGAACAAATCCAGCGGCCAGCCATTATCATGGCGCCGAATAAAACGCTTGCAGCTCAGCTTTATGGTGAATTTAAAGAGTTTTTCCCGAGCAATGCTGTTGAATATTTCGTTTCCTACTACGATTACTATCAGCCGGAAGCCTACGTGCCGGCGTCGGACACGTTTATCGACAAAGACGCTTCGGTCAATGAACACATAGAACAAATGCGCTTGTCTGCCACCAAGGCGCTGATAGAAAGACCTGATGCGATTGTGGTGGCGACCGTATCTGCCATTTACGGCCTTGGCGAGCCCGGCGCCTACCTGAAAATGGTGCTGCATCTGGTGCGCGGCGACCAGGCTGATCAGCGCTACATCGTGCGTCGGCTGGCCGAGCTGCAATACACTCGCAACGACGTCGATTTTTCCCGTGGCGCCTATCGGGTGCGCGGCGATGTGATCGATGTGTTTCCGGCTGAAAGTGAAGAGCTGGCGATTCGAGTCGAGTTGTTCGACGACGAAGTCGAATCCATCGCGCGCTTCGACCCCTTGACCGGCCAGGTGTTAGAAAAAGTCGCGCGAGTGACTATTTACCCTAAAACGCATTACGTGACCCCGCGCGAAAACCTGCTGCTTGCGGTCGACAAAATTGAACAAGAGTTGGTTGAACGGCTTGAGCATTTGCGTGCCAATGACAAGCTGGTGGAAGCGCAACGCCTGGAGCAACGTACTCGCTATGATGTGGAAATGATTCGCGAGTTGGGTTATTGCACCGGCATCGAAAATTATTCGCGCTATTTGTCGGGGCGTGAGGCTGGCGAGCCACCGCCAACTCTGTTTGATTATCTGCCTGACAATGCCCTGGTCGTGGTAGACGAATCACATGTTGGCGTACCGCAGATCGGCGGCATGTACCGCGGCGATCGATCGCGCAAAGAAACGCTGGTTGAATATGGTTTTCGCTTGCCGTCGGCGCTGGACAATCGCCCCATGCGCTTTGACGAGTGGGAAGCGACCGTCGCGCAAGCAATATTCGTGTCGGCCACGCCGCGTCCGTACGAAATGGAGAGAGCCGGCCAGGTGGTGGAGCAGGTGGTGCGTCCCACTGGTCTCGTCGATCCGGCCATCGAGGTGCGCCCCGCGCTCACCCAGGTTGACGATTTGCTGTCGGAAATCGGCAAGCGCGTTGCCCAAGGCGAACGTGTGCTGGTTACGGTATTGACCAAGCGCATGGCGGAAGACTTAACCGAGTATTTGGCTGAGCATGGCGTGCGGGTCAGATACCTGCATTCTGATATTGACACGCTGGAACGGGTGGAGATTATCCGTGATCTTCGCCTCGGTGAATTCGACGTGTTAGTCGGCATAAATTTGCTGCGTGAAGGGCTGGATATGCCCGAAGTTGCGCTAATCGCCATTCTCGACGCCGATAAAGAAGGTTTTCTACGGTCGGAATCGTCACTTATTCAAACTATTGGACGTGCGGCTCGTAATCTGAACGGTGCTGCCATTCTTTATGCGGATCGGATCACCGGTTCAATGCAGCGGGCCATGGATGAAACCGAACGCCGCCGCATCAAACAAGTGGAATTCAACGAAGCACACGGCATTACGCCCACAGGCGTTAAAAAATCGGTTGCCGATATACTCGAAGTGAGTTACGCGCCGGGTAAAGGCAAAGGGCGCAGAAAGGCCAAAGACGCCAAGACGGCCTATATTGACTTGCCCGGCGTGCCGTTGGATGATCCGCGTAAATTGTCACGACTGTTGAAGCAGCTGGAAGAAAAAATGTACCAGCATGCCAAAAATCTGGAGTTCGAAGAAGCGGCGCAAACGCGCGATCAAATTCAGCAACTAAAAAAACACCAGTTTATGAGTGCAGTGTAGGTTGTAGTTGTGATGTTTATGGGGCTTGTATAAGATACGCGGCCATTGAGTGGGTCATAAGATGACGCGCAAGATTTTCCTTTTAGGCACGTAGCTCAGTTGGGTGAGCCGAGTGCTTAACGCGAAGCACTGCTTCGCACGAGGCGAACGCCCTGGCAAGGATGCCTGGGCTGGCGGTTAGTTGGGAGATTGCAGTTGCGCCATGGATGGCAGGCAAAATTTTTCTTATAGGCACGTAGCTCAGTTGGTTAGAGCACCACCTTGACATGGTGGGGGTCGTTGGTTCGAATCCAATCGTGCCTACCAAAAAAACAAAAAAACCCATCAACTGATGGGTTTTTTTGTTTTTTAATGTACATAGACAAACCTGCCGTCGTGCAGGGGCGCGTCACGCCAAAACAGCTGCCCAGTCAGTGCTTTCAATTGAGTGCGGATTCGATACTTCATACAAACGTCATGTTCGAGATGTAAAATTTGGGCTTTGGCAGAGCTTTGCAATTGAAAACCAATACGGCTGGTGGTTAAATGGACAAGTTACTTCAGGAAGTTTTTCGCATTGCAGTTTTAAGCCACTGGTATGCAATGTTAGCATCATCAGTACGGCAAACGCGGTGGTGAAGAGTGTTCGGACTGTGCTAGCACCGCCTATGATGCCATGGGGCAATGAGACAATAGCCGGAAACGCGCCGACTTTCGGCGTGGTTTTCTACGTCTATAAGAACAATATGGTTTTTACGCTTCGCCTGCCTTGGGTAGTGTGAGTATTTCGTAACAACGGGAATTGTTAGCAATGAAGTTAGGCGGTAATCACAACATGGGCGTGCCCATTCGCTCAATTTATTCAGATAGCAGATTACTGCAAAACCATCAGTCGCTCAGCAGCTGGACGCAGATGATTCTGGACAGCATCGCCGTAGTTGCGGTGCTTTTTTTGCTGGTCGAATTGCACGGTTATGAAATCGATCGGCAGTACCGCATACAAGCCGTGATCACCGTGTTGTTGATGGGCATTATCTATAACTCCGTGGGCATGTACCGGCGCTTTACCGGCGACTCCATCATGCTTGTTCGCCTGGCAAAATGTTGGGGCATGGTTTGTATAGGCTTGATAATCGTCGCGTTTTTTACCAAAACTTCCGAAGATTACTCGCGCCGGGTTATTCTCTGGTGGGCGCTGTCGGGATACGCGGTACAGGTGCTGGTTTATTTACTGTGCCACTTCGTTTCGCATCGTGCACGGGTCAGCGCCGACGTGTTGCCGGCGCTGGTGGTGGGTTCGGGGCACCTGGCAGATCATTTGGCAAAAAGCATCAACAGCAATGTATTTTTGCCCGAGCAAATCATCGGCGTTGTTGACGATGACGTAGAGAGCATGGAGAGCTGGCAAGTTGATCACGTGCCGGCGCTGGGACGCATTGCTGATGTGCAACGCATTGCCGAGGCAAACAAGGCGCGCCGTATTTATATCGCACTACCGCTTAGAGAGGCGTCTCGAGTCGAGGAAATATACACGAGTCTTGATGTTTCGCGTCTCGACGTTATTTGGGTGCCGGATATTTTCTCGCTGAACCTGTTGCATCCGCGGGTGCGAGAAGTGGCGGGTATGCCCCTGCTGTCGCTTTCTGAAAGTCCTATCACTTCCGGTTCGCAAGCGTTCTTTAAAAATGTCATAGACAGAGTTCTGAGCACCGTGCTGCTTATTGTACTTAGCCCGCTGATGTTGCTGGTCGCAGTGCTGGTGAAGCTGACGTCAAAAGGCCCCGTGTTATTCAAGCAGCGGCGCCATGGCTGGGATGGCCAGGTGATTAACATCTATAAATTTAGAAGCATGTACATGCATGTTGAAGAAGATGGCCAGCTTACCCAGGCAAAGAATGGCGATACTCGTGTTACCCCGGTTGGACGTTTTTTACGACGTACCAGCATTGACGAACTGCCGCAGCTCTATAATGTCCTGCAAGGCAAGATGTCGCTAACGGGTCCGCGCCCTCACGCAGTGCAACACAATGACTACTACGCTAAAAAAATACATGCGTACATGGCGAGACATCGCATTAAACCAGGGCTTACGGGCCTGGCACAAATCAACGGCTGCCGCGGTGAAACCGAAACGGTGGAAGATATGCAGCGCCGCGTTGAGTATGATTTGAGCTATATCAATGATTGGTCGCTGAAGATGGATATGGTGATCTTGTTCAAGACGCCGTTCGCGCTGTTGTTCAACAAGGCCTACTAAGGGCCCGCGTCAAAATAACTTCACATTTTGGTCGCCGATCCATCCCGCCTGGCGGCGTTGCGAAAGCTTGAAATATTCGAATATTTCAAGCTTTCGCGTCTTGCCAGACGGGTGCCTCAACGCCCAAAGCTGTGAACTAATTTTGACGCGGGCCCTAAATCATCACTACTCGCAGGCTTGCCTGCAAAACTTACCATTTTGACGTAACATAAGAGTGTTGTGTTCTTCTTATGCGCATTCTTCACGTGGCCTATTGTAAGGGTCACCACTGAAAAAGGATCCCACCCTCATGCCAGTTATCACACTCCCTGACGACAGTCAGCGCAATTTCGATCATCCAGTCACCATCATGCAAGTCGCCGAAGCTATCGGCCCGGGCTTAGCCAAGGCGACGATCGCCGGTGAAGTCGATGGCATTTTGCAAGATGCCGGAGAAATACTGGAGCAAGACGCAAAGTTGCGCATTATTACCGCCAAAGACGACGAAGGTGTCGAAATTATACGCCACTCGTGTGCGCATCTGATCGGCCATGCGGTCAAGCAACTTTTCCCGGCAGCGACGATGGTGATTGGCCCCGTCATTGAAGACGGTTTCTACTACGACATCGCGACTGACAGGCCGTTTACACCGGATGACCTGGAAGCGATTGAAGCGCGTATGCGGGAGCTGATCGCGCAGGATTATGACGTAATCAAGAAAATGACTGCCCGTGCTGAAGTCATTGAAACTTTTAAAGCGCGCGGCGAAGAATACAAGTTGCGCCTGGTGGAAGATATGCCCGATGAAGAAGCCATGGGCCTTTATTATCATCAGGAGTATGTCGACATGTGCGTTGGGCCGCACGTTCCCAATACACGTTTTCTGAAAAACTTTAAACTAACCAAGTTGGCCGGTGCCTATTGGCGTGGCGACTCGAAGAACGAAATGCTGCAGCGCGTCTACGGCACCGCTTGGGCCGACAAAAAACAACTGAAGAAATACCTGGCCCAGCAGGCAGAGGCCGCGAAGCGGGACCATCGCAAAATCGCCAAGAAACTGAATTTGTTCCACATGCAGGAAGAGGCGCCGGGCATGGTGTTCTGGCATCCTAAAGGGTGGGCGATTTACCAGACCATAGAGCAATACATGCGCACGCAGCAAGTCTTACACGGCTACCAGGAAATTCGTACGCCGCAGCTGGTGGACTTTTCCCTGTGGGAGCGATCCGGCCATGCTGCAAAGTTTAGCGATGATATGTTTACCTTGCAGGCTGAGGAGCGTCAGTTTGCCATTAAACCCATGAACTGCCCGTGCCATGTGCAGGTATTTAATCAGGGTCTGCGCAGTTATCGTGATCTACCCCTGCGTTTGGCCGAGTTTGGTTCCTGCCATCGCAATGAGCCTTCGGGGGCGCTGCATGGCTTGATGCGCGTGCGCGGTTTTGTTCAGGACGACGCGCACATCTTCTGCACCGAGGACCAAATTCAGGACGAGGTTGGCACCTTCATCGATTTTTTGCACGCAGTGTACGCCGACTTTGGATTTACCGACATTATCTATCGCCTGTCGACCCGTCCCGATAACCGCGTCGGCAGCGACGGCATCTGGGACAAAGCCGAGCAAGCCCTGGCGCTGGCGTTGGACAATAAAAAACTGCCGTGGCAAGAGCTGCCGGGCGAGGGCGCATTCTATGGGCCAAAAATCGAGTTTTCGTTGCAAGACTGTGTTGGCCGCGTGTGGCAGTGCGGTACTATTCAGGTCGACTTCGCCACGCCGGGCCGACTCGACGCGCACTATGTCGCGCAAGACGGTAGCCGGCAAATTCCGGTGATGTTGCATCGTGCCATTATCGGCTCATTCGAACGCTTTATCGGTATGCTGATTGAGAACTACGAAGGTGCGTTTCCGGCCTGGCTTGCGCCGCAACAGGTCGCTATTTTGAACATTACCGACAAGCAGGCCGAATATGCGCTAAAAGTAGAGGAAATGCTGAGAAATAAAGGCTTTAGAGCAGAAACAGACTTGAGAAATGAAAAGATCGGCTTTAAAATCCGCGAGCACACAATTCAGAAGGTTCCTTATATGCTCGTGGTGGGTGATAAGGAGTCCACAACTCAAACAGTGGCCGTACGTACACGTCGAGGCGAAGATTTAGGTTCGCTCAGTTTAGAAGATTTTACTGAGCACCTGGCCCAAGATGTTGCGCGTCGCGGTCGTGTTGTTTTGGAGAAATAATATCAAGCGAGACGGTTCGAGAGGCGCTTCGAAAAAAGCCTTAATCAACGATCAAATCGAGGCAGACACGGTACGATTAGTGGGTGTAGACGGCGAGCAAGCCGGAATTGTACCCCTGGAAGAGGCGCTAAAGGTAGCGGAAGAAGCCAAAATGGATTTGGTGCTAATGACCGCTGAAGCAAACCCTATCGTCTGCAAAATTATGGACTACGGCAAACATGTGTTTGAGCTGAAGAAGCAAAAAGCGGCTGCCAGGAAAAAGCAGAAAATCACACATGTTAAAGAGATGAAGTTTCGGCCAGGCACGGATACAGGAGATTATCAGGTCAAACTACGCAACCTGATACGTTTCCTGGAAAATGGGGATAAGGCCAAAGTGACTGTCAGGTTTCGTGGCCGCGAAATGGCGCACCAGGAGATCGGTATCGACCTCCTGAAACGGATTGAGCAAGACCTTGCAGAGTATGGCAATGTTGAGCAATTCCCGAAAATGGAAGGTCGCCAGCTACACATGGTGTTAGCACCCCTTAAAAAGAGATAGTCGGCCCGCTCTTGTAGGGCAATAAGGCGCCGGCTTCCATTAACTGTAAAACTGCTTTGCGCCGCAACAGGCGACGACAGTTTTAAATGCGAGTTGAATAATCATGAGTAAGTTAAAAGTTCACAGCGGGGCAGCCAAGCGCTTTAAAAAAACCGGATCCGGTTATAAGCGCAAGCACGCCTATAAAAGCCATATTCTGACCAAGATGACCACCAAGCGAAAGCGTCAGTTGCGCGGCACAGATGATGTGCACCCGGCCGACAAAATTCTGGTGGATCGTATGTTGCGCGTTAAATAGAGCGCAGCTACGCCGTAGTCAGCTTATTCTTAGTAGGAGAGAAAAATGTCCCGCGTTAAACGTGGTGTCACCGCACACCGCCGTCATAAAAAAGTTTTAAAGCAAGCCAAAGGTTATTACGGTGCGCGCAGCCGCGTGTATCGCGTTGCCAAGCAGGCGGTAACCAAGGCTGGCCAATATGCTTATCGTGATCGCCGTCAGCGCAAGCGTTTATTCCGTGCGCTGTGGATTACGCGCATCAACGCGCAGGCGCGCGTCAACGGCATCAGTTACAGTCGCCTGATTGCTGGTTTGAACGCGGCTAACATCGGGCTTGATCGGCGCGTACTCGCCGACATGGCCGTGCACGACAAAGACGCGTTTGCGGTAGTGGCCGAGCAGGCCAAACAAGCTCTGGCCGCCTAGTCGACGCCGTTTGCAGCACAGCGTGCCTGTGATCATAGCGTTATGAACGATCTCGAAGGGCTCGTTTTACAAGCTCGAGCTGCGATTGATGTTGCCGCCGACCCTGCCGCACTAGACTCAGTACGGGTCGATTACCTGGGCAAAAAAGGTAAAATAACTGCGCTGCTGAAAGGCCTGGGTAAGCTTTCCGCCGACCAGCGACCCGCCGCGGGTGCGGCAATCAATACCGCCAAACAAAGCTTACAAGAGCAGATTGCCGAGCATAAGTCGGTGTTGCAAAGTGCCGTGCTTGCCACGCGCCTGGCCGGCGAAAAAATTGACGTGACCTTGCCGGGGCGAGGGCAATCCACCGCTGGTTTGCATCCGGTTACGCGAACCATCGAACGTATCGAATCAATTTTTAGGAATATCGGTTTCGACGTTGCCGAAGGCCCGGAAATTGAAGACGATTATCATAACTTCAGCGCGCTAAATATGCCCGAGCATCATCCGGCGCGGGCCATGCAGGATACTTTCTATATCGACAGTAACACGGTGCTGAGAACGCATACCTCACCCGTGCAAGTGCGCGTTATGGAAGCCAGCGAGCCCCCTATCTGTATTATTTGCCCGGGAAGGGTGTATCGCAGCGATTCCCCCGACCTGACTCATACGCCTATGTTTCACCAGGTTGAGGGTTTGTTGATTGACGAGGGCATCAGCTTTGCACACCTCAAGGGCACGATAGAAAGTTTTCTGCAGGTGTATTTCGAGAACGAAGAACTGGTCGTACGCTTTCGGCCATCGTACTTCCCGTTTACCGAGCCGTCCGCCGAAGTCGACATTGGCTGCGTCATGTGCAGCGGCACAGGCTGCCGGGTATGCAGCCATACCGGCTGGCTGGAAGTATTGGGCTGCGGCATGGTGCACCCAAAAGTACTGGAATATTCGAATATCGACAGCGAGCGTTACTCGGGTTTCGCCTTTGGCATGGGCGCCGACCGGCTGGCGATGTTGCGTTACGGCATCGACGATGCACGCTTGTTGTTCGACAACGATCTCAAATTTCTGCGCCAGTTTGCCTAACCCGGATATAGATGAAAATCAGTGAGCGTTGGTTGCGCGAATGGGTCGATCCGCCGGTATCTGCCGAAGCACTGGCAGAGCAGCTCACGATGGCCGGGCTGGAAGTCGAGGCCTGCCATACGGTTGGCGGTCAACTCGATGGCGTTGTGGTCGGCCAAATAGTAAGCGTTGAACAACATCCGAATGCCAACAAATTACGCGTCTGCCAGGTCAGCGATGGAAGCGATACGTTGCAGGTGGTATGTGGTGCGCCGAATGCGCGCGCAGGTTTAAAAGTCCCGTTCGCCACTGTCGGCGCCGTGTTGCCCGGCGGTACGGAAATAAAAACCGCAAAACTGCGTGACGTTGATTCGCACGGCATGTTGTGCGCTCGCGCTGAACTCGGTCTTGGCGAGACTAGCGACGGCTTGTGGGAGTTGCCGCAAGACGCTGCACTGGGCCAGCTATTGGCAGGCTATTTTGGCTTGCCGGATAAAGTTCTGGATATCGATCTAACCCCCAATCGCAGCGACTGTTTAGGCCTCGCCGGCGTTGCGCGCGAAGTCGGCGTGCTGAACAAGTTGGCAGTTGCTGGCCCGGCCATCCAGCCTGTTGCACCGACGATAGATGATGCTTTCCCCGTCAGCGTTCAGGCTGCCGCTGACTGCCCTCGTTATGTTGGGCGGGTCCTGCGCAACGTGGACTTAAGCCGTGCCACTCCGCTGTGGATGCAGGAAAGACTGCGGCGCGCCGGCGTGCGCAGTATAGATGCGGCGGTAGACGTTACCAATTATGTCATGCTTGAGTTGGGCCAGCCCATGCATGCGTTTGATCTTGACCGGCTCGATCAGGGTATCGTTGTGCGCCAGGCGAAACACAACGAGACGTTGACCCTCCTCGACGAGCAAACGCTAACCCTGAATGACAACTGCCTGCTGATTGCCGATCACGCCAAACCACTGGCATTGGCTGGTATCATGGGTGGTGTCGATTCTGGCGTGAGCACCACCACGCAACATTTATTTTTGGAAGCAGCATTTTTCTCGCCCCTGCCCATCGCCGGGCGCGCCCGCGCTTATGGTCTGCATACTGAGTCTTCGCATCGCTTCGAGCGTGGCGTCGATTCACAGCTGCAAAAGCTCGCTATAGAACGGGCCACGCGGTTACTGTTGGATATTGTCGGTGGTGAGGCTGGCCCGTTGATTGAAGTGGTGAGCGCAGAACACGTGCCCGTGGCGGCGCCGATTGAGTTGCGCCGGGCGCGCATTGGAAAAATTCTCGGCTTTGAGTTAGCCGACGCCGAAGTAGAAGACATATTGCAACGCCTGGGCTTGACCTTGCAGTCTACCGCCGACGGCTGGCGGGTGATTGCACCCTCGTTCAGATTTGATTTAGCCATCGAAGCCGACCTGCTGGAAGAATTGGCGCGCGTTTACGGTTACAATAATTTTCCCAGCCGCAACTTGCGGGCACCGCAAAGATTCAAGCGCAGCGCTGAATCTGCGTTGCCGGTGGCCGACATAAAACGCCAAATGCTGGCGCGGGGATATCAGGAAGCAATAACCTACAGTTTTATAGATCCTGGTTTACAGGCGCAGTTTGACCCGGCGACTAAGCCCGTGCGACTGGCCAATCCCATTTCCAGCGAAATGTCGGTCATGCGCACCAGCTTGTTGCCCGGCCTGGTTCAAGCGCTAGCCTACAATATCGCGCGCCAGCAGCAACGTGTTAGATTGTTTGAGGCGGGTCAGCGCTTTGTACGGTCGACCGAAGGTCTGCGGCAAGACAATATGTTGGCCGGCGTAAGCTGCGGTAGCCGCTGGGCTAACGAATGGGCGAATGAGCGTGCGCCGCTGGATTTTTATGATGTAAAAGGCGACGTGGAATCCTTATTGAGTCTGACCGGGCAACGGCAGGACTATCGGTTCGAAGCGGCGGAGCATCCGGCGTTGCATCCGGGCCAAACTGCGGCCTTGTACTTGCAGGGTGAGCAGATTGGCGTCATCGGTGCGTTGCACCCGCGATTGGTGTCTGAAAACGACCTTTCTGGTGAAATTTACGTGTTTGAAATTTCACTTCAAGCCTTACTTCAAGGTATACTCCCAAGTTATGGGAAAATATCAAAATTTCCGGAAGTACAGCGAGATTTGGCTATTCTTGTCGATAAAAACGTCGAATCTTCCATTGTTAGCAGCGATGTTCGCGAAATCGCTGGTGAACAGTTGACGGATATGACCATTTTCGATGTTTACGATGGTCAGGGAATCGCCCCGAGCAAAAAAAGCCTGGGCCTGAGCTTGACCTTGCAAAACCATTCGCGCACTCTTGCTGAGCAGGAAGTAAACAAGTGCCTGGATAAAATTGTTGCATCATTAGAACAAAAGTTTGGGGCGACACTAAGGAATTAGCTATGCCAGAGCGGGCATTAACAAAAGCTGATATGGCCGAGCGCTTGTACGAAGAGCTCGGCCTCAATAAGCGCGAAGCAAAAGAAATCGTCGAGCTGTTTTTTGAAGAGATTCGCTCTTCATTGGAGAATAATGAACAAGTCAAATTATCCGGCTTCGGAAATTTTGACTTGCGCGATAAGTCGGAGCGGCCGGGAAGAAACCCAAAAACCGGCGAGGAAATTCCGATTTCCGCACGCCGCGTGGTGACTTTCAGACCAGGACAAAAACTAAAAGCCAGAGTAGAAGCGTATGCTGGAACCAAGCAATAATGATGAACTGCCAGTCATTCCTGGCAAACGTTATTTTACTATAGGGGAAGTCAGTGAGCTGTGCGCGGTGAAGCCACACGTGCTGCGCTACTGGGAGCAAGAGTTTCCGCAACTGAAACCGGTAAAACGACGCGGCAACCGGCGTTATTATCAGCGGCAAGACGTGATAATGATTCGCCAAATTCGCAGTCTGCTATACGACCAGGGTTTTACCATTGGCGGTGCGCGACAGCAATTATCGGGCGAAGACGCAAAGGAAGACACGCGCCAGTACCGACAGCTGATTCGCCAGATGATCAATGAGTTGGAAGACGTGCTCGTAGGCCTTAAAAACTAGTTTCAAAGCACGCCTCAATACGTTAATATTTTTCACGTTTCTCCGCTGGCACACTGCCAGCGGCGGCAGCATTCGGGGCGTAGCGCAGCCTGGTAGCGCACCACACTGGGGGTGTGGTGGTCGCAGGTTCAAATCCTGCCGTCCCGACCATAATGAAAACAGTGCCAGAAGGTGCTCTTGGGGCGGCAGAATCGTTGTTCTTTAGCGAGCCAAAGGCGAGCGTGCGCCGGTTCACTCACTGCATAGCAGTTTGCAACGAGCCGCTTGCGGCGAAGCCCGCAGGGGAAAAATAGCCCATATACAAAATGCAATACCTATCCTCCCGACCAAGAAAGCAGCCCTAAACCACATTCTCACCCACCACCCTTTGAACCACCACCGGCGCTATTGAACCAGATTGGTATCCAGCGATTTTTAGGATAAACGGCTGTTGGTGCTTACCTGTCTTGAGAAAAACAGATTCGATTTTTTGCTATATTCTCCCCCTCAACAGAAGAATAACCAATTCTTGCCAGAAAAAAGGAACCAGCACCGGAGAAAGTTTTCTAACTTATTAGTTAACAAATAAGAGGTACGTTATGTATCTGGATTTGTTAAGGAAAAATGTTAGAAACGGCATTATCCATTTGCATTTGCCGAACGGTAAGGTGTATCAGTTTGGTGATCATGGGTGCGAAGCCCACTGGAATATCAGAAGTGAGAACGTCATCCAACGGATTGCCAGGGATTGGGAGTGGGAACTGGGGCAAACCTACATGCATGGGGGCTGGGATGTCGCAGACGGTCAGTTACGCGACCTGCTCTATATCTTGCGCGCCAATTTCGCCACCTACAACGTAAATAGATGGCTCCAACCGCTGGTTAAATTTCTACGACAATGGAACAGAATTTCTCGTAGTTATCGCAACGTGGCGCGTCATTATGATCTGGGAGACGAATTTTTCTGCCTCTTTCTGGACAAGGACATGCACTATTCCTGCGCCTATTTCCGCAGTGCAGATGACACACTGGAGCAGGCGCAGGCGGCAAAGTGTCTCCATATTGCGAAAAAAATGCTGCTACGGCCAGGCCAGCGTGTGCTTGATATTGGCTGTGGCTGGGGTAGCCTGGCGTGCTATCTGGCGCAGACTTTTGACGTTGAAGTCGTTGGTATTACCTTATCGAAGAGGCAGTTGGCGGCCGCCAGGCAACGCGCGCAATTACTTGGGCTAAGCAATGTGAGCTTCGAGTTACAGGACTATCGCCAACATAGGGGCCGCTATGATCGCATTGTCAGTGTGGGAATGTTCGAACACGTCGGCGCGCCATTTTATTCCGTATTCTTTCAAAGCATAACGAAACTGTTAGTCGAAGATGGCGTAGCATTGGTTCATTCGATAGGGTGTAGCGGTCCACCCGGCGTAGTCAACCCGTGGATCATCAAACACATATTCCCCGGCGGCCACATTCCTTCGCTATCGGAAATGGCGTTGGCTGCTGAAAAGTCGCAGCTCATGCTAACCGATATTGAAGTGCTGCGTTTGCACTACGCTAAAACACTCAGGGCCTGGTTCGATCGCTTTCAATTGCATCGCAATGAAATCAGCAAACAACTGGGAGAAGAGTTCTGCCGTATGTGGGAATTTTATCTGGCCATATGCGAAGTTTCATTCGAGTGTTCCGACCTGGTGGTATTTCAATTACAGTTAGCGCGTCAACATCATGTAGTGCCGATCACCAGAGACCATCTTTATTCAGCGGCGGACAATCGTGCACAGCTTTGCGATCTCGAGCTGCCAAACTGATGGCGCCGGTTAAGCGATTATTGGACGCGCTCTATCAATCAACGCCTTGCAATCAATCCCCTTAGGCAACATGCCGTAAACATGGCCGCTTTCCTCTCCCAGTCTGGCGGCACAAAAGGCATCACTCACCGAGCTATTGCCGGCTTGAATCAGCAGGGTGGCCTGCATGGCGAGCGCCATTTTTTCGACGATGCTACGGGCTTGATATTCCAGTTCAGAACGATGGCTAAACGTTGCCTGTATTTTTACCAGGCAGCGGTCCAGCAGTTTGTTTTGGCCTTTGGCAGCGGCTATCTCGGCCAGAAAAACCTCCAACGAATCGGGTTCTTTCTGCATGGCACGCAACACATCCAGGCACTGTACATTACTGCTTCCTTCCCAAATGGAATTCACCGGCGCCTCGCGATACAGGCGCGGCATCAATGAGTTTTCCATTAGCGCGCCGCCACCAATACACTCCATCGCCTCATAGGCGTGTGCCGGTGTGCGCTTGCATATCCAGTATTTGCCAACCGCGGTGCCGATGCGAATCAGCAATGCTTCACCGGCATTGTTACCGGCATTGTCCAGAGCGTGGGCAGAGCGCATGCACATAATCATTGCGGCTTCAGCCTCCAAGGCGAGATCCGCCAGTACGTTTTGCATCATAGGCTGGTTTTCCAGCTTGGCGCCGAAAGCAGAGCGATAATGACAGTGGTGGGTTACCTGTGATACCGCTTGACGCATACCGGCGGAAGACCCCACCATGCAATCGAATCGGGTCAGTGCAACCATCTCCAGGATATTGGCTATACCCCGCCCCTCGTCACCAACGAGCCAGCCATAGGCGCCGCGCAGATCGGTTTCGCACGAAGCGTTGGAAGCGTTACCCATCTTGTCTTTCAACTGGTTAATCTGTATTGGGTTCTTGCTGCCATCGGGGCGCCAGCGCGGGACCAGGAAGCAACTAATACCGCCTGCGGCTTGCGCCAGCATTAAAAAGGCATCACACATCGGCGCGGAGACAAAAAACTTATGTCCCAGCAGTTCGTAGGCTTCACCCGGGCCGACAGCGCCAATGGGATAGGCGTGCGTCGAAATTTTACGCACATCACTGCCGCCTTGTTTTTCGGTCATCGCCATGCCGATCGTGAGGCCATATTTTTCAGTATGAGGGACGTTTCGAGGGTCATAGTGACGACTGGTTATTTTAGGAATCCACTGCTCCGCCAGATTGGCCTGTTTTTTTAATGTAGGAATACAGGCGAAGGTCATCGTAATAGGGCAGAGATGGCCTGCCTCAACCTGGGTTTGCAAATAGAACAACGCGGCTCTGGTGACATTGCCCCCCTCACCGGGCCGGATCCAGGGCAGTGCGTGCATGCCGTTGACAATGGCCGCCGACATAAGCTGATGGTAGGCCGGGTGAAACTCCACCTCATCAATACGGTTGCCGTAGCGATCGTGGGTGTGCAGGCGAGGTTTGTTCGCGTTGGCCTGAATTCCCCAATGAATACGTTCAGTCGATCCACACAGGCGACCAAATTCGCCAAGTGTGGCTTCAGCCCCGACCGCTCCCTCGCGTTTTACCGCTTCAGCAAGAGCTGTATCGGCGCTGAACATATTGTAGTTTTGCAAATAGGGGGGTTGATTTTCGACCACATGGGTATTGGCAGTCGATTTTTCTGCAATGGGGTAATGGCACATTTTGACCTCCGTAGCCAACAGGCGGGCGCCGACAACGCATGAACAAGAAGTGTACCCTATTCACGAACGGTAGGCCGATAGCAAGCGTCATTGCTTCGAGCCACCGGTTAGCCTTGTTGTTATCGCGGTTGCAGGCGCTTAATATGTTTCCAGGTCTAAATACACGCCATTGCACAGGAGAGAAAAATGCAGACAGAAAACATCGAGTACTCACATAAACGCACTACGCTGGAAGGCTTTTTCGCCTACGACGACGCCGGCGATGGCAAGCGGCCAGGAGTTCTTATATGTCACGCATGGGCTGGTCGCGGCGATTTTGTGATTGACAAAGCGCGACAGTTGGCCGGTCGCGGTTATGCAGCGTTCGCGTTGGATATGTTTGGCAAAGGTGTTTTAGGATCAGGGCCGGAAGAAAACCAGAAATTGATGCAACCCTTTGTCGAAGACAGGGCGCTGTTGCGCGATCGCATGTTAGCCGGTCTGTTAACGCTGGCCGATCAGAGCGTTGTTGATGCTGACCGTATCGCGGTGATCGGGTTTTGCTTTGGTGGCTTGTGTGCGCTCGACCTGGCGCGTAGCGGCGCTGATGTTCGCGGGGTTATTTCGTTTCATGGTTTGCTGATGCCGGCCGGTTTGGCAAAGCAGAAGATTAAATGCAAAGTGTTGACGCTGCACGGCTACGACGATCCGATGGCGCCGCCGGAACAGCTCAGCGAGTTCTGCCGCGAAATGACTGAGGCGGGCGCCGACTGGCAAGTGCACGCCTACGGCAACGTCAAACATGCGTTTACTAATCCGGAGGCGAACAATCCGGATATGGGTACTGTGTATGATGGCAACGCGGACAGACGCTCATGGCAAGCCGCCTATCATTTTCTGGACGAGGTGTTTGCCTGATTCTGTCATATTCCGCTAACTTTTTTCGTTCAGCTTGTCGAACATTGATGGGTGTGAGCCTAACCAACCATATATTCGGGAGTCGAGGTCATGACAAATAAGCTTGAGGGATGTATCGAACAAATATTGGAACAACAAAACGCACAGCCGGGCGATGTATTTCAAGACGATTTCGGCAATCGTTGGGTCGTTCACGATGACCGCGATGGGTTTCGGCTTGAAAACGACGAGAATGACAGCGCGTGGATACCGTACTGGACGGCTTCGATCATTAAACTACCGGGATTCCGCCGCGTGCTACAAACCCGGGAAGAAAAAGTCACATAGCAAGCCGGCAGCTCTCGTTACCATGCTTGACCTCAAGGCGCGAGGCGCTCGATAGTCCATGTAGCGGAAGAACTGCGCTTATAAATGAAGCGATCATGCAGCCGGTTGAGGCGCCCTTGCCAGAATTCAAGGCTGCTCGGCACAACCCGGTAGCCGCCCCAAAAGGAAGGCAGGGGAACCTCTCCGTTTTTAAATTTTATTTTCATTTCTGCAAATTTGTTTTCCAGCACTGATCGCGCCGAGATAACCCGGCTTTGTGCCGATACCCAGGCCGCGAGTTGGCTGTCTTTCGGCCGGCGACTGAAATACTGCATATTCTCCCTGGCGGTCACTCGCTCCGCTGCGCCGACAATTTTGACCTGGCGATGTACCTCATGCCAGTAAAATAACAGTGCCACCCGAGGATTAGCCTTGATCTCCTGTGCCTTGTGGCTATCAAGATTGGTGTAAAAGACAAAGCCGGCATCATCGAAATACTTAAGTAGTACCGTGCGCAACGAAGGCTGCCCATCTGTCGCTACGGTAGCAAGACTCATGGCGTTGGGATCCATGGATTCCGAGGTGAGCGCCTCTTCAAACCAGCGGTTAAATTGCCGGAAAGGATCCGTATCGAGAGCACTTCTATGCAGCGCCTGCGTGCTGTATTCGCGGCGCAAATCGGCAAGGTCTTTGGTGATATGACTCATAGTTAATCGGTCACGATAAAGAGAAAGGCTGGCAAGGAATAATAACCGCTAAGCATAAGTTGCGGTGTCGGGCTTGTCACGTAAAATTGCAATCACCTGTGAGAAAATGCACTCCTATTTAATATGAAGAAACACATCAAGATTTGACATTTAGACCGTCAATAGCAGAACAGTTCTGCTCAAGCGGTCACAGCTACGGGGAATGAAGGTATTTTGCCTTCGGCACGACTATCGAAAGTGATGTGCAGCCCTGGCAGGCCCTAATCGACCAGCGCGCTGTAGACCAGGGTGCGCAGCTCATTGCGTATGTTATAGGTGCTCGAAGGAATCAACTGAGTCAGGAATATAGCAATCAGGTCCTCACGTGGATCGATCCAGAAGTGGGTGGAAGCCAGGCCACCCCATGACAGCTCGCCTTCGGAGCTGAGCACGCCCGAGCTCACAGAGTTGTTGCGCACCGCAACTCCCAGGCCAAAGCCGATGCCTTCGAACGGTACCTCGCTGAAGGAGCCAGTGGTTAGCGCGGGCAGGTCCTTCCCGCCTGGCAAATGATTGCGGCTCATAAAGGCCACAGTGCGTGGGCCCAGCAGGCGCACGCCGTCCAGCTCGCCGCCGTTAAGGAACATTTGGGCAAACCGAAGGTAGTCAGCCGCGCTGGAAACCAGTCCGCCGCCAGCGGAGAAATAAGTCGGCGCTGAGAGATACTTGCTGGTGGCCGGGTCGTCCTGAAGGCGAAAACTGCCTGGCCGGGAATACTCATAGCAGGCGGCAAAGCGCTGTTGGTTTTCTGCGCTTACGTGAAAGCCAGTGTCATTCATGCGTAGCGGCGCAAAGATTCGTTGCTGGAAATAATCCGCCAGAGACTGACCACTGAAAAATTCGATCAGGTAACCGAGTACGTCGGTGGAGACCGAGTAATTCCAGGCCTCTCCCGGCGAAAACTCCAGCGGCAGTTGCTCCAGTTGTTGTACTAGCCGGCGGGTTGTAAAGCCTGCTGGTGCGTCCCCATCCAGCTTCAGTTCACGGTAGGCCGCATCAACGTTGGTGCGCTTCATAAACCCGTACGTCAGCCCCGAGGTATGGGTCAGCAGGTCGATGATTCGCATCGGACGGGCAGTCGGCGTGGTGATAAAATGGGGGTACACACCGGACGCATAAACCTGCAGTTTGCGGAATTCCGGAATATAGCGATGCACCGGGTCTGCCAGCTGGAAGTGGCCGGCCTCGTAAAGCATCATAAGGCCGACCGACGTAATCGGTTTGGTCATGGAGTAGATGCGGAATAGGGTGTCTTCCTGCACGGCTTTTTGCCGCTCGACATCGGCCATGCCTTGACAATTCAGGTAAGCGATACGTCCGCGCCTTGCGACCAGCGTTAGCGCACCTGCGAAGCGCCCCGGTACGAGGTAGCGCTGATCGATATGTTGCGCCACGCGCTGCAGACGAGCAGGGCACAAGCCCACCTCTGCCGGTGAGCATCTTGCCATTGTGCTGTGCATAGTGGCCCGCCTATTTTGCGTGTTGTTGCGCGATCAGTTTTCCTGGCGCACATCATATGTGCATGTCCGGGCCGTCTGCGGGGCGAATCTGGCGGGCGTAATTGTACGCCTCGGCCATAAAAAAGGTCGCTGGTCATGCCGAGCTATTCTAATCTCAAAATCGGTAATGCGCGAATGAGTGCGGATGGTTACGATACGTTCGACGCATACTACTATTCAACCATAAACCAGCGTGTCGGTTTGATTCAAGCCGCTTCCAATTTGCCTGGAAACATCAGCGGTGGGGGACTTAAAAGGCATTGATACGTTGCGCTTGGCAGGAGAGATCATGCCCTACATAATGCGGTTTCCTTAGGTCAGGCATTTGAGATAACCGCTATGCCCAACGAAAATAGTCGATACATTCTTACTGCAAGCTGCCTGGCGCGTGCCGGTGTGGTTGCTGCCGTGACGACGTTTCTAGCCGAGCGCGACTGCTACATTTGCGCGCTTGAACAATTCGATGATGAATCGACCAACAAGTTTTTTATGCGCGCGGTATTTCGGCGCCAGGAAAAATCACCTGTTGTAGACGAAATACGCACAACCTTTGCCGCTGTCGCCGGCAAGTTTGATATGCGCTGGCGGATTCGTGATCCAGACGTGCCAACCAAAGTGCTGATCATGGTGTCGAAATTTGACCACTGCCTTGCCGATCTGCTGTACCGGCGCAACAAAGGCGAAATACCGATGGAAGTCACCGCTGTCGTATCAAATCATCGCGACCTGCGCTCCATGGCCGAGCGCGAGGGTATTCGTTTTATCCACTTGCCGATAAGCAAGGATAACAAGCCCCAACAAGAACAGCAGCTGCTTGAAATCATTAACGAGACCGATACCGAGCTGGTCGTGCTGGCGCGCTACATGCAAATTCTTTCCGACAATTTGACGTCGCAATTATCGGGTCGTTGCATCAATATACATCACTCCTTCTTACCGGGGTTTAAGGGCGCCAAACCCTACCATCAGGCGTTCGAGCGAGGCGTGAAGGTGATCGGTGCAACCTCGCACTATGTTACCGCGGATCTTGATGAGGGGCCGATTATCGAACAAGTACTAACGCGGGTTGACCATGGTTTTACGCCCGATCATCTGGTGCGCGTCGGGCGCGACAATGAAAGCAAGGCTTTATCGAAGGCAGTGCAGTACCATATTGAGCGTCGCGTGTTTCTTGATGGCAATAAGACTGTCGTATTTATGGGTAGCTAAACGAGAAACGAATTTCTTGCGAGGGTTTACGATGATGAACGATGAACCTGTTCTGCTACGCAACGACGAAGAAGGCGTTGCATGGTTGACATTGAATCGGCCCGAACAACTTAACGCCCTGTCGGAACAGCTGCTGGCCGCACTGTTGCGTGAATTTACGGAAAAATAATCCCAACCTCTCGTGTGCCGGCGATGTCGAAGAATTAGTCACGCGCTTAGGTAAGCGCCTTTTTTAGTCAGCCGTGGCTTAATGCCCGCTCCAGATCAGCGGTCAAATCATCAACATCCTCGATACCCACCGATAACCGCACCAGACCGTCGTCTATACCCAACGCAACACGGTTTGCCGGAGGTACCGACGCATGCGTCATAATCGCGGGGTGCTCGATCAGGCTTTCGACCCCGCCCAGACTTTCCGCCAGCGCGAAAAGCTGTACCCGTTCCAGGAAAGATGTCGCGGCTTCGAGCCCGCCTTTTAATACGGCGGTGACCATGCCGCCCGGCGCTTTCATCTGGCGCAGCGCCAAGTCGTGCTGCGGGTGGCTGGCAAGCCCCGGATAATGAACTTTTTCTACCGCCGAATGCGTCACAAGGTAGTCGGCTATCTGCTGTGCGCTTTCGCAGTGGCGCTGCATGCGCAGGGCCAGCGTTTTTAGCCCGCGCAGCGCGAGGAAGCTGTCGAACGGGCCTTGTACCGCACCAACTGCGTTTTGCAAATAGCTTAGCCGTTGCGCTAGTTCGGGGTTGTTGCCGACAACCAGTACGCCACCGACCATATCGCTGTGGCCATTCAGGTACTTGGTGGCGGAGTGCATCACAATATCGCAACCCAGTTCCAGCGGGCGCTGTATCCAGGGGGTGGCAAAAGTGTTGTCGCAGCAACACATTATGCCGTGTTCGCTTGCGATGCCGGCCAAGGCCTCGAGATCGCTCAGTTTGAGCAAGGGGTTGGTCGGACTCTCCACCCATATCATTCGAGTTTTTGTGGTGATTGCCGCTTTCAACTGTTGTAGGTCGGACAGGTCTACAAAGGAAAACTCCAGGCCCTGCGACTCACGCCGCACGTTTTCGAACAGGCGGTAAGAACCGCCGTAGAGGTCGTCCATCGCGATGATATGGTCACCCGGCGCGAACAGGTCCAGCAGCGTTGCCAGCGCCGCCATGCCGGAGGCGAAAGCGAAGCCCTGCGTACCGCTCTCAAGATCGGAGATGCAGCGTTCGTACGCCATGCGGGTCGGGTTTTGTGAGCGGCTGTACTCGTAGCCCTGGTGCACTCCAGGGCTTTGCTGCACGTAGGTCGACGTGGCGTAGATCGGCGGCATGATGGCGCCGGTCGACGGGTCGGGCGACTGGCCGGCGTGAATCGCGCGCGTGGCGAAACCGGATTTGTTGCTGGAATTTGTACTCATGGTGTTATCTTCACTTGTTCACTTTGCGGCGTAGATAGTTCAGCAGGTCGATGCGGGTAATCAGGCCCAGGAAGTTGTCGTCGTCCATTATGATGGCGACCATGTCTTGCTCGAACAGCGGCACCAACTCGCTTATTGGCCGTTCATAGGGGAGCGTTTGCAGCTTTTTGGTCATTACTGTTTCTACGGGGGCAGAAAATCTTGCGGCATTGTCGACCACCGAATAGAGAATATCGGACTCATCAACCAGGCCGATAACGGCGCCTTCCTTATTCATCACCGGTAGCTGCGAAATATCGTATAGCTTCATGCGATTGAGCACAGACAATAGCGTGTCATCCGGTGCCGCAACCACCGTATCGCGGTGGTCGTGCGGGCGCGAAATCACGTCGCGCAAATCGCCAAACTGCTGGCGCTCGATAAAGCCCTGGTCGTGCATCCAGAAGTCGTTATACAGTTTCGACAAGTATTTGTTGCCGCTGTCGCACACAAACGTGGCCACGCGCCTGGGTTCGGTTTGTTCGCGGCAATAGCGCAGCGCGGCGGCCAGCAACGTGCCTGAAGAAGAGCCTGCGATAATACCTTCTTTATTGAGTAATTCGCGCGCCGCCGCGAAAGCGTCTGCATCGCTGACCGTATAGGCGTGCCGGGTGTACGACAAATCGGAGACTGGTGGAATAAAATCTTCGCCAATGCCTTCTACCAGCCATGAGCCGACCTCTTTGCTGATTTCTCCGGTGCGAATATATTCTGCGAGAATCGACCCTTCCGGATCGGCCAGTACCATTTCAAGGTCAGGAGCAACGCGTTTAAAGAAGCGGCCCAGGCCCGTTAACGTACCGCCTGAACCAACGCCACAGACCAAGGCGTCGAGGCGGCCATCCATTTGCTCCCAGATCTCGGGTCCCGTGCTGGTTTCGTGCGCCAGGGGGTTGGCTGGATTGTCGAATTGGTTAACGTAGAAGGCGTTTGGAATTTCGCGCGCCAGCCGTTCGGCAACATCCTGATAATATTCCGGGTGGCCCTTGCCCACATCGGAACGGGTCAATCGCACATCGGCGCCCAGCGCTTTCAAATGATAGATTTTTTCCTGAGCCATTTTGTCGGGCATAACCAGAATCAACGGGTAGCCCAGTTGTGACGCGACCAGCGCGAGGCCGAGACCGGTATTGCCGGCGGTCGCCTCGATCAGCGTGCCGCCCGGTGTCAGTTTGCCGTCTGCTATTGCGGCCTCGATCATGGATTTACCAATGCGATCTTTGATCGAGCCGCCGGGGTTCTGGTTCTCGAGTTTTAAGTACAACTCGCACGGGCCCGTGTCGATACGCGTGACCTTCAACATGGGCGTGTTGCCGATGCTTTCGATGGAGCTTTGATAGACGATTGGCTGCATGTCTTGCGTGAGTAATTATGAACGCATTGGTTGCGTTAGAAGTGGAGCCAGCTTAACGCGCTGGATTACTGAAAGCTATTATTGTGACGGCGTTTCTGTCAATTTGGAGGCGCCTAATCGAATATATTTTCGCCGCTAATAGCGCTGGTATTCACAATACGCTGCGGATTTTGCTCACAAATTGTCTAACGCTATCGCAAGGTCTATGATAGCTGCGGCAGCAGCATCAACAACGGTCGCTGGTTATGAGCCAGGCGAGCGAGCAGGCCGACGTAATTCTGACGTGCGTTTGTACGGCGCCACCCACCGCGAGCGCGCCCCTGCCTCGTTGCCGCTGTACAGATGAACAATCCAAAATAGGAGAAAATAATGGCCACTGGTTGGGCGAGAGATGGAGCGGTACAGGATCAAATTGACGCGAGCGTTGACGATGCGGTAAAACTGGCGCGAAGCCGGCTACCAACAGGCGACAGCTTAACGCACTGTGCGGAATGCGAAACCGTTATCCCGAAAGCTCGCCGCAGAGCAATCCCCGGTGTGCGCTTTTGCGTGAAATGCCAGGCTGAACTCGACGAACACCAGGAGGGCCTTAGCGGCTATAACCGTCGCGGCAGCAAAGACAGTCAATTGAGGTGATCCTCGCATCTCATCACCAACAGGATCGTAAAAAACTGTTTACCAGCAGGATCAGGCCACTGGCCTTTCAGGATGCCCACAAGCGAGACAATCTGTTAAGAAATTTTTGGCGGTTCGACAAATCGTAAGTGCCCGGTCTTGACCCATAGCCGCGCGCCTTGCGGGCCGGCCTTGGCGCCGACATGCCCACCAAGGGGTACTCGCAGCCACGACTGCGGTTGAAACGTATCGTGACCTTCCTCAAAGCTACCTTCGAGTACGAGAATTTCCGCGCCCCCCGACGTGTCCAACGTCACCTCGGCCCCGGCTTCCCATTGCTCAACGCGTACCTGTTCTCGCTCATCTTGATGTAGCGGGGCGAGTGTTACCCCTGGTCGAGTCGGGTCGGGCGTAGCAGGAACCTCGTCCATATTGATCCGCACTTGCGTGCGATCATCGAGATCGAATTGCCACAGTTTCACAAAAATCACACAGCCTGGTTCGGAGCCCGGCGTGTGTTTGGATTGCGGCGGGTTACGAATGTAAGAGCCAGCCGGAAAGTCGCCGTGTTCGTCCTGGAACACGCCTTCCAGAACAACAAACTCCTCACCGCCGGTATGCACGTGTGGCGAAAAATGGCTGCCAGTATCATAGCGCACAATGCTAGTGGCGCGAGCGACTTCATCGCCAATCCGATCCAGCATGCGACGGCGGACTCCGGCCATCGGCGAGTCCTGCCATTCAAGCTTCGCGCCATGAACGACAGTTCTTTTGCTAAAATCCGCGTTCAGTTCTTGCATATAACCCTCCTAACGAGTTTTGTAGCTAACCGGCGATAGGCTCGCACACGCCGCGCATTCAGGCTGGTGTAAGCCGCGGGGATATCGACATTGAGACATTCTGCTTTCCGGGTTGTTCCCTTGTCTGCACGCGCAATACGTGCTCAAGCTGCGTCATAGCAGTCTCCAAAATCGCGAACTTTCGCACAGCTGGAAATGTGATGGCGTATCAAACCACGTTGGGGTTAAGCGCTTCGATGTGTTTAATCGCCGCGGTCTTGCTATAGAAGAAGTGATCCTCACCCAACTGCTGCAGAAAACCTGAACGGCGCATGGTGTCTCTGATCCGGCCACGCACATTGGAAAAATACAGTTCGATACCGGTTTGTTTGAACTCGTAGGCTATTTCCTGCAAGCATGTTATAGCGGAGGTATCGACTTCGTTGGTAGTGCTGGCGTCTATAAGAAAAGAATGAATCGGGTCTTGGCGCTCGGCAACTGCTTCATAAATTTTGTCTTTAAGATACGTCACGTTGGCAAAATATAACGAAGCATCGATGCGAAAAATGATCACTCCGGGGATAATTTTCGCCTGCGGGTCGCGATCCAGATTGCGGAAAATATTGGTGTTGGGCAGGCGGCCAAAGCGCACCACGGGCGGGCGGGTAATGCGGCTAAAAATCAGAATGATAGACGCCAGCACGCTAAGCAGCACTCCATACTGGATGCCCAACATAAGCGTCGCGAAAAAAGCGAATAGTAAAAGGGAAAAATCCTTCTTGTTTATTCTAAGAAGACGGCGCGGTTCTTCGAGGTCGATCAAGCCCTTGATGGCGACTAAAATGACCGCGGCAAGGCTGGCGATGGGTGTGTAGTAGAACAATGGCGTCAACGCGACTAAAGTCAGCGCGATGACGGTAGCCGTTATTATCGATGCGAGTGGCGTTTTCGCGCCGCTGTCGGCATTGATCGCGGTACGAGAAAAACTTCCCGCTACCGGGTAGCCGCCGGCAAACCCTGACGCGACATTGCCGGCGCCTATGCTCACGAGTTCTCTGTTGGCGCTGACTTCGTAACGGTTTTGCGCAGCGAAGCGCTTGGCAACCGCAATAGATTCCATAAAACTTACCAGCGCAATCGTGACTGCCAGCGTTAACAACGATGCAACCCGGTCCGCATCCATATTTGGCACATTGAGTGCGGGTAAGCCTCTCGGTATGGCCCCAACAATCGACATGCCAGTATCTTGCAGCTCTGCAAACCACACCGTAAGAGTGCTCGCAGCAATGGTGATAAGACCCGCCGGCAGCCGCGGAAACTTGCGCCGCAAAAATAACAGCATGACAAGGCAGATACTCCCCATCGCCAGCGTGGCGCCATGCACGTTGGCAATCTGACCGGCAAGCTGGCGTAGCAACGAGTACACTTGCTGGCTGGCCTCAATTTCTATGCCCAGCATATGTTTTAGTTGGCTGAGCGCGATAATGATCGCCGCCGCGGACGTAAAACCGTTAATTACTGGATTGGCCAGGAAATTAACCAGGTACCCCATGCGCAACAGTCCCATCAGCGTCTGTATGACGCCAACCATCACCGCCAGCGTGATAGCGAAGCCAAGGTATTCCTCCGTTGTCGCACCGGCGATCAGCGCGCCGAATCCAGACGCTACCAATAAGGAGTCAAGCGCTACTGGTCCCACGGATAAATGTCTGGACGAGCCGAGCAGGGGGTAGACCACCAGGCTCGCAAGGGCGGCGTACAAACCTGTGATCGGCGGCAGGCCGGCCAACAGCGCATAGGCCATCGCCTGGGGTATGAGTAGTACCGCGACTGTTATACCCGCGGTCAGGTCGGGCTTGACGTAATCGCGCTGATAATCTCTTATCCAGAAAAGGGGCGGTTTCGGTTTTAGCACACTGGCTTCTTCATGTATGTTGGATCCTTGTCCAAAAAGCCTGCAACCTCAGCTGGGAAATCGACTTTGCCCCAATCCGCTATTTTATAACAGCTGTCAATGATACGCTTAAACTTTCGGGCGATATGCGAAGATTGCTTAATCTTAGGAAGTTTTGATGAATACTGTAGCATGGTATAGCTTGCTTATTGCAGGTGTATTCGAGATTGTGTGGGCGACAAGTATGAAGTACTCGGAGGGTTTCAGCCTGCTCTGGCCCACTGTTATCACCTTTGCGGCGATGTGGGTGAGTTTCGCTTTTTTATCCTACTCGCTGAAACACATACCGATGGGAACGGCGTATGCGGTCTGGGTTGGTATTGGCGCGGTTGGCGTCGCCGTGCTCGGTATGCTGTGGTTCAAGGAACCCGTAACCGTTGCCCGCATTGCTTGTATTTCGCTTATCGTCGCGGGCGTGATAGGCTTAAAGTTCTGGAGTCCAGCTACTGATGTAGTATAAAACACAATCGGGTAACACTGTGGGCCAACAGTATTCTGCAATATCAGATAAGCTAAAACAGTTTATCGAAGAGCAAAAGATATTCTTTGTCGGCACGGCAACGGCCGATGGCAGGGTAAATATTTCACCGAAGGGGATGGACTCCTTGCGAGTGCTGGGAAAAAACAGAGTTGTGTGGTTGAACGTTACGGGTAGTGGCAATGAAACGGCAGCGCATATCCAGCAAAGCCCTCGAATGACAATTATGTTTGCTGCGTTCGAGGGAGCCGCTACGATTCTCCGCCTTTATGGGAGCGCGAAAGTAATTCACAGGAATGACCTTGAGTGGGACGAGTTGCTCTCTTTGTTCAACCCTATTCCAGGCGCGAGACAAGTCTTCGACCTCGCAGTTGATCTTGTGCAAACGTCCTGTGGAATGGCAGTGCCGTTTTTCGACTACGTCGAAGAAAGGGAGCAGCTAAAAAACTGGGCTGATAAAAAGGGGGAAGAAGGTATAAAGGAGTATTGGGAGAAAAGAAACCAGGTCAGCCTAGATGGCAGGCGAACGTATATTATGGATAAAAGCACCTGAATTTTTGGTTGCGCCGTTGTCCACGCGCGCCTCGAGTTCGGCCAAGCCAATAGGGTTATTGCATGCTACCCAGTTCAACAAACACTGCCGTATACATCTTCAGGTTCAGCGCAAACTGCTCTCGCGTAATAAACTCATGCTCCGAATGCCCGGTATATTCTGCACCCGGCATCGAAGGGCCAAAACTCAGCGCGTTGGGAAACAGCTTGGCGTTGGTTGAACCACCAATTGAAACGGGCTGTGGATCTTTTACCCCGGTAAAATAACTGTATACATCGAGCAAGATCCCCAGGTGCGGTGCATCGTCGACGACAAGCGGGTCGCCCCAGGAAGTGCTTACATCTTTCAGTTTTACTCGATGCCGCTGTTGCCAATCGGCCAGTGCTGCCTGGGTCTGCCGGTCGAGTACTTCGGTTGTTTTGCCCCTGGGCCGGCGTAAATTAATAAAGATGCTGATACCTTTGCTGGTATTTTTGACCACGGTCGGCGCGAGTGTCATCGGGCCCATAAAATCATCCTGAAACGCGATGGAGCCGAATTTCTCTGCATTAACGCCGGTGCCAACCAATTCGTTGATGTAAGCGATGGCCAACGAAGCCGTACTCTTTGGCCAGCTTCGAATGCTCAGCGCGTCGGCCAAATAAACCACCGCGTTGATACCGTCTTGTGGCGTGGACGAATGCGCCGATTTACCGGTTGCCAATATTTCCACGCCGCCGTCGTTGTCGGTGAATGTGTAGTGCATTCCTTCCTGCGTTGCGCCCCTTGCTTTGATGGCTTCGATCATTGCCTTATCGGCATTCCGGACAAACGCCGTTGCTTCCGGTGGAATTTGGCTGGCGAAGGAGCCACCGCTAAAGCTCATCAATTCCGCTTGCTTGGTATCGGCGCTCTGCGCTACGGGTACGGTGACCTCGATCGAGCTCCAGCCCTTCTCGGCGGTAACCGCCGGGTAGTTGGAATCCAGCGTAATATTGAAATCGGCGGCGTTGTAGGTTTTCAAAAATTCCTCCAAAGGCCCCCAGTCGGACTCCTCCGCCATATACACCAGCAGCTCGATGCGGCGGTTTAATTCGATGCCTTTGTCCTTTATTGCCTTCATGGCATACAGAGCGGTTACGATCGGGCCTTTGTCATCTTCGCTGCCACGGCCGACTAGCTTTCCCGCTTCGCTGGTCAGATCAAGCACATAGGGGCTTTGTTGCCACTTGCTGGCGTTTGCGGGCTGCACGTCGCCGTGAGTGATTACGCCGAATTTTTTCGGGCCTTCTCCAAGGCCAATGAGTAGTACATAATCGTGGTCGGCGAAATCCAGACCGAGTTCTTCCGCCAGCGATTTCAGGTAAGACTTGAATTCGGTCATCGCGGGGTTTTTCTCGAATGGGATATCTTCCAGCGCGACGGTGTTATAGCTCACCATCTTTGCCAGGCTGTCGACCATCGCCTGCTCATAAGTGCGGACCGCATAGTCGGCGACTGATCTGGCTTCGGGCGTTACCGCGCCAGTGTGCCAGGAGCACAGTAAGAAGAGGGCAAGTAGCAGGTGTTTCATTTTTCTGTCCCGGTTTTCCTGTGTTTCTGGCGCCTGGTATTGATTATCGCTGCGCTGTACTTTAGCGGATAAATACAAAAAGCTAAAGCATCGGTGTTTGCCCTAAAAAGGGCCTGGGCCGCCTACCACCACGGCGATCCCTTCCGCACAGATGCGTTGTCGAAGCCGGCGGTCATCCGTTATCATGGCTATTTTAGCCATACAATAGCTTCTCAACTATGACGACATGCCTTTCTAAACAACCCGCCACACAGCCACGATGAAAATGCCTATTGTGATAAGCGCCATGTTGTTGCTGCTAACCGGCTGCGGCGGTGATGGCACAAAAGACGGCGCGTCGCTGGCGTCGGTCGGCGATCCTCCTCCCACACTAGCGCCTCAAGTGCGTGCGCCACTGCGGATTTTGGTGATTGGCGGTACCAGCGGTACTGGTCTCGAAGTCGTAAAGCTAGCACTCACTCGTGGTCATAACATCACGGCCATGTCGCGCCATCCTGAACGCATGACACTAACCCACGAAAATCTCGAGGCGCGCAAGGGCGATGTACTTGACACGGCGGCGGTTGAAGCCGCGGTCACTGGTAAAGACGCCATTGTGAACGCCATCGGCATAGGGCCGACGCGCGATCCCGTCACGGTGTTCTCCCAGGGAATACAACATGTGCTTGACGCCATGGCGGCCGCACAGGTTGGGCGCCTTGTTGCCGTGACCGGCATCGGCGCCGGCGACAGTCGCGGACACGGCGGATTCTTTTATGACCGCATACTCCAGCCGCTAGCGCTAAAAACTGTATATGCAGACAAAGACCGCGAAGAGAAGTTAATCGTCGACAGCGCAGTTGACTGGACTATCGTGCGCCCAGGCGCATTAACAGACAAGCCGGGGGAAAGCCGCTATCGCATCCTTCAAGACCTCAGCGGCGTCACTGCCGGCAGCATTGCCCGCGCCGATGTGGCGCACTTTATTGTGGCCGCGATAGAGGCGGGAAGCCACAAGGGCGCGACTGTCTTGCTGACCAACTGATCGCTATGGCGCTGAAAAATTCGGCTACCTCCTATGGTTGGCTGGCGCAATTGCTGCATTGGAGTGTGGCCGCGCTGATAGTGACGCAGTTCGTGCTTGGCAAGCTTGCCGAGCGCGCCGCAGACGATGGTTCTAAATTCACACAGTTGGCGTTGTTAGCCAATCACAAGTCGGTGGGTATCACCATTTTGATGTTGGCGCTGCTGAGAGTCGGCTGGCGTTTTCTCGCGCCGCCGCCTGCGTTGCCCACAGCTATGCCGGGTTGGCAAATTCTGGCATCAAAACTTAGCCACTGCCTGCTGTATATTCTTATGTTTGCGCTTCCTGTGACTGGTTGGCTGATGTCTTCTGCGTCGGCTTACACCGTTAGCTGGTTTAATTTATTTGAGCTGCCAGATTTGGTTGCGCCCAGTACCGGGCTTAAAGAAACCTTGCTCGATGCGCACCATTTGTTGGCAGAGACGCTTTTCGTGCTTGCCGCGGTGCATATCGTTGCCGCGCTGAAACACCATGTTGTTGACAAAGATGATATTCTGCGCCGCATGATGTCTCCTGCCAGCCTGGGTGTATTTGCCGTCTTACTGCTGGCGACACTGTGGTCGTTTGCCACTATCGATACGAAAAAGCCAGCCGCTAGCGCTGCCGTGGTTGTGCCACGTAGTTTGCCAGCAGAGACGCAGGAACGGCGACAAACGGCGGTAATCGAGCCTGACAGCAACAGCAACGAAAAGACCTTGCCGGCATGGGATATTGATTATGCCGCCAGCAGAATTGAATTTACCGCCGAACAGGCTGGCGCGAAGTTTACGGGCGTTTGGCCGTTGTGGCGGGCCGAAATGTTTTTTGCGGAAGAAGCGCTGGCGCAAAGCGTATTCGATGTATTGCTGCATGTTACCAAGGTTGACTCACGCGATGCCGAGCGTGACGCGACTCTGATGGAGCCCGAGTGGTTTCATACGGAGAAATTTCCGCGGGCCAGATTCGTTACGAACAAGTTTAAAGAAAACCCCGATGGTTCCTTTACGGCAACAGCGACGCTGAGCATCAAAGGCCTTGGCGTGCCGGTGCAATTTGACTTTACTGTCGACGACTCGGCGCGGAAGGTAATCCTGAACGGTACTGCACGGTTGGATCGGCTCGCATTACAAGTTGGCACCGGCGAGTGGGCTGACCTGGAATGGATTGGGCAGTACGTCGATGTGCAGGTGCACGTCGAGGCGCGTTTGTCGGAATAAACGGTAGCGACTAATGCCTGATGTGACATCAGCCGCGGCAGGGATAATGCAAGTCTTACACCAGACTCCTTCAATCAGATTGCGCCGTTTCCGCAAATCCGCTTCAATTTCTTGCCAGTTCCGCACGCGATATCATTGGCGAATATGCTTCCACTCTGTGTATTTTGGGTGTCGCCGTTGCATATCATGCTTGTGCTAACATAAAGTTAAAATGTTCAATAGGGTATTGCTTGTGTGGCGTGTCGTTCTCTCCGTTGTTTTTGCGGTAGTGGCGGGTTGTGACAGCGCGAGCGGCAAATTATTTGTTGCTAACGGTTTGGCGCGGTTGAGCGATTATCAATTGTTCGAGGGGCTGACTTATGGCCCTAACGAACCGCAACAGCTAGATGTTTATCGACCCGTCCTGGACGAAGGACAGCTTGTCGCCACCGTTATCTTTTTTTATGGCGGCTGCTGGGGCTATTGCACTGATTTCAATAAGCAGGATTATGCGTTTGTTGCTGAAGCCCTGGTGAGTCAAGGCTACGTCGTTGTTATAGCAGACTATCGCCTCTATCCCGACGTGGGCTTTACTGAAATTATCGACGACGCCGCACAAGTGGTGGAGTGGGCCCATGATCACATAGGCGACTATGGTGGTAACGGCCAGCTGTTTTTGATGGGGCACTCAGCCGGCGCGCATCTGGCGGCGATGTTGACCTTGAACGAGCGCTATCTCAGTGTCGGCGCCTATCATCAACTTAGCGGTTTGATTGGCCTCGCGGGACCGTATGACTTTATGCCTTTCACCAAAGCTTATCAGCGGCGTTTGTTTGCTCCAGAGTCCGAGTACGCTAACTCGCAACCGATCAATTTTGTTGACGGCAACGAGCCGCCACTGTTGCTGCTTTATGGGTTGAGCGATTCCAATGTAAAGCCGCGCAATCACCGCAACCTGGCGGCAAAGGTGCAGCAGTTGAGCGGGCGTGTGGAGGTGCGGGAGTATAAAGCGGTTGATCATGCGGGGCTGTTGGCCGCACTGTCCAAACCCTTGCGGCAGCGCTCAACGGTGAGCGCAGACATTTATCGTTTTCTTGAGCGCCAGACAGACCGGCGACCTGCTGATTAGAGCGTACTTTAGTCGAGCCGAGCCGGTTCCAAGCGATTCAGGCCCGTTCATCCTTCGGAGAACCCATCACGACGTAGGAAATGATTGAATTGACTTGTGGGAGGGTACCAAGCACGTCGGTGTGTAACACTTTGTAGGCGACCAAGTCAGAAACCTCTACCCGTAGCAGATACTCAACGGCACCTGTGATGTTATGGCATTCCTTAACCTCGGGCGCCCGTGAGATGGCGCGCTCGAACGCTTGCTGCGATGCCTTCGAATGTTCCGACAGGCCGACCGCAACATAGGCCGTAAAACCGACTCCCATTGCCGCCGGGTCGAGTATGGCTCGATAGCCCTTGATAACGCCGCTGCGCTCCAGTTCCTGTACGCGTCGCAGGCAGGCAGACGGTGACAACCCCACACGCCCGGCCAGCTCGATATTACTGACGCGCCCATCATTGGTAAGCTCTTGCAATATTTGGCCGCTTATTCGATCTACGCTAGTCATTAATTGCTATATTAGTGAAGTGCATCATCATAACGCAAGCTAATTCGTGTTGCATTCGTATATAGTTGCTCTATGTCATACGAATTGCTTGCCGGGCTCGTTACATTCGCGTTCGTCACTTCGATAACGCCGGGCCCCAACAATCTCATGTTGATGGCGTCAGGCGTCAACTTCGGGTTTCGCCGCACCATCCCGCACATGCTCGGCGTAGGATTTGGCTTTGTGTTTATGGTGATGGTCGTCGGCGCGGGTTTGCTGCGCGTATTTGACACCCATCCAGTCAGTCATGACATTTTAAAAGTGCTAAGCGTCAGCTATCTTTTGTACCTGGCGTGGAAAATCGCGAATGCCGCGCCTCCCGCAGAGGCTCAACACGCCGGCACCCCGATCACTTTTATCCAGGCGGCGCTTTTTCAGTGGGTCAACCCCAAGGCCTGGGCCATGGCGCTGACAGCCACGAGTGTTTATTCGCCGTCACAAACATTGGATAAAATCGCTCTGGTTGCCCTTGTATTTGGTGTCATTAACCTGCCTTCGGTCAGCACGTGGACCATTCTGGGTCGGCAGATGCGTCGCGTACTGACCGACCCGGTTCGGCTGCGGAGGTTTAATGTAGGCATGGCGTTATTGCTCGTGGTGTCACTTTATCCGGTGCTGTTCCTGTAGTGATGTTGGCGCCGTGTGCCGTGATGCTGCAGGGCAATAGTCACACCTTCCTGACGGTGACTACCTTTCTCGCAACAAGCTGCAATGCTGAGAGCAACAACAGCGCCAGCAAAGTCACGCCACCGACACTGCCACCGCCACCGCTGTCGCTGACCGTCAATACGCCTGCAGGTTCGTTCACAAATGTACTGTCAGCAAGTTCATCCTCCAGCGGTAGCAAAGTGACTTCGGCCGATTCCGCTGGCCCATAACTCGCTACAAGATAGTCATCTATTGCATCATAAACTTCAATCTTGAGATCATAGTAGCCCGGTGGAAACCCCTCTAGCAAGTCAGTATCTACATAGTACGAGTCGGCGTCAGTTGATGCGGTCACTGTGAAATTATCCGTGACCGCGTATTCTATCCACGGGCCTTGCTCAAGACTTAAAAAGAGTCGCGCATAAACATCGGTGCGTAAATAATCCGTGTCCACATCAAAATCGAGGCTGATACGCGTATAGTAGCCGTCGCTATCGAAGTCAGTGCTCAGGCTAACGGCCGCCGAATATACCCATACATTGCCGTCGTGCTTCTGTAAGTTTTGTTGGGTCGGGTCTTGCTTTTCCTTAGCTACTTCTCTTTTGGTTTTCGTCGTTTCATCCAGCTGCTTGCGCATGGTTTTGGTCGTGCTTTCTTCTTCACCTGGCGCGCGGAAGGTGCTTATTGAAATCTGTTCCGAATTCTCTTTTGTTTCCGATTCTGCCAGAGTTGCATGCGCGCCGCCGAAGGCCAAAACAAAAGTCGTTAGCAGCGGAATAAATTTGTTACGGGCAGTTTTGTATTTGTTAACGTTCATGACGGCTTGCTCCAATAAATCCGTGTCATTGAATTTAAGCACCTTAAAGCTGAACAAAGTCTTAACCGGGTTTTTGACAGCCATGCAAAAAGTCACATAGGCGGTTCAGTTTCGGTTCAGTAATACCGTCGAGTGGTCAAAGCGCCTCGCCTGGCAATAAATTTCGCGCTGACGTGTATTTTGAGCTTGCGGTGGCGTGCTTGTCTGCAGCATGATTGGCGCAAACGCCCCAGTTAAAGCAGTCGTCAGGCAACTCACGGGCAAAAAAGTGCAATCACTGGTGGCAGGGGCGTTCTGGCGTAAGCAATGCACGGCGCGCTTGTACCGGTAACGGGTTTGAGTTAAAGCAAGCTTCTCTTTGAGGTAGCGAAAATGATGAATAAACTGCAAGCATGGTTGCAAAGAGACCCTGACCCGAAAACCCGCGCCGAACTTGAGAGGCTGGAAGAGCTAGACGACACAGACGAAATTGCGCGCAGATTCGACGGCCGACTTGAGTTTGGCACCGCCGGCTTACGCGGGGTTGTAGGTGCCGGGCCGGCACGCATGAACCGCCTGGTCGTACGCGAGACCTCTGCGGGTTTGGGCAGGTATCTGCTCGCGACAATGACCGGCGCTGCCGCACGCGGCATTGTGCTTACCTACGATGGCCGTCTCGATTCGCACCAGTTTGCGCAAGATGCCGCCAGCGTGTTTTCGGCGCTCGGGTTCAAGGTCTATATCACGGCAGGCGTCGCGCCCACCCCGGCAGGGGCGTTCGGCGTCGTCCATTTGGGCGCCGCGGCGGGTGTCGTTGTGACCGCTAGCCACAACCCCCCTCAGTATAATGGCTACAAGGTTTACTGGGACAACGGCGCCCAGATCATTGCGCCACACGATGTTGGGATAGCCGCCGCGATTGAACTAGCGGCGACCCAGAAAATACCCTGGAAGGATTTTGACGAAGCCGTGCGGGAAGGGCAGATTGCGGTACTCGACCACGACTTCATCGACAGCTACTGTACGGCGATCACCGGCTGCTACTTGTTCCAGTACGCCATTGACCCCGACGCAGTCAGTATTGCGTACACGGCGATGCATGGTGTTGGCGCAAATATCGCTGAATCGTTGTTGCGGCAAGCGGGAGTTAGCCGATTTTTTTCCGTCGCAGCACAGCGTGAACCGGACGGTAATTTCCCGACCGTAAGTTTTCCGAATCCGGAGGAGCCCGGTGCGATGGACGCGGTGGTTGCGCTGGCAAAGGAAAAGGGCGCCAGTCTCGCTTGTGCAAACGATCCCGATGCCGATCGCCTGGCGGTGGCGGTGCGCGCTAACGACGGTGACTACCAGATGTTAAGCGGCGATCAGCTTGGCGTGCTATTGGGCCACTATTTATTACAGAAGACCCATGAATTTACCCCTATCGTATGCACCACTATCGTATCGTCGAGCATGCTTAAAGCCATTGCCGAAGCTTCAGGCGCGGTATTTTTCGAGACCTTGACCGGCTTCAAATGGTTGGCGAATGTGGCAATGGACAACGAGAACGGCGCGCGCAAATTTCTTTTCGCATACGAGGAAGCGCTAGGCTATGCAGTCGGTCGCCAGGTTCGCGACAAAGATGGGCTATCAGCGTTGTTGGCGTTTGCGCAGATGACCGCGCAACTGGCAGCCGAAGGTAAAACGGTGCTGGATCAATTAGAGTTGCTGTATCGACGCTATGGATTGTATGCAACCCGACAAAGAAGCATTGCGACGCAAGCGGGCGGCCCATCAATAGGCGCGGCTTTGCGCTTGAGGCAACCTTCAGCTATTGCAGGGATTGCCGTCGAAGCTATTGAAGATCTACAATCCGGCAAGCGTCGGTTCGCTGACGGGCGTGTCGAAAGCCTTGAACTTTCGAGCAGTGATGTACTGATTTACCGCCTGGCGGGAGGCGGGCGGGTTATCGTGCGCGCCTCCGGTACGGAACCCAAAGTGAAGTGTTACTATGAAGTCGTAGAGCAGGTCGACGCCACAGAAGCGTTCTCAAAGGCCGCACAGCGCGCCCAGGATTCGTTGGCGACGCTGATTGAGCGGCACCAGGAATCACTTGAAGCGGTGATGGCGCAGCAGTAAATAGCGGCATAGAGATTCGCCCATGCCTTTAAAAAACCACCTCATTGCTATGGATTATGCTCGCTTACATTGCCTGAGCCGTGGGTGCTAGCGCGGCGAGCATCCAGCTAATTGCCGACCGGCAGCTACACTATCCAAAGTCAATCACCATTGTGCAAATCGAACCGAAAGACCGCACGGCAGGCGTATGATAACCTTGGACGCTCACCCGCTCTCGGCTGATCATTTACTGAAAATCCCGGCTCGAGAATAAGTCAATGTCCTATTGCTTCAATAGTTGAATTCAGCAAATCAACCTTGTAGACTCCGCGTCCCTGACAAGGTTTCGCTTAACCGCGAAGTAACAGGGAATCGTGTGAGAATCACGAGCTGACGCGCAACTGTATGTAACGCGAAGGCGATTGCCATATCACGCCCACTGGCCGGTACCACGGCTGGGAAGGGCGGCAATCCGCCGTTACGAGCCAGGAGACCTACCTTGTCCGTAGTAACGATGCTTCCGCGAATCGAGGCGATCGGTTAGACACGATATGGCCATCCGTACACGTGTGTCCGCTGCGCGCTATATGTGCGTTATGACAGACGCGCCTCCTGCCTTTCTTGTCTCGCCCCGTCTCGCCTCGTAGCGCATCACTTATACATTTATACATTTATACATTTAAGGAAGATGGCTATGTTGATACACAACCTCGGCTACCCGCGTATTGGTAGCAACCGAGAACTGAAGAAGGCTTGCGAGAAATACTGGTCGGGGCAGATTGATCAGCACCAATTACTGGACGCCGGCGCGAAGATCCGCGAGGCGCACTGGCGCATACAGCGCGAAGCCGGTATCGACTTGATTCCCTGTAATGACTTTTCATTCTATGACCAAGTGCTGGACATGTCGTGTGCGCTGGGGGCGATCCCTGCTCGTTACGCCGCGCTTGCAGAGCAGCTGGAGATGAGCGAATTGGATCGCTATTTCGCCATGGCGCGGGGTTATCAGCGTGACGGGCACGATGTCATCGCCATGGAGATGACCAAATGGTTCGATACTAATTATCATTACATTGTCCCCGAGTTCACGCGCGAGCAGACCTTCGAATTCACGTCCCGCAAAGTCATAGAAGAATTCAAGGAGGCGCAAGCACAAGGCGTAACGCCGAAACCGGTGTTGATCGGGCCGGTGAGTTTTCTGCTGCTGGGCAAGGAAAAGCAAGCAGGATTTCACCGTATTGAGCTACTCGATCGATTGATGCCCGCCTACGTGCAACTGTTGCGGGCGCTTAAAGACGCCGGCGCGCGCGACGTGCAACTGGATGAGCCGTACCTCGTCATGGATCTCGATGAAGCCTCTCGGGCCGCCTACCAAAGCGCCTATGCGACGCTGCGTGAAGCCGTACCCGAGCTAAGATTAATCCTTACGACCTACTTCGGTGGCCTGCAGGAAAACGTCGAGCTGGCTGTCAGTTTACCCGTGCACGCCTTGCATATCGATCTGGTGCGCGCGCCGGATCAGCTCGGCGCCGTATTGCGGCTGCTACCGGAATCCGTGTCCTTGTCCATGGGCATCGTCGATGGGCGCAACATCTGGAAAAACGATTACACCAAGTCGCTTGCATTGATCGGTGAGGCCGTTGTGCGCATCGGCGCCGCGCGGATTATGATTGCGGCCTCATGTTCGCTGTTACATGTTCCCTGCGACCTGGCCGAGGAAGATAATGAAATCGCCTTGCCTGGCGCGATAAAACGCTGGCTCGTGTTCGCCAAACAAAAGCTGGAGGAACTCAGACACGTCAGAGACATGGCCGGGTCCGACGCCCGCGGCTCGGTTAGCACGCAATTGGCCGACAACATCAAAGACATCGAAAGCCGTGCTCAAGCCGCGTTGATCCACAAGCCGCATATCAAGGATCGTGTTCGCTCGACCAGCGTGGAAGACACCCGCCGTGCCAGCGCTTTCCAGGAGCGTCAGCGCGACCAGCGCAACGCCCTCTCGCTGCCGCTGTTCCCCACCACCACCATCGGTTCGCTCCCGCAAACGGCGGAGGTGCGTCAACTCAGGACGCGTCTGAGAAAAGGGCAACTGCGTATGGAGGAATACGAGGCGGACATCAAAAAACGTATCGAAGAGGCCATCCACTGGCAAGAACAGATTGGCGTGGATATTCTGGTCCACGGGGAGTTCGAACGCAACGACATGGTGCAGTACTTCGGCGAGATGTTGCAGGGCTGCGCGATCACTCAAAACGGCTGGGTTCAGAGTTACGGTTCGCGCTGCGTTAAACCGCCCATTATTTTCGGAGACGTGGAGCGCAAGGAACCGATGACGGTGAAATGGACGCAATACGCTCAATCGTTGACGGCAAAGCGGGTGAAAGGCATGCTCACCGGTCCCGTGACCATCCTGCAGTGGTCGTTCGTGCGCGACGATCAACCGCGGCGCGATACCGCCATGCAGATCGCCTGGGCTATCCGTGACGAAGTGCGGGATCTGGAACAGGGGGGCGTGCGCATCATCCAGATCGACGAACCCGCCCTGCGAGAGGGGTTACCTTTGCGGCACGCAGACTGGGAAACCTATTTGCAATGGGCGGTGGAGGCATTCAAGCTGGCTTCCTCCGGAGTGCAAGACGAAACGCAGATCCATACCCACATGTGTTATTCGGAGTTCAACGATATCATCGAAAATATCGCCAAGCTGGATGCGGATGTGATCACTATCGAGACATCCCGTTCACAGATGAAGTTGCTCGACGTGTTCGCCAGGTTCGAATATCCCAACGAGATTGGTCCGGGCGTGTACGACATCCATTCACCCAGAGTCCCCAGCCAGGAAGAAATGGTAAGCCTGCTAAAAAAGGCTGCCGACGTGATTCCGGCCGAGCGCCTTTGGGTCAATCCGGATTGTGGATTGAAGACCAGGGGGTGGCCTGAAACCAAGGTATCGTTGGAAAACATGATCGCCGCCGCCCGGGAGTTGCGGCAGGCCGAGCTGGTATAAGGCGCGAGGCCCGCGGACTTCGGTAACGCGGGCCTTTGTCCTCATGCCCAGACATGAAGACAAGAACTGCCCGCGCTGCGAGCGACGCTTCGAGTGCAAGGTCGGCAGCATTCTGCTGTGCCAGTGCTCGGCGGTCAAACTGTCGGCTTCCACGAAACAATACATTGAAACCCGGTACGATGCCTGCCTGTGCGTGTACTGCCTGCGTGAACTGAACGCCGAGACCAGTGCGAGCAAAGCGCGGACGGTCGAGTAGTTGATTGTTCGCAGTAAACAAATCTAGTGCACTGTAACGAATAAACTGCACATATCAGCGAGCCGCCGAATGTCGAAAAATCCCTCGACATTCGGGCTGGCGGTGGCCATGATCTCGCGGTGCGGGAATGGTAATCGCTCGTGCTGTTGCTGATGGGGGGGGTAAGGTGAGCCGACGTGTAATAAAATGATAATGGAAGTTTTTACCGCAATCAAGATGGGTGACGCCGGGTTGGCCGGTCATTGGGCCGCGGCGACGACCGAGTTTCCGGGCTTACTGGTTGCTGCGGCGACGTCGTCTGTGGCTGGAGATAGTGCCGAAAAGGTCGTCGGTTTTGGCCTGGTCGATTGGGTCATCGTAGTGCTTTATGCTCTGCTGACGCTGTATCTGGGCTGGTTTTTTGGGCGCAAGCAGGTTTCGACCAAGGAGTATTTCACCGGCTCGGGAAATATGAATCCGTTGTTGATCGGTGTGTCGCTGTTTGCGTCGCTGCTGAGCACGATCACTTATCTATCGACGCCGGGGGAGATGTTCGGTAAGGGGCCGGGGATTTTATTCCAGTATCTGGCCTATCCGGTAATTTTTCTGATTGTAGGTTTTGTGCTGTTGCCGGTCTACATGCGACTGCGGGTGACCAGTGCGTATGAGATGCTCGAGGACCGGCTCGGTGTCAGTGTCAGGCTGCTCGGCGCGACCATGTTTCTGCTATTGCGGCTGGTGTGGATGGCGCTGTTGATCACGGTGGCGGCGGAGGCATTTTGCGCCATCATCGGGGCAGACGACAAATGGGTTCCGTGGGTGGTCATCGTCGCCGGTTCGATATCGCTGATCTACGCTTCGCTGGGTGGCTTGCGGGCGGTGGTGGTGACCGATCTGATGCAGTCGATTCTGCTGTACGGTGGGGCGGCGTTTGTGATCGCGGTGGTGAGTTGGAATATGCGCGGCTTCGACTGGTTTCCGACCGAGTGGAATGGCAATTGGGACCGACAGACCGTTTGGCCGGAAACGCCGGCGACCCGGATCACCGTGCTGGGCACTTTTCTTTCGACCATTATCTGGTACGTGGCGACGTCCGCGGGCGATCAGGTCTCGGTGCAGCGCTTCATGTCGACCAGGAATTTGCGGGCGGCGAGGATCGCGATCGGGGTGCAATTGTGCGTAGGCATGGTGGTTGGGATCACGCTCGGTCTGGCCGGTTTTGCCATGCTCGGTTATTTTCAGGCTCATCCGGAGTTGTTGCCGGACGGCATTTCGATGAAGGAAAATGCAGACAAGATTTTCCCCTATTTTATTGGGCATCATTTGCCGAATGTGATCTCGGGCCTGGTCGCCGCAGGTTTGTTTGCGGCGGCGATGTCGAGCATGGACTCGGGGATCAACTCGATCACGGCGGTGGTCAATACCGACTTCGTCGAGCGACTCGGGTCGGGAAAGAGAAACGAACGCCAGCAGGTGGTGTTGGCGCGTTGGCTGGCGCTGATCATCGGTGTGATCGTGGTGCTGTTGAGTGCGCCGATTACACTCATCGAGGGAAATATCACGGCGGTGACGCAGAAGACGGTCAATCTGCTGACGGTGCCGATTTTTTGTTTGTTTCTGTTCGCGCTGTTTTTCAAACGGGCGAGTCCGGCAGGCGTTTGGATCGGCTGGTTTTGTGGCACCGCGGTGGCGCTGTTGATTGCATTTTCCGGGCCGATCTTTGGTTTTGTCGAGACGGTGAATGGCAAGGTCGATCCGATCAGCTTTCAGTGGATCTCGGTATTGTCTCTGGTCGTGAATGTGGTAGCGGGCATGGTGTTTAGTTTGCTGTTACCGGGGAAAAAGGCGCTGCAGTCAAAAACATCGAAATAGCGAAATTATGAAAACGATCTAAGTGACCCGCTGGACGACCGTGAGCTTGATCAACACCCACAACAACAATAAAAATTCTTTCCCCCGAGTCCACGGCTATTTCGTGGTCGTTCGCCTCGTTTTTGGCACCGATCGTTGCAAAATTGAGCTGTATTTGCGGCGCTCGAGGCGAAAAGCGACGCGAACGGCGGTTCCGCACGTAAGTGTTTGATCTTTGCAAAAAAGACGTTTATTCTCAACGTGCTCGGAAGGTCTCACGTCTTGTTTTCTCACGTTTCGTCTAAAATATGATCAGCGCCAGGGTCAGTGGTTGGGCTGGTGCATGTTTAACGACAATCGTGCAGTGGATGATGGCCATTGAGTATTGTTCGATAGTGAGATAGTGGTTTTTTATTAACAAGTTTTCTAACATATTTTGGCGGGGATTTATTTAATGAAAAAAAAGCAAATGATTCTAAGTGCGGCTTTTACTAGCCTGTTTATGGTTGTCACTGCGCAAAAAGCAGCGGCGGACGCCGGAGATTTTCTGGTTCACAGCACTGTAATCGGGGTTTTTACTGACGCCAGTTCCAGTTCTTTAGACTTGGATATCGATAGTACGGAGAGCGTGGCATTGGATGCAACGTATTTTGTCACACACAATATTGGTGTGAATGTATTGGCTACTTTCCTGAATTTCAATGTTGAGACTGACAGCGCAGCGGTTCAGGGTCTTGCAAGCAAAGATCTGGGTTCGGTTGATCTGCTGCCGCCCATTGTATCGGCTCAATATCATTTTTCACCGGATTCGGCTGTTAGTCCTTACGTCTCGGCGGGTTTCAACTACAATATCTTTTCCAGCGAAAGCGGGCATTTGAATGACTTGGGTGTAGAAGTGGACGACACTTTTGGTTGGGTAGTTGGCGCCGGACTGGATTACTCCATAACCGAAAATGTTTCGCTGAATGCAGACCTTAAATACCTGACGTTTGAAGCGGATGTCAATGTCGGAGCTGATCCGACACTTAATGACGAGCTGGAAGTGGATGCCTGGATAGTGGGTGTTGGGCTTGGCTTCAAATTCTAGGTGCTAACTTAATCTGGGTCTGATTCCCCGCGGCTCGCCGCGCAAAAGAGACCCGCTGTTCATACCCCGCTGCTTGCAGCGGGGTTTTTGATTTCGGCACTTTGCCGCTCCAGATTCTCGATGTTTTTATAGCGTTGTCTGCGCCTTTTTAGCATCATATCCACCCCTTCGATCAAGGCCAGAAGCGCCATGCGTGATAGCGTGCGCTTGTTGTCATCGGCGCAGTTCAGTGTGGCAAAACGGCCCTGCTCCAGACGTTTGCTCCAAAGGCCATAGTCACCTTCCTCGAATGCCAAAACCTTGATCTGCGTGCCATCGAGCAATTGTTTGATGGCATCCAGGGTGGTCAGGTGTTCTAAACCCATGATCGTTTTCATCCGCTGATCATGAGCGACATCAAGAACTATTTCAGTCTCACTTTATATTGGAAACAGATTCCTGGGGTTTCCTCCGTTTCAGGCTCGTCTCATATTGGTAAAATTTAGGGTTGACTATTTCAATGAGAATGATTATCATTCTCATTGATTCTTGTCGTTGGTGGTGGAAACGAAAAATCAGAAAATTTCAGGAGTAATTGGTCAATGACGTCGCTTGGTCATTCTGCTATGCCGCCAATTCAGAAATCAATTCGTTTGCTGGTTCTATTACGGGTGAGTGAAACGAATATTAGCTGATTGTATCGGTAAAGGGGAGGAGGGTGATTGTGAGATATTATAATAAATTTTCTATTGCGTTTGTGGCATTAGCACTAATGTGGTCCGGGGAGGTGCTTGCAGAAGATGATAAAAATAGGCAACAAGAGCCCGCGTCCGTCGAGTTGGCAGCGTTGAACGGTGATGACGACGACGATATAGAGATTGTTGAAGTATGGACGTCAGCCATTCAAAGTTATGGCTCGCCCATTACCAGTTCCGCCACGAAGATACCTATTTCGACGTTAAAGCTGCCGAAGAATATTGCGGTGGTGCCGAGTCAAGTATTAGAAGATCAACAGGTGTCTGATTTGCGCGGCGCGTTACGTAATGTCAGTGGCTTTACGACAAACAATACATTGGGTGGTACGCGTGATAACAGCGTATTTCGTGGATTTGCCAGTAGCTTTGACGAGCCTGCTTACGTCAACGGTTTTCGTTCATCGTCCTACAGCGGCTACAATGCCGCGGTTGAACGTATCGAAGTTCTAAAAGGCCCGTCATCTTTGCTTTACGGCCAGGTAGAACCAGGTGGTTTGATCAATGTCATCACCAAGCAGCCGCAAACCACACCCGATTATGAATTGAAGTACACAGGAGATACCGATAAAGCAACAAGCAAGTTGTTTTTTGATGCAACCGGGCCGTTATTCTCACTCGGTGGCGGCGAGCTTCTTTATCGCCTCGTAGCCGAGAAAGATAATTCAGATTACTGGCGGAGTTTTGGTGATATCGATAAAACACTGCTTGCCCCCTCGTTGTCCTATCACGCCGAAAATACGATAGTAGACCTCCGCTATACCTACGAGTCACGCGACATGCCTTTTGACACCGGTACTGCGTTTGTTGATGGGCAGCCACTCGATCGAAGTCCAGAGCAACGCCTGGATGACCCGGCAGGGAGATTCGAGGACGAGAACAAAAGTTTTGAGTTGGCTGTGCATCAGAAATTGTCTACTGATTGGGCGTGGCATGGTCAGGTTTCCCTGCAGGACTTTCAGGAGGAGCAAATAAAAATACGCCCGGCGTTGCTCAGCACGAGTCCGCTTTCGTTTTTTTCAGACCGTTTGCCGCAGGCGGGTATAGCCGAGGAACCATTGGAGTTCATTCGATACGTTGATGCCACTGATGATCGGCAAACAGACAGGAATTTTGCATCAACCTACGTTACCGGCAGTGTCCAGGCAGGTGGTTTACGGCATGAAGTGTTACTTGGTGTTGATGCGTTGAATGAAGAGGAAACGGCAGAGATTTCAATCTCAGATCAGGCTTATGTCTCGTTCCCGGAGCTTTACATTTTTGATCTCGCCAATCCTGATCGTTTCGTTATTGAAGAGGGTCAGTCTCTGACAGACCATCTGCTGCGTGACCCAGATTTCGTCTTCGATAATCGCGAGTTGGGCGTTTATTTTCAGGACTTAATAAGTTGGGATGAAAAGTTGTATATCGCGCTCGGTGGGCGCTATGCGCAGTTTGACAAGGAAGCGCGTCGAGTCGGCGTGGATGATGACATTACAACTGTCGTGAACGATATTCACGATGCGACTTTTCTGCCCCGCTTCGGCGTGGTATACCGGTTTAATGAACATTGGTCATTGTTTGCCAGCCATACGCAATCGTTTGCGCCAAGCGGGGTTTCCACTGACCCCCTCGTAGAGTCGCGTTGCCCCTGTGATCCAGAAGAAGGTGTCTCCGAAGAGGTAGGGTTCAAGTGGAATGATCATGATGTACTGCTTACTGTGTCCTTGTATCAGATCACCAAGCAGAATGTTCTGCAAATCTTTACAGAAGAAGAAAGTCTCATACAGGATGCTATCGGTGAAGTTGAATCCAAAGGCATTGAGTTGGATGTAAGCGGTTCGCTGACCGACACCACGAACTTTCTTGCCAGCTTTGCGTATACTGACAACGAGATTACCGAGAACCCGCAGAATGTCAGCCTTGAAGGCAATAGCCAGCGTAATGTTGCGCCGCATACAGCACGCCTGTTTGTTACTCAAGACCTGGATCACTTCCTCGATGGCCTTAGCGTGGGTGGCGGCGCACATTACATTGACTCACGCCCGGGCGATTTTAGAAATTCATTCAACCTGGGGTCTTATCTTCTTTACGATATGTTTGTACGCTATCGGCTTGCCGTTGGAGGGGGCGAGCTTGACATTCAACTCAATGCAGAGAATCTGACGGACGAAGAGTATTACTATGGCGCCAGGGATGCCAATGCGGCGCAGGTGGGTCGCCCGCGGTTTGTCAGAGTGAGTGTCGCCTACGCGTTTTAATGCTTATGGCACGCCAAATAGTGCGAGAAACAAGCCCGAGAAACAACTGCCCAATCCGTGGTATTACGCGGGGGAAGAGGAGAGTAATTGTGAGATGTTGTAATAAATCTTCTATTGCATTTGTGGCATTAGCACTAATGTTGTCCGGGGAGGTGCTTGCAGAAGATGATAAAAATAGGCAACAAGAGCCTGCGCCCATAGAGCTGGCAGCGTTGGGTGATGATGATGACATAGAGATTGTTGAAGTACGGACTTCAGCCATTCGAAGGTATGGCTCGCCCATTACCAGTTCCGCCACGAAGATACCTATTTCGACGTTAAAGCTGCCGAAGAATATTGCGGTGGTGCCGAGTCAGGTATTAGAAGATCAACAGGTGTCTGATTTACGCGACGCGTTACGTAATGTCAGCGGTTTTACGACAACAAATACATTGGGTGGCACGCGTGATAACAGCGTATTTCGTGGGTTTTCCAGTAACTTTAGCGCGCCCATTTACGTCAACGGTTTTCGTTCGTCGTCCTACAGCGGCTACAATGCCTCAGTTGAACGTATTGAAGTTCTAAAAGGCCCGTCATCTTTGCTTTACGGTCAGGCAGAACCAGGTGGTTTGATCAATGTCATCACCAAACAGCCGCAAACCACACCCGATTATGCATTGAAGTACACCGGCGACACCGATCAAGCAACAAGCAAGTTGTTTTTTGATGCAACCGGGCCGTTGTTCTCACTCGGTGGCGGCGAGCTTCTTTATCGCCTCGTAGCCGAGAAAGATAATTCAGATTACTGGCGGAGTTTTGGTGATATCGATAAAACACTGCTTGCCCCCTCGTTGTCCTATCACGCCGACAATACGTTAGTAGACCTTCGCTATACCTACGAGTCACGTGACATGCCTTATGACGGCGGTACGGCGTTTGTTGATGGGCAGCCACTCGATCGAGATCCAGAGCAACGCCTGGATGACCCGGTAGGAGGATTCGAGGACGAGAGCAAAAACCTTGAATTGACTGTGCATCAAAAATTGTCTACTGATTGGGTATGGCATGCTCAGGTTGCCCTGCAGGACTTTCACGAGGAACAAATAAAAATACGCCCGGTATTGCTCAGCACGAGTGCGTTTTCGCCTCTTTCAGACCTTTTGCCGCAGACGGGTATAACCGAGGAGCCATTGGAGTTCATTCGAACAGTTGATTCCACTGATGGTCGACAGAAAGAAAAGAATTTTGCATCAACCTACGTTACCGGCAGTGTCCAGGCAGGTGGTTTACAGCATGAGGTGCTATTTGGCGTTGATACGTGTTGGATGTAAAGGAAGCTACAAAGGCGTCAGACTCGGATCATGCTTATGTCCCGTTCTTGGAGCTTTACGTTTTTGATCTCGCCAATCCTGATCGCTTCATCATTGAAGAGGGGCAGTCTTTGACGGACCATCTGCAGTCTATTCGAAATTACCGCTTTGATAATCGCGAGTTGGGCGTCTATTTTCAGGACTTAATAAGTTGGGATGAAAAGCTGTATATCGCGCTTGGTGGGCGCTATGCAAAGTTTGACAGGGAATGGCGTCAAGTCGGCGCAGACGATGTTGCTGCCGCGGGTGATTGGACGCCGCCTGATGATCTTCACGATGAGACCTTTTTGCCCCGCTTCGGCGTGGTATACCGGATTAATGAACATTGGTCATTGTTTGCCAGCCATACGCAATCTTTTGCGCCAAGCGAGGTTTCCAATGACCCCCTCGTAGAGTCGCGTTGCCCCTGTGATCCGGAAGAAGGAGTCTCCGAAGAGGTAGGGTTCAAGTGGAATGATTATGATGTATTACTTACTGTGTCCTTGTATCAGATCACCAAACAGAACGTTCTGCAAACATTTACAGAAGAAGGAAGTCTCATACAGGACGCTATCGGTGAGGTTGAATCCAAAGGCTTTGAGTTGGATGTAAGCGGTTCACTGACCGACACCACGAACTTTCTTGCCAGCTTTGCGTATACTGACAACGAGATTACCGAGAACCCGCAGAATGTCAGCCTTGAAGGCAATAGCCAGCGTAATGTTGCGCCGCATACAGCACGCCTGTTTGTTACTCAAGACCTGAATCGCTTCCTCGATGGTCTTAGCGTGGGTGGTGGCGCACATTATATTGACTCACGCCCGGGCGATTTTGAAAATTCATTCAATATGGGGTCTTATCTTCTTTACGACATGTTTGTGCGCTATCGGCTTGCCGTTGGAGGGGGCGAGCTTAACATTCAACTCAATGCAGAGAACCTGACGGACGAAGAATATTACTATGGCGCCAAGAACGCCAACGCGGTGCAGGTGGGTCGCCCGCGGTTTGCCAGAATGAGTGTTGCTTACGCTTTTTAGTTCTTATGGCAAGCCAAATAGCGCGAGAAACAACTGCCCAATCTGTGGTAACTCTTCTTAAAATCCTGTCGAAGTCTTATGGCGAAGGTGCTCAGAGGCTCAAGGTCTTGCAAAGCATTTCTCTTGAGATACGTGAAGGCGAATTTGTCGGGCGGCCAGTGCCAACGGGTCGCGTGTGCAGGCGTCATGAGTACGTGGGAGATAAAAGCGCGTGATGAAAGATAGTGACCATTCAAAATGGTTTGTGGCTTCAAGAAGAAGCAGCTGGTCTGAACTGCGTCTAATTTGCCTGCCTTATGCAGGTGGCAGCGCGGCTACTTACATGTCTTGGCAAAAGTCGCTACCAGGTCAGGTTGAACTGATTGCTGTTCAGCCACCTGGCCGGGCCGACAGGATATCCGAGCCGGCTTATCGGTCAATGGATAAATTGATGGATGCTTTATACCCCAAAATTGCGGCCCATTTAGACAAGCCCTACGTTCTGCTTGGGCATAGTCTGGGCGCCAGAATTGGCTTTGAATTAATACGTAGGCTGGATGCCGATAACAGCCGGCTTCCCGAACATTTTATTGCTTCGGGTAGCCCAGCGCCAAACGTTAACAGACAGGAAATGATATATACGAAATCAGACGCTGAGTTCATCGAATATTTACGTCAGTTGGGCGGGTCGCCGGAAGAAGTGCTGGGAAGTGCAGAGATGATGGAATTGTTTACTCCCTCAATAAGAGCCGATTTTCAATTGGCAGAAACGTATTTTTCGGCGCCGGGAAAACCGATAGATTGCAGGCTGTCTATCTTTGCCGGAGAGCTGGATGATCAAGTGTTGAGTGGTGATTTGCTTGCCTGGCGAGATTACTTTTCTTTTGGTGGTGATATGAGTATTTTTTCTGGTAAACATTTTTTTATTGAAGAAGATAGAAGAGAGGTTATCCAAAAAGTAAATGACATTCTGTATCAAGCGATAGCTAGTATGGGATGCCGTGGTTTCAAAGGGGTGGCTGAAGGAGGCATATAGATGGAAGTGGAAGTTGTTGAGAGAAAAGGAAGCACAGTCACACTGGCGGTGACGGTCGATGTGGGAGGCTCCTTGTTGCAAGCCGAAGAAGCCATACTGGAAGCCTGCAATGGGCTGGGCTGTCGAGCGAGCGCGGAGGCGTTGAAACGGTATGACACCGACGGATCATCGATTTTGACCGGCGACGTGAAATGGACTTCGAGATGCCAGGACAACAAGGTTTATCAAACACCGTATGGGCCGGTTGAGGTCAAGCGGCATGTGTACCAGACCTCACGAGGAGGAAAGATCTACTGCCCGCTGGAGTCTTCGGCTAGGATTATCCGAGGGGCAACGCCGCGATTCGCGAAAATAGTAGCGCACAAGTACGCGCACGGCAACGCCGAAGAAGTGCGCATGGATCTGGAGTCGAACCATGGCCGCAGTGTGGCGAAGTCTTACCTGCAGAACATCGCCGAGAGTGTGGGCGCGATAGCACAGGCAAAGGAAGAGAGCTGGAGTTACGCGACGCCGGAGCTTGGTGCGGGAATTATGACGGTCGTAGTGAGCCTAGGAGGGGCTCACCTGCTCACCTGTGATGATGGTTGGCAAGAGGCGATGGTGGGGGCAATCTCGCTGTACGATGGCAGTGGAGATCGGCAGCATACGATCTATATTGGTGCAGGGCCGGAATACGGGAAGGTCCATTTTATTGGCCGGCTGGAACAGGAGATCGCGCATGTGAAGGCTCTGTATCCAGAGGCGCTTTATCTCGGTATTGCCGACGCGGCGAAGGATGGCTGGCCACTGCTGGAGAAGCATGCGGATTGGCAATTGCTGGATTATTTTCATGTCACGGAGTGCCTGGCGCGGGTTGCGTACGCGGCCCACCCGCGGAAGGCGGCCAAGCCTCTGCGCAAGCAATGGCTACACGAACGCTGCCACCAGTTAAAGCACGATCCGCAGGGTGCGCAGGCCCTGCTGCAAGAGATGCAGGGGTACAGGCGGCGCAACAAACTTAGCGTGGCGGTCAAGGACGACTTGCGTGTAGCGATCGCATACTTTGAAGATCATTTGCACCTGATGAACTATGCCGAGTATGTAGAAGAGAACCTGCCCATTGGCTCAGGAGTAACGGAAGCGGCCTGCAAGACGCTCATCAAACAGCGCTTTTGTCGATCCGGTATGCGCTGGAAACACAAAGGGGTCAAGGTGGTCCTGAGCCTTCGCGAGCTGGCGCAAACCACAGGACGTTGGGAGCAGTTTTGGAGCAAGATCGATCAATACGGTGGCGAGCTGCCCGTGTAGCGACATTTTTACAAGGCCTAACCCTCTGGCTATGATCAAAATTCTAATTGTCGGAATAGGGAGGAAGTTTTGTTGGGAAATCCGGACAGGTCCATAAATACTTGGTAACCGTTAATCCGTTGCATAAGTATTCGCGGTTTGATCGCCCTGCTTAAATCAATACACCTGTAATATACAACTTCCTTGCTTCTGCTACTGCTGCGCGCTTGTGCTCTATTCAACTGCGCGTTATAAAGCGCGAGAACTCATGCGCCAATTAATATGACGACGCCCCAGGTTGCAACGGTGAGCGCAGGTGGTGTGACTCGCGACAAGAGCCGGCGTAAAAAGTTCTACGCCCTGCACACCTGGGTAGGGTTTCATCTTGCAACGCTAATGGCTTTAGTGTTGTTTACCGGCACATTCGCAACCATCTCTAACGAAATTGATTGGTTAATCCAGTCAGATATGCGTGTCACGCCGGGTGATGCGCTGGTTAGCTGGGGCAAGATGGAGGAAGCAATACATAACTATCGGCCCACACATAATCTGGAGTCGCTTGGTTCAATGAAGCACGATTGGTTTGCTTACCGGGCGCGAATGATCGATGAGTATGGCAAGGTCTATTTCTTGCATGTCAACCAGTGGACCGGCGAGGTGACAGGAACCACGCAGACACTAACAGTACAACGTTTTTTTCGAGACCTGCATCGCTACTTGTTTATGCCCAACATTATCGGTTTGCCTATAGTGACCTCGTTGGCGTTTATTTTGGCGATCTCTATGTACACCGGACTCAAAACAACTCGTAAGTGGCGCAAGATGGCCATGCGGGTGCGAACGGGCCGTGGTGTTAGAGTGGCGATTGGTGACGCCCACAAAGCAGCAGGTTTGTGGGCATCTTGGTTTTTTGTAGTGATCATCATCACAGGCATTTGGTATCTTGCTGAGTTTGGCTCGTCTTTTACAAGTAACCACTTCGCACCCGAACGGCCTGCAGTGAGCGAGAATCGCTTGAGCTCCTACGGGCCGGTCATCCCGGCTGCGAGTGCTGAAACGCTGATTGCGGCGGCCATGGAGGCGTACCCTGAACTTGAACCTCGCCTTGTGGCATTCCCTGCATTGGCCGGTCAAACGGCGACCGTGAGTGGTCGAAACAAGGATTTCCTGATTCGAGATCATGCAAATAGCGTGTTTCTGGATCCTGCGGATGCCAGTGTGATAAAGGTTCAGCGCGCAAGCGACATTGGCTGGATCTCTTACTTAAACGAAGTGGCTGATCCGCTGCACTTTGGGTATTTGGGTGGTCTTGCAACTAAGCTCATCTGGTTTGTTTTTGGGCTTGCAATGACTGGGTTATCGGTATCCGGCGTCTGGCTGACCTGGAAGCGCCTCAAAACCATGCGAATGTCTTCGCCGCAACGGGCCACGCTGCCGATTTTGCTTGCCATGATGATATTCGGCATATTTTGGCTTGATCGGCAACTTGGCCCTGATATTCCCGACCAGGAACTGAGCCTGGGTACGAACTCGGCACATGGCCTGAGCGGTGAAATATTTTTGTCGATGGATAGCAAGGATCGCTTAGACGGGCGTATTCGACTGGTGCTGAGTACCCGGCAGGGGCGGCCTAATATTAGCGCGGTTTCAGTGTTGTTGCCCGGCCTCAAGCGGCCAGTCACGCCAGATGTTGGACGGTTAGGTCGAACTACGCAGCTGCGCGCCAAGCTGCCTAAGCGAATGTTAAACAATGCTGACCACATAAATGCCACACTTGATCTGTACAGCGGAGAGCGGTTCACCTTCCGATGGGAATTACGACCTTAAAGACTACTCGCGTTACATCTAAAGGCTCGCGCAGTGCGCTCGTATCCTTATGCATGGCGCCTGCAGGTTTTCCAGGCGAGCAGTGTGATCAATTACTTTCCGCTATCGCGATAGCACTCTGACCGCTACTAAAGCAAGTCACAATATTAACCCAAATCCCCAGATAGAGGTTCGTCAGCACTCCAAGGGCCGCTGAATCCCT